>NZ_CP107532.1:4540416-4862500 GCF_025813715.1 Methylobacterium sp. FF17
GGGCATCGTAGGCACCGGCACCGCGTCGAGCGCCGAGGGTCGTTGTGGTCGCGCCGACCGGAGCGCCGACAGTCGCCGCCGAGATGATGCCGCTGCCGCCGTCGACCCGCAGGGTGGCGCGGCTGGTGCCGGCGATCACGTCCTCGATGATGATGTGCCGACCGGCGACATGGGGGACGCTGGCGTCCACCGGACTGCCAGCCGCAGAGCGGCGGGCCCGTAGCGTCGTATCGGCCGAGACGAAGAGCTGCTCCGCGCGGTTCGTGGTGGTCGAGCCGGCAGGGTCAGCGGTACTCACGAGGCACATCGTGGCCGCCACCGTGGCAAGCTCCACGATGAGCACACGGGTGAACGAAGTGTCCGCTGCGGGGTGGCCCGGCATGTCCATGCGCTGGGAGTTCGCCGCCGTGAAGCGGAGCGTCTGACGGCCGTTCCGAGCCACCAGCGTGGGCCGGTTCGGAGCCGTGGCCAGAGCCACTGCCGTGGTCCCGTCCGACCCGCCCATGGCGTCCACATCGGAGCCCGTCACCGTGCGCTTGGCGGCGTCCCCGGGGTCAATCGAGTAGACCAGGCCATCCACCACAGGCGGTGCGATGTTGGAGACGGGCTTGACCGTCTTGGTGAATGTGACGCTCTGGTCCACCGCGTTGGTCACGGTGATGGACGCCTGGGTCGGGACGATGGTGGTTGTGCCGTCCCACGTGAGGAGGAAGGTCGCCGGGTTGTAGGTCACGCCGGCCGGGAGGTTGGATACCGCAACGCGCTTCGGCAGGAGGTCGCCGACATCTGCCATTGGGTAGAGATCAATCTGTGTGACCCCCGTCGTGAAGTTCAGCTCGGGCCCACCGCGCAGGTTCGGGCCGACGTCGCATACCCATCGCGCCGGTTGGCAGGTCTCGCCAGCCTTGGCACCGACGCGGGCAAAGTAGAGCCGGCCCGGCTTGTCGGGATTGGCGATGGTGACAGTGTCGCCGACGCGGGTGACGAACGAAGGCAGGCCGGTCCAACCGCCATCCGTGTTGCCGCCGGGGCCGAGCACGTCGTGCACCAGGGCCTCGAAGGTCTCCGCGACGGTGGCGTCGCCGAACTGATCCGCGAGGGACGGCATCGTGCGCGAGGCGGTGGTGCCGAACGCCATCTTGAGGTCAGCGGTCTCGACGAGCGGCTTGCGGTGGGTGGTGCCGGTCTGGCGCCACATGCGCAGCCACTCGATCGAGGAGCGGGCGCCCGTCGCACCTGCCGACTGCCATGACGACAGAGAATACTGCCCGGCAAAGTCAGCGACGTGGTTCGTCAGCATGAGGTAGGCGGCGCGGTCACCCTTGGACCGCATGTTGAACACCTTGGAGACGATGACGACGCCATCGATCAGGTAGTCGAAGCCATCCTCGCGCAGGCGGAAGCCGACGTTGTACCAGCCGCCATCCATAAGACCGGGGCGGACGTTCTCGGCGTTCGAGCCGATGGAGGTGGATAGGCCGCTCGTCCAGTTCTGGGCGTTGGGAGAGAGGGACTGCGGGAAGGCGTCGTTCGCCTCCCAATCGATTTCAATGTTTAACTGCGAGTTGGCCGCGCCCATGAGCTGCAGCCACAGCGTCGGGTGCCATGCCTTGTTCATCAAGGCACCGGCTTCCAGGCGCATGCGTGCCTCGAGGATGCACGGGGGCCGGCAGACGAGGCGCCCGCCCGTATGGATCATGGCCGACAAGATGTCCTTGCCATCCGTCAGCGCCTTCTCCTGGACCGAAGCCGCGCGAGACTTGAGGACGAGAGCGCTACCTTCGGTGGCGATGAGGTCCTGCCAAGAGGCGACCGGCTGGCCCCGATTGGCATCGAGATAGCCTTGATGGGTCGGGCCGACGTCGTAGCCCTTGAGCGTGAGACCGCCGGCGCCGGCCGAGCGCGGCGTCTGGGCAGCGGCCGGAAGCAGATAACCACGCGTATCGAACAGGTCGCCCTTGGGGGCCGCAGACGAGACGAACGACGGCATCGAGGCGAAGGTCATGCCGTCCGAGAGGCTATAGCCCTCGTATGCGGTCCCAGCCGCGCCGGCTGCGTTGATCGCGACGCCGCCGATGATGCTAGCGCCGGGGACCGGGGTGGGGGCCGGCGGCGTCACGACACCACCGCCGGTGGGAAGCCCGGTCGATAGATCGACGCCTACGAGACCGGAAGCACGAGCACGGGGATCGGCCAGGTTCACTGCTGGCACGCGATCAGCCGATGCCGGCCCCGTATAGAAGTCCGTCAGGGGCCCCCGTCTTATGGAAGCGTTCTTCCGCCTGAATGGCGTACCGAAGCGCACATAGACCCTATGGCCCTGCGTACTCAGAAAGATCTGTTCACCTGGCGCCAGGATGCGAGAGTTCACCCGCGTATTGGCAGGCGGCGTTGCTGATGTGAGGTAGGCAACCGCCTGTTCGCCGGCCAGTTCGATGACCAGGGGCGTCGGACCAAGATCGGTCCACCCGTCGTCCGTGAACGTGACCACACCGCCGGTGGGTAGCCCGGTCGACAGATCGACGCCTACGAGGCCGGTAGCACGGGCGCGGGGATCGGCCAGGTTCACTGCTGCCACGCGATCAGCCGATGCTGGCCCCGTGTAGAAGTCCGTCAGGGGCCCTCGTCTCACAGCGGCGTTCTTCCGCCTGAATGGCGTACCGAAGCGCACGTAGACCCTAAGGCCCGGCGTGCTCAGAAAGATCTGTTCACCTGGCGCCAGGATGCGGGAGTTCACCCGCGTATTGGCAGGCGGCGTTGCTGATGTGAGGAAGGTAACCGCCTGTTCGCCGGCCAGCTCGATGACCAGGGGCGTCGGACCAAGATCGGTCCACCCGTCATCCGTGAAAGATACTACGTCGGCCAAGATCAAAACCCTCCTGATAGCAGGACGAATAGTGCGGAGCCCGCGAGGGCGGCCGTTTCGATGAGCTGAGCGGAGCGGACCAGGTTCGGCCGGAGGCGAGTGGCGGACACCGTGTTGGGCGCCCAGCGCGATCCGAGGGCGACACGGACCACGAGCTGGCGGGCGCGATCCTCGCCGGGCACGTCGAACACGTAGGCCAGCTCGGCGGCCGTCTCGTCCCAGAGGACGGCCTTCGCAGTGCCGATCGTCTCCGGCAGACGGCGCACCAGGCGCGCGACCTCCGGGGTGCTCGACACCGCCGGGCTCAGGATCTCGGGCGCCGTGGCGGCATCCACCGCGATCGCGCCGCTCCCGAGCCGCACGCCATTCCGATCGAGCGCGTCGAGGACCGGACGTGATACCGCCCCGACCGACCAAGGCGATTGGTCGACCGGCTGCCTCCGCGAGGCGCGATCAAGCCAGGGTTCGAACTCATCGGCGAGGCGGCGCGCCGGCCATTCCGGCGCCGCGATCGCGGAGGCCGACAGGACCGGGGGCGCGTCGGAGAGCTTCTGAGCCACCACCGAGGCGCGCCAGCCAGCCTTGCCGGGGTTATAGGCCCAACCCGGATCGATGCCGTCCGGCACCCGCGTGATCTGTCCGGTGCGGTGGTTGACGAAGGTCCGGCTGGTCTCGGGGGGCGGCGTGAACTTGAGCTGGGGCCGCAGGCGCTCGACATCGCGCAGTGACAGGCTCTGAAGGGTGCACTGGCACCCGAAACCGTTCTGCGGCCCCCAGACGTCCCAGTAGGGATCGTCGACCGGCAGACAGAGGTTGTGGCGGTCGAGGTGCGCCTTGCGCCGATCCTTGCCGACCAGGAGCGAGACGTAGCGCAGGACCGGGCGGGCCCTCTTGTTCCGCTCGAACTGTTCCCAGTGTCCCGAGGCGTAGGACACCCGCATGTTGGTCTCGAAGATCGTGCGCAGGCGCCGCGTCGAGCCCAGCGTGCGCTCCTGGATCTCGCCGCTGGTCGGGTCGACCACTTCCTTGCGGCCCCACCACCCCTTGGCTTCCAGGACCGGCCGAAGATCCTGGGCGAAGTCCTGGAAGGTCCGACCTTGCGCCAGCGCGTCGACCAGGGCGCCGTGGATGTCCTTCAGGATGTCGAACCCGGCCGACTTCGCCACGGTGAACATGGCGGCATGCTCAGCCTGCCAGGCGTCCTGCCAGGAGAACGTGGGATCGAAGCGCTGACCTCGACGCTGAAGCGCGGCGATCGCCTCGGCCGGCGGGAGCGGGGTCAGCGTCGGCTGCGCCATGGTCAGGCCCCGTCCGACAGGGGCTGATTGATCTCGCCGGCGAGCCGAGCAGAGAAGGCGGCTCGCGCCAGCATCTCGCCAAGCACACTCGGGTCCATGCTGGCGAAGTGCAGGGCCAGCATCGCCTCCGCTTCGGCGAGAGAGGCGCAGGCCGCGATCTTGGGGCCGAGCCCGTCGACCATCGGTGCCACCATCCGCTCCCAGCCTTCATCGGAGAGGATCTGGTCGATCGACGCGTCCACCGCGTCGGACCTCTGCGCGAGGGCGTCGTTGAAGGCGGCTTGAAGGGCGACAGGAAGCGCGCCTGGCGCGGGCTGTGCGCCAGGTAGTCCCGGCATCACCGGCGCAGCGGCCGGGGCGATCAGGACAGCCGCGCCGGCGTCCGGATCGGGGAAGCCCATCATGTCGGCGACATCCGACACCTGGACCCGCAGGCCCATGGGCACGAGTTCCTTCAACCCGTCGATCGTCGTCTTGAGATCCTTGCGGTCCTCGCGGCCGATGCGGATGCGGGGGTAGGCCTTGGTGGTCCCGGCCCCGTAGGCGAGGTCGATCCAGGGCCAGACCAAGTCGCGGTTGAGGGTGGCGGACAGCGCCTTCGCGTCGGCGCGCTCGATGTCTTCCTGGACCTGACGATGCTCCTGGCCGACCGCGTGGCCGCCGGCGATCGCGTCGGTGGTCGCGGTCTGGCCGAGCACGCCCTTCGAGATCTGCTGGTCCAGCCAGTCCGCGCGGGCCTTGTAGATGTCGGCGTTCGAGGCGGCCGCCTTCAGCTCCACGAACTCGATCGTCATGCTCTGCGGGATGATCGCCGCACAGTCGCCAGCGATGTTCGCCACCGCGTCGAAGAGGATGTCCTTCTCCGGGCCGGTGGCGTTGCTCTCGTACTTCCCGACCCGGATCGGCTGACCATAGGTCTGGGTGAAGATCGCCCAGTCCCGCAGGGTGAAGCTCTTGAACATCCAGCTCCAGCACGCGAGGCGCGCGATGCCGGAGCGGATCGGCAGGCCGGACTTGGCCGCGATCCGGGTATGGATGAACTTGCTGGCCGGCAGCGGCACGTCGCCGGTCTCGGTGCGCAGGAGCGGCGTGCGCCCATCCACCAGGTCGAAGGTGAACCATCGCGGATCGCGCCATTCGAGCCGGGTCGGCTCCCACTGGCCCATGGACGTGTCCCAGATGATCTCGGTGTAGGACACGCCCTTGCCGATGGCGTCGAGGATGTCGAACAGCTCGTCGTGCAGCTCGTCGCGCAGGAGCCACGTGCGGATCATGTCCGCCTTCTCGACGTCGACCGGATCGTCCGAGGCTGCGTCGACCTGGATCTTGAGCTGGGCGACGGACCGCTTCCGGGTGCCGAGCACGCCGACGTAGTGGAGGTCTCGCTCCTCCACGATCTCGGCCAGCTCCAGGTAGCGCAGCGGCAAGCCCTGGTCGGCCTCACGCATGATCATGGCGACGCGCTGAGGCGTCAGGCCATCGGCATGGGAGCCGGACAGGACGCTGCGCACGCCGCTGAGCGTGGGCCCGGCGATCGCCTTGGTCAGCACCTCGCGGCGCGCGGGACGGCCATCAGGGCCGAGGATGACAACGGGGGCGTCGGCCATGGTCAGAGGCCTCCTCTGAGGCGGGCGCCGAGCGGCTGACGAGAGAGCGGATCGGGAAGATCATCCGCCTCGTAGTCGTCCGACCGCATGCGTGAGTTGTGGCCCAGCAGGGCGGAGCGCGGCGCGGCGCGGTAGCCGTACTCCACGGTAGGGCCGCCGGCGGCATGGATGCCGAGGAAGGCAGCCCAGGTGCGATCGGCGTGATCGTCATCGCGCTCGGCCACGAAGCGCGGCGCGCCGGTGGCGGATGCCACCCGGCGGAGCTTGTGCAGATCCGCCCGGAGCGCCGGGTCACCTTCCCGGATCCGGACGGTGCGATCCTCGAACCGTTCCTTACCGGCCGTCGCCATGATGAGCTTCGAGGGGCCGGTGAACAGCACGCCTTCGATCCGGCTGCCGTAGCGGCGCTGGGCATCCTCGACCACCTTCTCGCCCATGCCAGTCTGATCGATGCAGGCTCGGGCGACGCGGTAGCGCTCCATCACGCCGTCGAAGGCTTCGTCCATCTCCGCGAAGGTGGCGCGCTTCTGTTCGATCCGCTCGCGCTCCCAGAGCACGTCGCCGATCTGCTCCCAGACCCAGATCACGTGGAGATCGTTGCGCCGGCCGATGTCGCGGCCGACGAAGCATACGCCGCCCTGGTAGCCTTCAGGGTCGCCGGCGGTCGGATCTTCGCAGGACGTGATGAGATCGTAGGACAGCCAAGCGCTGGCCTCATCGAGCCACTTCAGCTCGAATTCCTGGGCCCAGGCATCGTCGTCGCCGATGCCCTCGCGCAGGGCGTCGATGTCACGAGGCAGCCCGTCCCGGACGGCCTGGTAGATGTCCACGATGTGCCGGGACCAGCGCTCATCCTTGCCGGTGGCCAGCTCGTAGAACTTGTTGCCCTTGCCGTTGGGCGTCGAGGTGACCCGGAGCTTCCAGCCGGCGGAAATGACCGGGAACAGCGCCTTCCAGATCGCACCGCTATCCTTGTGGAAGGCGAACTCGTCGAGGAAGACGTTGGCCGAGAAGCCGCGCGCCGTGTCCGGGTTGGCCGGCAGCGCCGTGATCTTCGAGCCGCCCGGCAAGGTGACTTCCAGGGCCTTGTAGCTCCCGGCCTCGCCCTTCCAGTCGAAGTCGACGGCGTCGAAAGCCATGTTGAAGGCTGCCGCGTGGCGCTTCACGCCTTCGTTCATGGCCTCGGCCGCCTGGCGTTCGCCGCGCGAGAGGATGACCCAGCGCGCACGCCGGCCCTCGACGGCGGCCGCGAAGCAATCGTCCACGATCTCCAGTGTGGTGGTGAACGTCTTGCCGGTCTGACGGGCGAACATGCCCAGCTTGAACCGGGCCGGATCGCGCATCCATCTCTGCTGGTAGGCGTGGAGCGGGACGGCGATCATCAGTCGAAGATCCCGTAGACGTCCTGACGGATCTTCTTCAGCACCGCCGCCGCGTCGACCGGATGCCCGGCCTCGGTCACCTGGCCGACAGCTGCCTCTGCCGCCTTCATCACGCGGGCCTTCGTCTCGGCCTCGACCTTCTGCCGGCGATCCGTGCTGATCTTCTGAGCCGACACGGTCGCCTGGAAGGCGCGCGCCAGTTCCATGGCTTCCTTCGGCCCCTTGATCCCGGAGCCGTCGCCGGCCAGCTCGATGATGAGCGTCTTGATGAATTCGCCGAGGATCACGGTGTTCTCGTCGACGTCGGCCGCCGTGAACTGGCTCGACACGCCGTCGAACATCGCCCGCGCTTCCTGCATCCGGCGCACGGCGGCCGCCCGGTTCACGCTGTGCCGGCTGAAGGCGGATTTCGAGATGCCCTCGATCCCCTTGGCCTCCAGACGGTCGTTCAGCTCGAACAGGATGTCCGCCTGGGTCCGCTTGCGCTGGGCCAGCTCCTGGGTCGCCCAGACGATGTCGTCGGCTGCCTCTTCCGGCAGCATGTCGATCGCGGAGAGGCGACGGCGCTCGGCCATGCTCAGACCCCGAGGGAGGGTTGCTTGATCCCCTCGATCTTCGAGCGGCGCAGCACGTGGTCGACGCCGGCGCGCGTAATCTGCGCGACCACAACGCTGCCGGCCTCCGTCGTCGCCACGGCGCCCAGCTCGGCCATCTTATGGATCTGGGTCCGGACCCACTCGCGCGAGCGATTGTGCCCGAAGCTCTCCAGCACGTGGCAGAGAACGCCGTCGTTGAGACGGCCATCCGACTGGACGTGCAGCTCGCGCAGGATGATCAGCCGGGCATCTTCCTCGACATGCCGGGAGAAGGTGGTGCTCATTTCGGGGCCTCGTGGCCTTTGCCTGCGACGGTGGGGAGGGCGGCGGCGATCAGGAAGTCTTCGATCCGCCGGAGCGAATGGCCGTTCGTAGCGAGCGTGTCGTGCATCCCGTCGACCTTGCCCGAGATCGTCGAGACCTGGACAAGCACTTCGTTCAGCCGGTCTTTCGTCGGCACGGACTGCATCGCCATGCGGATGTTGCGAACGTCGTGGTCATTCTGGGTTTGCTTGCCCTCCAGCGTGGTCAGGCGAGCGTTGATCGCGTCCAGCTTGGCGTCCGTCGCCGGGGCCCGCACCGTGCGGGGCCGGCGAGGCACCGCCAGAGCCGCCAGGAACAGGACAATGACGAACGCCGCGACGGCTACGGCAATCCACGGGTCCGTCACTTCAGCAACTCCGCCAGCTCAGGCGCGACGTCGGCGGGTTGAAGGCGGCCGTCGCGGACGGCAGCCAGGAGGTCGATTGCCCGGCGGAGCTGCATGCGCAGCAGCTCCACGCTCGTCTGAAGCTCCCGTTGGCGGTCCTTCAGGCTGTCGTTCTCGGCCTCGATCCGCTCCGCTTCCTTGCGAAGCTGATCCTCGACCAGGACGAGCTTGTCGTACTGGGCGATGACGCGATCGAGGAACCCAGTTTTCTGCTGGTCCGACCGGACCCCGTCGAAGAGGCCGGCCGTCCTCGCGAACACGATGATGGCCAGGGCGAGCCCAACGATCCCGGCAGCGATGTAGGCGCCGATCGGGCCAGTGCCCTCGATGATGCGGAGGGTGCTCTCGACCGTCTTGTCCACGCTAGACGGCCTTCCGGGGCTGACCGGAAAGGTAGAGCGCGCCGCAGAGCGCAGCCCCCCCGATGATCGCGTAGGTGAGGACGCCGGTGGTGACCTCGATCTTGGCGAAGCTGACCGCGACCGAGATCCAGATCCAGGCCGACAGCAGGCAGGCCGTCACCCTGATCCAGCGCAGGTAGCAGCAGAAGACGCCAAGCCCATGCAACACGGTCAGGATGGCGAAGAACGCGATCCAGGTGACGTCCGGCAGCCAACCCATCCCGACGAACGCCCCGCGATCGAAGATTTGGGGTCTCGCGATCATGAGCGAGCCCCAGGACGCGGCGAACAGGCAGAGGATCAGGTCGATCCCCGGTGCGAGGGGGCCGAACAGCCATTCCACGAACCGGACGAGCGGGGTGACGGTGACGGTGACAGCGTGTTTCATGGGGCGTCAGACCTTCGCCTTCCCGATGGCCTTCTCAGCCTTGAAGCGCCCGACGATGGCCAGCACGGTGCCGCCCAACATCGAGGTGGCGATGATCCAGGTTGTCACCTGATCGGCGAGCACTCGCTGTGTCTCGGCATCGAGCGTGAGCCCGAAAGCGAGACCGCCGAGCACCGACCCACCCATGATCCCGGCCCCGATTATCGTGCGGGATTGATACCAAGGCTTCACGCCTTGATCGGCCAGCAGCGGCGCGGCCGCGCCCGGGGCGTCATTGTCCTGAACCATGTCGGTCTCCTGAGGGTGCCGCGATCAGGCGGCGAAGGGTACGTCCAGCGCCTGGCCGGGCAGCGGGTACATCGCGACGGCGATCGGCCTCTTCGCCTTGACCAGCGCGGCCGCCATGGCGGCGCGCGTGGCGGGCCCGGCCCGGCCGTCGATGGTGAGGGCATGGGTGCGCTGGAACTGGCGAACCGCCGTATCCGTGAGGGGGCCGAAGTCGCCGTCCGGATCGGGCTTCGCAGGCAACAGGTTGAGCGAGATCAGGTCGGCCTGGAGTGCACGCACCGCCTCGGGATGGGCCGAGCCGCGCGCCAGCACCACGCCCTGGGTCACGGGCACATCGTCGTTCGCGGCGATGGCGATGCCGTAGTTCCCGGTTTCGAACATGGTCCGCTCGGCCGCGCGGCGACGGATCAGCCCGGACATGACCTTGCCGTCCGCCTTGTTCCAGAGGGTGAAGGCGGCCGCCGCGTCCAGGCGCTTGCCAGCATTGAAGAGCCGCACCACGCTGGAGCCGGTGAAGTTGCCGGGGCCGATGTTGAAGCAGAGCGACACCATGGCGTCGAACTGCGCCTGGGTCAGCGGCACCTTGATGAGCTTGATGACCCAGGCCTCGAAGGTGGCGAGGTCGCGCGCCAGGATCTCGAAAGCCTGGTCCCGCGAAATGGTCATCCCCTTGGACACGACCGGCGCGCCTGCGGCCGCCGTGTGTCCGATGCCGATGGTCCAGGGTTTCCCGCCGGTAGCCGGATCGGGGTAGGCCTTTAGGACTACTCCCTCGAAGCCGGCCAGGAACTGCCTACCGCTTTCGGATGTCTTGAGGTGGGCGTTGACGGCCATAAGCTCGGTCCCGGTTGATGTCGGGACGATGCGACAGCGCTGGGGAGATGGTGCCCCGGACACCCTGTCCGGGTGGGCCTAGAAGAGGTTGCCCTGGCCGCCCTCGATGTCGTCGCGGAGCTTGGCGCGGGCGCGGCGCACGGTGCGGCCATGCACCTGCATCTCCTGCGCGATTTGGGCTTCGGTCAAGCCTGGTGTTGCCGCAAGCTCTAGGAGGCGACGGCGGTATTCAGCCATGAAGTTCGATGGCCCGCGCGGGATCTCGACGGCCAGACCTCCAATGCCGGTGGCGATGTGCTTCGCCAGGGTGGTCGCCGCGTCCATGCCGATCGCGGCGGCGATGGGGCTGTCCTCGCGGATGTGCTCACGAACATAGAACCGGGTGCCGCCCAGCGCCGCGACGAGCCGGAGCGCGGCGATGTCGCCGATCACCTCCGCCAGCTCGTCGAGGCGCATGTAGTAGGCGGCACCCGTCATCAGCCGCCTCGCAGCGACGGGAAGGCAACCGTGGGAGCATTCTCCCGCTCCCAGACCTCGCGGCCGTCGTGATCAGCACACAGGAAGGCGCGCATCTGCGGGATGCGATACCAGCCGGGCATCTCCATGCAGAGGAAGCATAGACGCATTTCTGGCACCTGATCCGCGCCGACACGCGTGATCTCTCGGCCGCACTCGCAACAGGTGAATTCAGCGGTCATCCTTGACCTCCGAAGCTACGGGCTTGCCTGCGGGCTGGCTGGCCTGGTCAGGCCGGTGCTGGCGACAGAAGTGCCGACCGAAGGACCGCCGGGAAACGCCGTAGCCGAAGGGTGCAGGATCGGCGCACCCAGGGAAGAAGCAGGTTGGCAGGCCTTGAACCTGCGGGGGCGGGGCTGCGAACTTTGCTGCCATCACGCCACCTGCCCGGTCATGACTGCATCGAGGGCAGCAAGCACGATGGCCCGGCTGTCGCGCGGCATGTTCAAGCCGACATAACGTTCGGTCAGGATCTCAACGCCGAGCGGCTTGAGCTTCCTGCGGGTATGGTGAAGGCAGACCTCGACGTACCGGTCATCCACATCACGCTTGATCTTCCCGAGGGCGGCCCGAAGCCGATCCTTGTGCACCCAGCCCTGTGCCCTCGCGAGCGTGAGGACGAGGCGCGTTTGCTTCGGCTGCAGCCCCCACGAAGCGGGCAAGGCATCGACTGGGACGACGAGCTGGCGGAGGTAGCGGTTCTCCTCCTCCAGCTCTGCGATCCGCTCAAGGAGCTGCGCTTCACGCGACATGGCGCGCCTCCGCCGGCTTGACCTTCGCTGCACGGAGCTTCCTGCCCAGCGCGGCCGAGGCGCGATCCAGCTCGGCCGGTTCGAGCAAGGGATCATCGAGCGAGCCGAGCCGCCGCGACCCGCCTCGCACCACCGCCGAGACGTACTCGGTCAGGCCATCGCACTCCTCGCGGGGCCCGAAGGACCGGACGGCGCCGAGGTCGACACAGCGCAGCCACTGCGCCCGCAGGATGGCGCGCTTCAGAGCCATCAGGTGCACGAGCCGGTCGCGATCCGCCGCCGGCCAGACGACGCCCTCGCGGATCAGCCACGCCTTCAGCGGCTCGATGACCACGGTCGCGTCGGCCGCGACTTGGAGGAAGCGCGTGTGCGGGATGCCGGTCTGGCGCTCCAGGAAGGCGTGCATCGCGCTGTCGGTGCGATCCTCGACCGCTCCCAGGTTGTAGAGCGCCATCCACATGGCCTGGAATTTTGGGGCGTACTTTCCGGCGGCCGCCTTGCGCTTCGCGACCCGTTGAACGGGTGTTGAAGGTTCAGGAATGTCGCGCATCCGCGTCAGGAGGCGGGCTGCCGCCTCTGACGTCAGGTCCTTGGAGGTCACCACGCCGAAGCCCTGGAGCATGGCGCGGTAGGAGGGCTCGTCTAGGCGCGTCCGCGTCTTGATGGCGTGGATGGCCTTGATCTGCGCGGGGAGGATGCGCGTCACTGCCATTTCTGCCTCTCTGCGAAGACGCCAGCGGCGTAGCCAATCACGACGCCCACGAAGAGAAGGCCGTAGGCGGATAGGAGCAGCCCGGCTGTGCTCATGGGTGCCTCCCGAGGTACTCAGCAACGGCCTGGGAGATCACAGCCTCGGGCGTCGACGCCCAGGCTGCAGTATGGGCGGCAAGCCTGACATTCACCTCGGGCGAAAGGCGCACCGTGTAGGTTTCAGCATCCGGGGTCAGGCGGATAGACCGGTTGCGGCGCTCTTTGGACCTGGTGATGTAGCCCTTCTCTTCCAGCGCGGTGACGACGCGGAAGGCATCGCCAGCGGTGCACGTGAGATGCGCCAATTCGCGATAGGTCGGGGCCAGTCGCCCGGCACCAAGTTCAGCTCGGATGAAGTCCAGCACACGCTTCTGGAGCGGTGTCAGAGGTTGAAGGCTCATCACCGTCCTCCAGCGTCGTTCGAGGGGGGAGCAGTCCGCAAGCCGGACATGGCGGCGTCGAAGCGCCGGCCGGCGGCCTGGCTGACGGCAATGCTGCGCAGGAGACCAAAGCTGAGCGCGGCCATGCCGGCGATCGCCATCTCGATCGGCGCTAGGGTGTAAGCTGCCGAGACAGCGAACCAGGAGGCGACAGCAGCTGCGGGCAGTTCGAGCAGGGGAAGCGCGAGACGGAGCAGCATCATGCCACCTCGCGGATCTGAGAGGCGAGCGGCTCCACGGCGAACTCCTCAGGGCCGCGCGGGACGGTGACGCCGGGCACGGTCTCGGCGACGTCACGAGCCGCGAGCATCGCATCCTTGCTCAAGTCGACCTTCATCCGGAGGAAGGTGTCGAGCTTCGCTAGAACGCCGACGAGTTGTTCAGCATCATCCTTTCGCCGATCAAATTTCGCCAAAGCGATCAGTTTCGTGACCTCAATCCGGCGCTCCCGAACCGCAGCGACAACGTCCTCGATCTTGAGCTTGCCGTGCTTCACCGCGTAGCGGCCGTCCCGCCACAGCAGCGTGCCCGTGGGGAGCTGCACCGTCTTGGTCTTGCCCCCGTTGGTCAGGCGAGCCCGGTGAACGGACGCCCAGCGCTCCAGTCCAAGCACGATGGCGGTCTCGGCCTCCTTGAAGGCCTTCACCTGCCGTGCGCGTTCGGCCTCAAGGGCGGCCACCTGGTCGTCGTGGTGGGCCTTCGCGATGGCGTCCTCGCGCTGGAGCACGCCGAGCCGCGCGATCGCCTGTTCGGCCTCGGCGTCGCTCTGCGGCACGGGCAGGTTGGTGTCGACGCCCTTCGTCTTAGCTCTGGCCATTCAAGCCCCCTTCAAGCGTGAGTGCGGGCAGCCCGACCGGCAGGCTCGATAGAGCCGGGCGCGGGCAGCGTTCGATGTCGCGAAAGGCTTCTTCTGCTCTGTGAGGCAGCGGTCGCGGCCGAGTTCACCCAGCACCGGGCAGATCACGACCTCGCCCATCAGGGCGCCCCGGATCTTCGCGAACACGGCATCCTGGTCGCCGGTGTAGCGGCCGGCGAGCATGTGGCTGACGACGGCACCGGAGTAGCCAATGGCCTTCGCCGCAGCGACGCCGGTGTGCTGGTCGACGTAGCGGGCGAGTTCCCGGACCTCGTCCGGCATCGCGTCGCCCCAGGCAGCCGCCGCCTTCTCATAGGCAGTCATCTTCACGGCGATGCTCATGACGCCCTCCGACGCTTCGCAGCCGGATTGCGCTCGATGACTTCGCCCTTGAAAGTGATCGCAGGCGGGATCGGTCCCGTGCTCTTGCCGGGGCGAATACGGAGGACACGCCAGCGGCCGTTGCGCCCGAGTTCCTGGAGGTAACCCGCTTGCTCCAGCTTCCAGCAGAAGATGCGCGCGGTGTCCGAGCTGATCGAGACTTCGTCGGTTGAAGCGTGGACGGCCAGCTCACGTGTTGTGAAGTGGGGGAGGGCTCGCATAGCCGTCCACATCTGCTGGTGGGCCGCACCATGCTTTCGCGTGATATCCGCCTTCTCGAACGGAGCCTCTAACCGTTCGGTAACCTTAACAGCGTAGAGCTTAAATGGTCGGCCGGTCGGAGTTGCTGGGGGGCGTTCCCCAACGACATCGAGGTGTCCATACCGAACGCAGGCGGCGACGTAGCAAATCACCGTGTTCTCGACCGTTACGCCGCAGTGTTCAGCAACATCGCGGCTCGTAAAGCTGCCTGCGCGGAGCGTCAGAGCGCGCATTGCGTCCCAGTACGCCTTCGGACCGCTGACCTTCAGAGAGTGGAGGCGCTTCATGCGACCCTCCTGATCATGCGGCTAGGATTGCGCACCTTCGGAGCGTCGCCGGTGTAGAAGCGGCCGTCATAGGTCTCGTCGACCGCCTTCGCGCCGTGGTTCCGGGCCCATTCCGCGATGTGGTCGAGGTTCGTGACGATGCGGCGCGCCCGGCCCTCGCTGCGATCGCACACCTGGTCCAGCAAACCGTCCGAGAACGTCAGGTGCGGGACGTAGAGTTTGGCCAGCTTGCGCGTGTCGTCGCGATCGCACGGCTCGGCCGGCGCCCAGTCGAGGACGCGATTGTGGACGCGCTCGACCTTCACGAGCTTAGAGGGCAGGGCCTCTTCGCCGATGAGGATCACGGGCGCCTGACTGCATTCCGCGATCTCGCGGACCAGCTCGATCATGCCCTTGTCGACGAGCTTGTCCGCCTCGTCGATCATGAGCGGCCGGTCGATCTCCGCGCCCAGCAGCTCGACGGCACGCTCAACCATGTCCGCCACCGTGCCGCGCGGGACGACCCCCAGCTCGGTGAGGATGGCTTTCATCAGCGTCTTGCGGGTCCAGCTATCGCCGACCTCGACGCGGATCGCGTTCGTCTTGTTCTGCGCGTAGATCGCCGCCTGGCTCTTCCCGTAACCGGAAGGGCCATGCATCACGCCGATGTTCGGCAGGTGAGGGCGGCGACCCTGGAGCTTATACACAAGCGCCATCATCGCTCGCACATTTTGCAGGGCTGCATGGCTTTTGTTGTTGTGGTTCGGCTTATCTGTTGTCATGGATATTCCCGATCTGAACTTGATGCCCCGGTCTTTGGCCGGGGCTTTTTCTTTTCGTGGTCAGAGCGCCGCCTCCCCGAAATCGGCGTAGAGGGCGTTTTGGGACTTGAACTCGGGGCCGGCCTCGTAGCCGCCGAGCCAAAGAGCGTCGGCGGTCTCGATCACCTCGCCGCGCCCCAGGCGCTCACGAAGGTCGAGGGCCCGCCGGAAGCGGAACTGGGGGGTGTCGACGCGCCGAAGCGGCTGGACATTCGTGGCCGGCGCACTGCCGCCGAGATCCGCCTCGATTTCAGCCTGCAAGGCGGCGTCGGCAGCTTGCAGAACAGTGGGCGCCGCCTTCGGCTCGGCGAAGACGTCACCGGCCGCCGTGAGCTGAGGCGTGCTGTGCGCGTCGCTGGGGCGCGGGAAGGCCACTACCTTGCTGGCCGCAGGAGGCACACGCCCCAAGATCGTGTCAGCGAAATCGCGGGGCTTGATCGCCTTGGCCTCGCGCCGAACCTCGGCGGTGCGCTCATCGATGAGCGCCTTGCGCGCGGCCTTGGCTAGGGCGACTGCCTCGGCCGGGTCGATGCCCAAGATCTCGGGGCAAAGCGCCTCGCCCAGGTACTCTCCGCCATCGAGGGCGAAGAGGTAGGCACGGCCCATGTCGGCCGGGTCCATGCGAACGAACACCTGAGTGTCCGGCATGACTTGGGGGGCATGGTAGAACGACCTCTCGATCGTGATGCCTTGCTTGCCGACAGTCCGGACGCCGTCCTTCCCAGCAACAGGCGCCAACAGGAGGTCCAGGGCTCGCACGTCCCCGATCCGGCGGATCGAGCCGGTGTAGGCGGAGGCCGCACCGTAGGGCGTGTGGATGCGGAGACCGGGCCGATCGCGAAGGCCGGCATGCGGGCGGTGCTGGTAGCGGTTCTCCGCCCAGGCATCGCAGTAGCCCTGGAGATCCATGCCGGTGAGTTCGACGCAGAACGCCTTGGCGTTGTCCTGGTCGCCGAGCCGGGCGGAGAAGGCCCGCCGCGCCTCGATCACTTTCCGGTCGGCGACGCTATGACCGATGAAGCCCGGCAGGAGGGGCCCCAGATCCCGCTGGAAGGTGCCGACGACACGCTCGACGAAGGGCTTGTCCTCGGGCGTGAAGGCTGGTGACAACGTGTGCTCGATGCCGAGCGAAGCCAGCAGTCGCTGGGAAGCCTTCGCTGTGAAATCCGAGCCGTTGTCGGTCTTCACCGTCTCCGGCACGCCCCAGGCTAGGATCGCCCGGCGCAGCAGCAGGCCAACAGCCTCCGCACGCGGTGTCTTCGAGACGTAGACCACGACACGACGCGACCAGACGTCGATCGCGAGGTAGACCGAGTGCCTGCCATCGACGCAGAGCGCGTCCATCGGCGAAGCGTCGATCTGCCAGACCTCATTGAGGCGGGTGACGTTCGAGGCGGTGTTGTTGCCGGCGAGCTTGAACCGGCTCTTGTAGGCGTCCGGGTTGGTGATCGCGGTGAGCGCAACCTTCTCGGTGTCCTTCCACCGACGGAGCGCATCCTGAACGGTGCGGATCGGCGGTAGCGGAACCGTCTTCACCTCGCCGCCTGAGCGGATGACCGTCAGGGTGTCGCCAAAGCGGGTGCGCAGCATCTCGCGGACATGATCCGCCGAGAGATGCGGCTGCCGCGCGATCAAGGCGAGGGCATAGACCCGGACCTGGCCGTCCTCGGCCGTGTCGAGCACACCGAGACCGCGCCGAGCAGCGCCACGATCCACCGCGAGGGCGGCCGTGCGGCCATCGCGAGCCGCCGCACGCCAGCGCTTCAGGCTGCGCAAGGTCAGCGTGGGCACCTTGGCGCGAACCCAAGGGGGGAGGGCGAGCCGACCGGCCGTGTAGTCGGCCACGGTGAGGAGGTCGGCGTTCTCACGCGGCAGCTTGGCGCTCGTATAGATGCGCTCGGCCGCCGCTAGGATGGCGAGCCGCGCATCACGAGCCTCGGCAGCGTCGTCGCGCATGTGGGTGGCAGCTGGCTCGGCGTCAGCGGCCTCAGCAACAGCCTCCGGCACCGCGTCCGGCATCAACCGGGCAACGTAGGCCCGACGCGCGTCGGGCGGCAGCAGATCAAGGTGATATTCGAGGCCGCCTCCGACCCCCTTACGGGGGCGCCAAAGACCGTCGCGCCGGTTCCAGCCCGAGACCTCGGCGAAGGCGTTGACGTTGCGCTTCGTGGCCGGGAGACCCGGCAACGACAGCTCCGCGATCTCGGCGGCAGTGAGCCAGAGCTTCATGCGGCGCCCTTCCGGCTGGCGGCGATCGCCTCCTCCAGGTCAACCTGGCGCGGATCGTGGCCAGCTCCGGAAACCACGGTCATGCGCTCGCGCGGCTTCTGCTCACGCACGACAAGGCCAGCATGCTCCAGGAAGCGCTTGCGCCCCTTGGCATCGAGGCGCTGCCAGTTCGAGACGATCCGGCGGAACAGTTCCTCCTGAGGATCACCTTCACCGGTTGGCGCATCGCCTGCAGCGATCCGGGCCCTGGCGACGGTATCGGCCGATCCATCGACCAGGAGCTTGGCAAGGCGGACCTGCCGCTCGGCCGGTTCCGATCCGAGGCGCTGCAATTCCGAAGCGTTGCGAGCGATGCCCGACCCGCGCAGGATACGGATTGCCTCTGGATCGAGGGCCTGTGAGAGCGCGAGGGCGTACTTCACGGTGCGCTCGCCGAGACCGCACTTCTCGGCCATCTCGTCGGTGAAACGACGCGGACCAAAGTGCAGACTTTGCCCTTTGATCGCCTTCTTGGAGCGACGGTCGCCGCCTCGCCCGGCTTCGGGGTTCAGAAGCTCCCAGACACGCTTGTGCTCGGCGATGAAGAGCGCCCGGTCGAGGGCGTTGAGATCGTGACGGACCAGGTTCTCCTGAACCTCCGCCAGCCGAGCCTGAAGCGCATCGTAGGTGCTGATTTCAGCACGGATTGACGCGCGTCCCAGCAGCCGGTGGGCGGCGAGCCGATGGCCGCCGGACACCAGGGCATAGGACTGCTTGATGCCTTCGCGGGGATCGGGTTGGCGCAGGACGACAGGCGGGAGCCGGGCGCCCTGCTCCATCGACGCGGCCATGGCTTCAGCCCAAGCGGGCTCGATCTCACGCAGGCGATTGCCGTCGTAGATGTCGGCGAGAGCTACGTCCTCGATCGGAAAGGACAGCTCGGACGGCCGGACGGGGAGGGGCATGTCCATGGGACGCGACACCCTCAAGCTGCCGTTTTCTGCACGGCGCCCTGCAAGCGCTTGAGCGCGCCGCCTGGGCCGTACCACTGCGGCCAGAGATCCTCGACAGGGGTCTCGATGAAGGCGGCGATGATCCGCTGCCCCTTAGGCCAGCGCTTATAAAACGCAGTGTTCAGGACGCCGGGCTTGAAGCCGTGCTCCCGGTTGAGGGACGAAACGGTGGCGCCTCGCTTCCGAATGGCGGCCAAAATGTCTTGTTGGTGCCAGCCCCCCTGTGTCGGAGGAGCGCTATCCGCGCTGCTCATGAACCGTTAACCTCGCTTTTAGGACTCGCTATCTAGAACGTGCAGATTTCTGCACTCTGGGTCAAGCGGGAAACTGCACTAACGGACAGTTAATGGCCTTCGTCGATCAAACGGGTGGGGATGAGCATGACGCCGCCACCATCCAAGCTCTGGCCGAGAGGCTGAAAGCTGCCGTGAAGGCAGCGGGCGGCAACAAGGATGTGGCTGATAGATCAGGCGTTCCGCTCCGGACGCTGAACAGCTACATGGCCGGAGAAGCTGATCCGAAGCTCACGAAGCTCGACCGGATCGCAGCAGTTTGCGGCACGACCGTCGACATCCTGCTGGGCAGGAAACTGCCCGATCGAGAGACGGTCGATCGGCCACCTCTGACTTTGGATCTCTCCAGTATCGGTGCCGGGGCAGATGCCGTGGCGCGCCGCGCCTTGCGCTACCAGGGCGAGCTGCTGGTCCCCGAGGGCTTTGTGGCGGTGCCCTTCCTCGAAGTGAGGGCCTCAGCGGGTGGCGGTCGAGCGAGCTTGCCAGCCGAAGTCGTAGCGACGTCCCACTTCCTCTTCAGCGAGGCCTGGCTTCGATCACTCGGCGTATCCACACACAGCGCGGAGCTGCTGCAAGCGCAGGGCGACAGCATGCATCCCACGATCCAGGATGGAGACTTGATGCTGGTCGATCGCAGCTATGGCGACGTTGTTCACGGCAAGATCTACGCACTCGTCATCAACGATCTTGTCGTCGTGAAGCGCGTGAACTTCCTCGCGATCGGCGGCATGATGCTGATCTCGGACAACGACCGATACCCTTCGGAGACGGTGCCCCGAGATGAAGTCGGCAGCCTTAGTTTCCAGGGACGCGTTGCATGGTACGGAAGAGCAATCTGATTTCGGCTTTGATAGTTGTAGCGGCGCAATTAGCGCCTTGCTCTGCCCATGCTGAGACAGGCTCGATAAGAACTTACGCACAATCCCTTCAGTCTTCAGAGCGAACGATCGCACTGGCCATCATGGCAAAAGGCGAGAAAGAACTTGCTCAAGAGGCTAAGTTCACCCTTAGAACCGCAGAAGCCCTTGGCAAGCTAACCGATAGCGAAGTGGTGCGGAACTGTACGCTTGCCGGCGCTCGCCTAACTCTTGTGGCCATACGCTCGGCAGCAGGACGGTCTCCCAGCATTTTGCTTGAAGTGGCGCAGTACCGCCGGGATTACGCTCACTTCATGGGGGTTTGCGAGCAAGCGACTGGCTTAGCATTGCCCGCCGCCCCGAACCTCCGCTGAAAGTTCCCAACGGGCGCGGCTGACGATCAGTTTTCAACGCAATCCACAGGCGTCGAACGCGTTCTGCGATCACTGTTGTTCCCGCTTTGTTCTCGTGCAAGCATCTGGGCACCCCACCTGGAGGCTGACATGTCCAAAGGCCAGAAATCCACGTTCACCGTCCAATCCTTTCGCGAGAAGGGCAAAGGGCTGGAGGCTGAGCCTCCGCAGCAGGCGAACGACGAGGCGCACGCCTTGCGCAAGGTCGAACGAATGGCGTCAGGGAAGGCTGGTGCGGTTGCCATCCGTCAGGACGGCCATCCTGCATTGGGAGAGTTCCAAGAGCCGGTAGTGCTGAAGGTGATCGGCCGCGTGCCCCCTATCTTCGGCGACTTTCAGATACCGGACGTGATCCCCTTCTAGAATGCCGACGCTCGATGAGTTGAAGGCGGCGGGCTATCACGGCGTGCAAGCACGCTGCGCCCGCTGCCGGTGGACGACCCAGCTCTTCTGGTCCCTCATCCAGGCTGATGGCGCATCTCAGATCGAAGGCTTGAAGGCTCGTTTAAGGTGCATGCGCTGCGGATCGAGGCCTGAACCGGCAGATGTGCGTCCCTTCTATATCGACAGGTCGACCGCCAAACCGCACCTGGAGCCGCCATCGAGGCGCTGACGGAGCATCCCACTTAGCATCCCACTTAGATTTCGGCGTCTTCGTCTATGCCGATGAGATGACAACGGTTTCTGCGATTTGCATCCGCCTCGGGCTACCTGTGCCAATCATCCCACTTAGAAGGCTCTGATCGGGCCTCTCGAAGGGCAACGATGTCGACGGCCTGTGAGCCCTCTGAAATCCGTGCCATTTGATCCTGCGCGACGATATTGGCCCTTCCGACCCGCCTTTGGTCGCTAAGCCACTGCAAGAACTAGGTTTCGATCGGCTAACCCCGGCAAAAACCGCCTAATCCCGCCTGTGCCATATGATCCTGCACACCACACGCCGCCCGGAGCTGGCCGGGATCGGGCAGGTCCTCGGCATCGTAGACCACGAGGCAGGCGCCCCGCGCCAGCGGCAGGGCGGCATTGAGGGCACGGGGTTTCGTGCGCGGCAGGCCGCCCGGGACGCGGATCACTTCGAATCGGGCGGGCAGGGCGGCGGCGTCGAGCGCGGCGCCCGTCTCGCGATCGTCGGCCTCGATCACGAACTTCAGGTCGAGCTTGGCCACCGGGTAGTCCAGGCGCGCGAGGGCGGCGACGAGGCGCGGCACCACCCGCGCCTCCCGGTGCAGGGCCACCAGCACGGGGTAGACCGGAAGCTTCGCATCGGGCAGCGGGGTCTCCGGTTCCGGTTCGGCCTCGACGCTGACGGCGGCGATCCGGAACGTCACCGTGGCGAGGAAGAGGAACTGCACCAGGGTCCAGGCCCCCAGGAGCAGGGAGGCGGGGGCGAGGCTGGCGGCGAGGCACGCCGCACCGATCAGGAGGCCCAGGAGGGCCAGCTGCGGGCCCTGCCCGCCGGGGCCCAGCGCCCAGTCCGGACGCCGTCGCTGCAGCGTATCCGCCGCATGGGCGGCGATCCCGGCGGGGTTGGCGGCGAACACGGCCTCGCGCAGGGCCCGGGGCGTGGTGATGGCCATCGGAGTCCCCTCTCGCAGGAGGGCGGCGATGGCGGGGCCGCGCGGCGCGCGGACGAAGGCGGCGGGCCCCGGTCGCGCCAGGGGGGCGAGCCCGGCGACCAGGCTGTCGGGAAAGCGCGTCCCCTCGCCGAGCGCCAGGTCGCCGGGGAGGAACGGCACCCCGAGCGCCGCCGCGAGCGCGCGGTAATACGCCGCTTCGTCGATCAGGTCGGCGTGGAGGAGGGCGGTGGCAGCGTCGCTGCCGCAGGCGCGGGCCAGGGCGGCGGCGTGCGCGAGGAGGCCCGGATCGAAGCCCTGCTTCGCGAGGAAACCGATCTCGGGCGGCAGCGGACCGGCGGAGCCGGTCGGTGCGGAGATGAGAAGCGACATCGCAGCCGGCCTCCCGACGGCTCGGGGATGTGCTAGGGAAGACGGCGTGAGCCAGACCGTATCCCCGCGCAACCCGCGCAACACACATACAACTTCTGCGAACAGGCACGGGATGGCAAGGCGAAGCCGTGGGCCGGCCGCCGCTTTCGCCCTCATCGCCCTCCTGTCCTGTGGAGATTTCGCGTCGGCGGAGGGAGTGACGATCCCGAACTTCTGGAATCCACGCACCCGCCAGGAGCGCATGGAGACCCAGCCGAGCGCCCGCGCGGTCCGCTTCCTCACCGACGACGAGTTCCCGCCCCTGCATTTCGCAGGGCCCGACGGCGCGCCCACCGGCTTCGTGGTGGAACTCGCCCGCGCGGTCTGCGAGCGGCTGGCGATGACCTGCACGGTCCAGGCCCGGCGCTTCGACACCCTCCTCGACGCCCTGGCCGACCGGCAGGGAGACGTCGTCGCCGCCGCGATCCCGCTGACGCCGGCCCTGCGCGCCCGCTTCCTCGCCACACGGCCGTATTTCCGCTGGCCGGCGCGCTTCGCCGCCCGCACCGACCGGAACCAGCCCGCGCCCTCCGCCGCCGCGCTCGCGGGGCGAAGCGTCGGCGTGGTCGGCGGCAGCGCGCACGCGGCCTACCTCAAGGCGTTCTTCCCCGGCGCGGTGGCGAAGGACTTCACGGACCTCGCCACGGCCGAGGGCGCGCTGCGCCGGGGCGAGGTCGACTACGTCTTCGCCGACGGGCTGAACCTCGCCCTCTGGATCGGCGGCGTGGAGGCGGCCAATTGCTGCGCCTTCACCGGCGGCGACTACCTCGAGAACCGCTATTTCGGCGAGGGCATCGGCCTCGTCACCCGCGCCGACGAACCGGCCCTGTCGCGGGCCCTGGACGACGCGCTGCAGCGGCTCTGGGACGAGGGGAAATACGCGGAGCTCTACCTGCGGTTCTTCCCGCTGAGCCCGTTCTGAGGGGGACCGGGGCCGCGCCTCGGGGACCGGAACGGTTCAGTCCCGGCACATCGCGAAGGGAAAGGCGCCGGTTCCGCTCCGAGGGCTAACCCTTACGCGGAGGTCGAGGAATTCCGGCCCGGCCGAGGAACGCGTCCGACGGGTTCGTCACGAAGCCGCGCTCCCCGGAGGAGAGGCCCGCGCGGTTCTCGGCGCTGAGCGATCCACGTATCCAGGCCCCCCGCAGGGCCGTCACTTGCAAACGATTCAGAGGCGCAACCGGCCGCCGCTCACCGCGACCCCGAGGAGGAGCAGGGCCACGGCCAGGAACGCCAGGGTCAGGCTGGTGGCGTGGGCGAGAAAGCCGATCGCGGCGGGTCCCGCGAGCACACCGGCATAGCCCAGGGTGGTCACGGCGGGGATCGCCAGGGCCGCCTGCATGGCGGTCTGGCGGCCGGCGGCGGTGAACAGCACCGGCACGATGTTGGCGCAGCCGGCCCCCACCAGGCCATAGCCGAGGAGCGTCACGGGCCAGGAGGGCACGGCCGTCACGAGGCCGAGGCCGCAGGCCGCGAGGAGGGCGCCGCCGACGACGATGCGGCGCCGGCCGATTCGGCGCACCAGGGCGTCCCCGCCGAGCCGTCCCGCCGTCATGGTCAGCGAGAAGGCCGCATAGCCGAGGCCCGCCCAGGCCGGATCGAGCCCGCGTTCCTGGATGAGGAAGACCCCGCTCCAGTCCAGGGCCGAGCCCTCCGTGAGGAAGACCACGAAGCAGAGGATGCCGATGAGGAGCACGGGCCCGCGCGGCACCGCGAAGGCCGGCCCCTGCGCCCTGGGTTCGCCCGGCAGGATGCCGGGCCATGCGCCCGCGAGGGCGGCCACGATGCCGGCGACCACCGCGAGGGTGGCGGCCAGGGGCGTCAGGCCGAGGCCGAGCAGGAGGCTGATACCGGCCGCCCCCACGATGCAGCCGAGGCTGTAGAGGCCGTGGAAGCCCGACATCATCGGGCGTCCCGCCCGGCGCTCCACCACCACGGCCTGCAGGTTCATCAGGCAGTCGAGGAGGCCGAGGCCCATCCCGAGCCCGGTGAGCGCCACGGCGAGGACGGGGAGATGGGCGGCGGAGGCGAGCAGCGCCAGGGCCACGCCCGTGGCCGCGACGGCGACGACCAGCAGCGGGCGGGGCCCGACGCACCGGGCCAGCACCCCCGCCACCGGCATGGTGACGAGGGAGCCGATGCCGAGGCAGAGGAGGAGAAGCCCGAGGGCGGCGTCGTCGAGTTGGGCCCGCGCCTTCACGAACGGCACCAGGGGCGCCCAGGCCGCGACCCCGAAACCCACGATGAGGAACAGGAGGCGGGTGGAGCGGATCTCCGCCGCGCCGATGGCGGGCGCAGTGCCACGGCCGGACGCGATCATCGAGCCTGATGGCATCGAACGTGATGGCATGGAACCTGACGTCATGGACGCTTCCCTGCGCCCCCCGCCGGGGCCGCGCTTTCGGAAGTCGAGGTTTCGCAAGGCGACGCGGCAAACGTATGAAGCCCCGCGCCCCGGGGCGGGCGAGGCTGCCATGTCGCCGACGCAGGCGCGGCCCGTCCGTTGACCCTCCGGGACGCGCTCCCTACGGTGCCGCCCTTCCGCCCATTCCTTGCAGAACTGACGCTGTCCTCATGTCGTCCCCGACCTCCCCGGCCCTCGACCCCGACCTCATCGCGGCCGCCGCCACCGCCGCCGCCTGGCCCTTCGAGGAGGCGCGCAAGCTCGTAGCGCGGCTGGAGCGGCGCCCCAAGGACGAAGTGCTGTTCGAGACGGGTTACGGCCCCTCGGGCCTGCCGCATATCGGCACCTTCGGCGAGGTGGCGCGCACCTCCATGGTCCGTCACGCCTTCCGGGTGCTGACCAACGACCGCGTGCCGACGCGGCTGATCGCGTTCTCGGACGACATGGACGGCCTGCGCAAGGTGCCGGACAACGTGCCGAACAAGCCCCTGCTGATCGGCGCCCTGAACCAGCCGCTGACCCGCGTGCCGGACCCGTTCGGCACCCATGACAGCTTCGGCGCGCACAACAACGCCGAACTGCGCCGCTTCCTCGACGCCTTCGGCTTCGAGTACGAGTTCCGTTCGGCCACCGAATGCTACCGCTCGGGCGTGTTCGACACCGCCCTGCTCACGGTGCTGGAGCGCTACGAGGCCGTGATGGCGATCATGCTGCCGTCCCTGCGCGCGGAGCGCTCGGCGAGCTACTCGCCCTTCCTGCCGATCCACCCGGAGACGGGGGAGGTGATGCAGGTGGCCATCGACGAGGTCCGGGTCTCGGCCGGCACCCTGGTCTGGCGCGACCCGAAGACGGGGACGCGCTACGAGACGCCCGTGACGGGGGGCCACGCCAAGCTGCAGTGGAAGCCCGATTGGGCCATGCGCTGGGTGGCGCTCGGCATCGACTACGAGATGGCCGGCAAGGACCTCATCGATTCCGTGAAGCTCTCGGGCGAGATCGCCCGCGCGCTCGGCGGCGAGCCGCCGGAGGGGTTCAACTACGAACTCTTCCTCGACAAGGACGGCAAGAAGATCTCGAAGTCGAAGGGCAACGGCCTCTCGATCGACGACTGGCTGGTCTACGGCACCGCCGACAGCCTCGCGCTGTTCATGTACAACAAGCCCCGCGAGGCCAAGCGCCTGTTCGTGGAGATGATCCCGCGCCAGGTCGACGATTACCTCGGCTTCCTGGAGAAGTATCCGACCCAGGAGCCGGCGCAGAAGCTCGGCAATCCGGTCTGGCACCTGCACGCGGGTCATCCCCCGGCGGCGGAAGCCGTGGGCAAGGGCGGCGCCCTGAACTTCGCCATGCTCCTCAACCTCGCGGCGGTGGCCAACACCGAGGATCCGGCGGTGCTGTGGGGCTTCATCCGCCGCTACGACCCGGAGGTGGGGCCGGAGACCCATCCGGTGCTGAACCGCCTCGTCGGCCACGCGCTCGCCTATTTCCGCGATCTCGTGCGCCCGGCCAAGACCTACCGCGCCGCGACGAATGCCGAGCGGACGGCCCTGGAGGACCTCTCCGAAACCCTTGCCGCGCATGCGGGCTCGGTCGATCCGGAGGGATTGCAGGCGGTGGTCTACGAGGTCGGGCGCCGACACTTCCCCGACCTGTCGGGCAAGGCCAAGAGCCCGGACGGGCGCCCCGGCGTGTCACAGGCTTGGTTCACGACGATCTACAACGTGCTGTTCGGCGAGGCGCGGGGTCCGCGCTTCGGCTCCTTCATCGCCCTCTACGGCGTCGCCGAGACGCGGGCGCTGATCGGGCAGGCGCTCGCGGGCGCCTTCCTGCCGTCCGCCCTCCCGACGGACGCCTGACGGACGTATCCCGCGCCGGCGCATCACGCTGGCGCGAGGTCATGTGCGAAGGCGCACAATGTTGCTTGTCGTGAAGGCCGAGGCCGGCTAGAACCCTGCCACCAGACGAAAAAAGGCCGCCCCGGTGAGGGAGCGGCCCGAAGTCTAGGGAGGAAACGCCCAAGAAGGGCACACCGTGGCGACGCCATCGCCGCGGTGCATGGCCATCAAATGCCATGCCGCACCGCACCATGCAATTGTCTCCGTCGAGGAGGGGGTATGCGTGCAGTGCATAAAATCGTTTTCAAACTGTCATGCCAGCCCTCGATCGGATAGGCCGAGCTGGTCCAGGCTGAGGGTCCAGACCCGCTCCTGAAGCGCCGGGTCGCGTGCCCGCGCCGAGGGCGCGACGGGGCGGCAGGCCTTGAAGTAGGCACCCGTGACGCCGGCCACCTCGCCCGCAGAGGCGAGGTGGATCGAGGTGACGGCGCCGTCCTCCGGCTTGGCCATGAAGGGCCGGATCAGGCGCCAGCCGAACCCGAACCAGCCGCCGGTCCCGGCCGCGAAGCCGCTGGCGATGACGCCGGGGTGGAGGGCATTGCTCGTCACCCCCATGCCCGCCAGCCGGCGGGCGAGGGCCGCGCTGAACAGCACGTTGCCGAGCTTGGCCTGCGCATAGACCGACAACGCACTGAAATGTCCGGCCTGGCCGAGGTCGTCGAAGGCGATGCGGCCCCGCCGATGCGCCTCCGAGGCGACGTTGACGATCCGGGCCGGTGCGCTCGCCTTGAGCAGATCGAGGAGTTCGAGGCTCAGGAGCACGTAGGCGAGGTGGTCGAGGGCCCAGGTCCGTTCGATGCCGTCGACCGTCACCGCATGGCGGTCGAAGATCGCGCCGGCATTGTTGACCAGTACGTCGAGCCGGGAATAGCGGGCGCGGACCTCGGCGGCGAGGCGGCGGGTCTCGGCCTGCGAGGCGAGGTCGGCCACGAAGGTATCCACCACGGCGCCCGCCACCGCCGCACGGATGCGTGCGGCGGTGGCTTGGGTGCGGGCGGCATCGCGCCCGACGATGCCGACACGGGCGCCCGCCCGCGCGAGGCCGAGCGCGGTCTCGGCGCCGATGCCGGAGGTCGCGCCGGTGACGAGGACAGTCCGCCCCCGCATCGGTGCGTTCATCCTAGAAGACCGCCTGCCCGATGGCGAAGGCGACGATCACGATGACGATCGCCACCACCAGGAACAGACCGAACAGGATGCGAGCCAGGGAGCCGGCACCCGAGGCGATGCCGGTGAAGCCGAGGCCGCCCGCGACGAGGGAGATCACGAAACAGATGAGGGCCCATTTCAACAGGGTCATGCGCAACACTCCACTCGCGGAACCGAGCGATAACAACCCGTGGGGGCAAGCGTTCCGCCGGAAGCGCGGCCGTTTCGCAGCAGGCTTCAGGCGACTGGGGCGGCGGTACGCACCTCCGGGCCGGCGCGCTCCAGGAGGATCTGCGCCAGGGCATGGTAGAGGCCCTCGCGGCAGACCGCCTTCGAGACCGCGTCGGCGATCAGCGCCGCCACCATCAGCGGGATCATCAGGGCGTGGTCCTGGGTCATCTCGGTGACGATGACGAAGGCGGTGATGGGCGCCTGCAGGACGCCGGTGAGGTAGGCGACCATGCCGATGAGGACGAGGGCCGCCACCGGCACCCCGGTGAACAGGCCCTGCACGGCGGCGCCGAGTCCGGCCCCGACGCTGAGGGAGGGGGCGAACAGGCCGCCCGGGATGCCGCTGACGGCCGAGAGCAGGGTGGCGAGGAACTTGAAGGGCGCGAAATCCCAGGCCGCCGCGCCGGTGCCGTGCAGGAGGGCCCGGGCCTCCTCGTAGCCGGTGCCGTGGACCGCGCCGCCCGAGGCGAGGCCGCAGAGGGCGACGCCGAGTCCGCAGGCTGCCGCGAACAGGATCGGGCGCCCGGCGACGGCCGCCCCGAGGCGCCCCGGCAGGCCCCGCGCGGACAGGATCACGACGCGGGCGAAACCGCCGCCGGCGAGCCCGCCCAGCACCCCGAGCAGCGGCACGGCGATCCAGCCCGGCCCGAACGGCAGGGCGGCATCGGCGCTGCCGAAATAGGTATAGTTGCCGGTGAGCGCCAGCGCCGTGAGCCCGGCGGCGACGATGGCGGCGACGATGAGCCCGCCGGTACGGGCCTCGTAGGCGCGGCCGAGTTCCTCGATGCCGAAGACGATGCCGGCGAGCGGCGTGTTGAAGGCGGCCGCCACCCCGGCCGCCCCGCCGGCGAGGATCAGGCCCGGCACCCGTTCCGGGGTCAGGTGGCCAGCCGCCGCCATGATCGCGGCGCCCACCTGCACGGTCGGCCCCTCGCGTCCCGTCGAGGCGCCGAACAGCAGGCCGAGGCTCATCACCACGATCTTGCCCGCCGCGACCCGCAACGAGACGAGCGCCCGGCGCAACGCGATCCGCCCCGTCTGGCGCGCCGCGATCACCTGCGGGATGCCCGAGCCCTGCGCGTTGGGGAACACGTCGCGGGCGAGCCAGGCACAGAGCCCGAAGCCTGCCGGGGTGAGGCCGAGGGCGAGCAGGGGCGAGAGCGCCAGCCCTTGCCGGAACGCCCCCTGCGCCGCGTCGGCGAGCCAAGCCATGAGCACGGCGGCGAGTCCGACGCCGATGCCGCCGACGAGGAACAGCAGGCGGTGCCGCCACAGGCCGAAGGCGTCGCGGGTGGCGCCGCGCAGGCGCCGCATGCCCTGCACGATTCTGACGCGGCGGACGGGGCGGGTTCGGGGCATCGGTTTCGCGACCTGGATTGGTGCCCGGATCAGGCAAGGGTCATACCCGACGCGCCTCATTCATCGCCCGTGCTTTCCGCCCGACAGAGGTCGTCGACGGTCTTCAGATAGGCTTTGGCGTCGAATTTCCGGAGCGAGTTCTCGCTCTGGTAGCGCACGGTGCCGAAGATCTCGCGCCGGGCCCAGGGGCGGTCGTGCAGGCCGTAGACCCAGGCGACGTTGGTGAAGGAATTCGCGTCGCGCCCGTCGAGGAAGTAGCGGTTGTTGAGCCGGAGCGTACGCGCGAAACCTTCCTCGGGGGAGGGGGACCATTCGAGGATCTTCTTGCCCCAGTACATGCGCAGGTGGTTGTGCATGTAGCCGGTCTCGCGCATCTCGGCCTGGGCCGCGTTCCAGTAGACGTCGTGGGTCCGGCCTTCGGCGAGTTCGGTCTCCGAATAGGTCCGCGGGCGCGGGTCGTCGGCATGCTCGGCCAGCGTCTTGCGGGCCCATTCGGGGACCGCACGGGCGTAATCATCGTAGCCCTGCGTGTAGTGAACGTGGTTCATCGCCAGTTCGCGGCGGACGACGACCTCCTCCACATAGGCCGTCCGGTCCTCCGGGCCGCCCGTCTCGGCGGCGCGCACCGCCAGCACGATCTCCACGGGCGAGATCTGCCCGAAATGCAGGTAGGGGCTCATGTGCGAGGCCGCCCCCGCCTCCGGCCGGTTGCGGTCCGTGCCGTAATCGGCAAACGGCCCGTCGAGATAGGCCTTGAGGCGCCGGCGCGCCTCGGTCTCCCCGCCCGTGAAGCGGCGCACCGGGCCGACGACCCGGTCGAGGGTCATCCCGGCCAGCACCGTCTCCGGATCGGCGATGTCGACCTCGGAGGCGGGCAAGTCGGGGCCGGCCCGGTGCTTCACCCGCCGCGCGGTCAGCGGCGCGACATAGTCCTCCAGGTGCCGGTGCAGCTTCGGGCGCAGGGTGCGGGCGGCGAATTCGTGCTTGTCGGAGGCGATCTCGACGGGGACCACCACGTCGCCCTCCACCTGCACGATGCGGGTCTCCACGCCGGCCAGGATCTCGCCGTACCAGCGCTTCTGGATGGCGAGGTAGCCCCGGTCGAGGACGAGGACGGCGGCCTCACCCGCCAGGTCGATGGCAATGTCGGCGGGCGAAGCCTTGCGCAGGCAGAAGCCGATCCCGCGCTTCGCGAGGCCGGCGGCCGCGTCGGCGAGGCCCTGGAGCAGGAAGGCGTAGTGCCGGGCGTTCGCCTCGGGGAAGCCGTTGGCCCCGTCGAGCAGTCCGAAGCAGGCGAGCACCGGGAGGCCGAGGCGGTTGGCCTCCTCGATGGCGTGTTCGAGCGCCGGATTGTTGTGGGCCCGGTTCGCCTGCTGCAGGAGGTAGAGCACGTAGCGCCCTCCGCTCCGGGGCTCGACCTCCTTGAGAACCCGGATCCGTCCCGCCTGAATCGCCATCGTCCGTCTTCGCTCCCGGAATGTGTCGCCTGCCCGAATTCGCTGGACAGGTAGGGCGGCCGGCCCGTTCGGCAGCCGATGCGGGCATGGCCGGCGCAGCTCCGACGCGTCCGAAGCGTAGCGGGTCCGGACCGATAAACCCGAGCGTTCTGAACGGCGTAGCGCAAGCCCGCGTCGTCCGCGCTACCCACCGGCGCGCGCATTCACGGCGCAGGTCCGTCGCTGCGGCATATTGGTGACATCGCGCACGCAATCCGCCCGGCCTCGCGAAAAGCGACAGGGCTCCTGCCCTAAACGCCTTGCAATTTTGGGGAAGAGGATCAGATTGTGCATTGCGGGAGCGCGATGGCGTCGCGATCCCGCTGCCCTCCTTGGGCGTTTCCTCCCTAGACTTCGGGCCGCTCTTCGGGGCGGCCTTTTTTTCTGTCTCGAGGCGGCGTCCGCGCGGCCTCAGCCCCGGGCCCGGGCGCGGATCATGAAGTTGTCGTAGGTGTATTCCGCCACCTGGAACCAGAGGTATTCCTCGTTCCGGAAGGTCTTCATGGCCTCGTGGACCCGCTTGAAGTCGGCATTCCGGGCGCCGATCTCGGCATAGAGGTCGTTGGCGGCCTTCAAGGCGGCTTCCATCACGTCCTGCGGGAAGGGGCGCAATTGCGCGCCGCCGGCCACGAGCCGGCGCAGGGCCCGGGGGTTGCGGGCATCGTACTTGGCCTGCACTTCGGCGTGGACCTGGGCGGCGGCCGCCTGCAGGATCGCCCGGTAGCCCTTGGGCAGGCCCTTCCAGGCCTCGGCGTTGAGCCAGAGGTGGAGCAGCGCGCCGCCTTCCCAGAAACCGGGATAGTGATAGGTCGGCGCGACCTTCTGCAGGCCGAGCTTCTCGTCGTCGTAGGGGCCGATCCACTCGGCCGCGTCGATCGCCTTGGTGTCGAGCGCCGCGTAGATCTCCGGCCCCGGGGTGGCCTGGGGCACGACACCGAGCTTGGCCAGCACCTGCCCGCCGAGGCCGCCGATCCGCAGCTTCAGGCCCTGGAGGTCGGCCGTCGCCTTGATCTCCCGGCGGAACCAGCCGCCCATCTGCGCCCCGGTATTGCCCGCCGGCAGGGCCACGAGGCCGTGCTTGGCGAAGATCTCCCCGAACAGTTCACTGGCCCCGCCCTGGAGCCACCAGGCGCTCTGCCCCCGGGCGTTGAGCCCGAAGGGCAGGGCCGAGGCCAGCGCGAAGGTCGGGTCCTTGGGCAGGCCGAGCGAGGCCGGGCCGTAGCCCATCTCGACGGTGCCGGCGCCCACCGCGTCGAGGAGTCCCTCGGGCTGGACCGGCTCGCCCGGCGCCGAGGGCTGGATCTGGAAGCGGCCGTCGGTGGCCTCCCCGACGAGGCGGGCCAACGTCTCGGTGGCGCCGAACAGGATGTCGAGGGTCCTCGGATAGGCACAGGCGAGGCGCCAGCGCAGGTCCGGCGCCCCCTGGGCGCGGGTGGGCGCCGCGAGGGCGGCCGCAGCGCCGCCGAGGCCGGCGGAGAGGAGGGCACGGCGCCCCGGGGAGGGGCGCACGGAGGATGGGGGCATGGCACCTCGCTGGACAGAACCCGGATCGTCACGGCACCGCCGCGCCGACGCGCAGCCCCGGGATCCGTCGTTCACGAACGACGAAGCGCCGGAAACGATCCCGAAACGGCCGGATACGGCCCGAGAACCGGACCGGAGCGGGTCACTCGGCGTGAGCGCGGATCCGTTGGCGCAAGCGCAGGTTATTTGGCGCAGGCGCGAATCACGCGGCGCAAGCGCGGGTCATTTGGCATACGCGAAGGTGCCGTCGTTCCAGACATAGAGAACGTAGCCCTGTGCGGTGACGTCGCCCTTGCCGTCGAACCCCACCGGGCCGAGCACGAGGTCGAAGCGCTCCGCGTGGAGCGTCCCGGCGATGCGCTTCGAATCCGTCGTCCGGCTGAAATTGCCCGCCGCCACGAGGGCCTGCAACGCGGCATAGCCGTAGATGGTGGAGCCTTCGGGCTCCACGCCCTCCGCCTTGAAGGCGGCGACCACGGCGGCGGCCTCCGGCTTGCGGCGCGGGTCGAGGTAGAAGGTCATCAGCACGCCGTTGCTGGCCGGCCCCGCGATGGTGGCGAATTCCTGGGTGGCGATGGCGGAGGTGCCGAACCATTGCGGCTTGAAGCCCCGCTCGGCCGAGATCCGCACGAGGCGCCCCATCTCGCGGGCGTCGCCCCCATAATACGCCACCGCGATGCCGGCCTCCTTGAGGCGATCGGCCAGAGCCGCGGCGTCGGCGTCGCCCGCCGCGAAGGCGGTGGCCACCGCCTCGTTGATCCCGATGCGGTTGAGGTTCTCCTTGGTGGCGGCGGCGAGGTTGCGCGAGCCGGGAGTCAGGTCGTTCAGGATCGCGATCTTCTTGTCGCGGAAGCGCTCGGCGAGGACGGTGGCCGAGAGCTTGGCCTGATCGTCGTCCCGCCCGCAGACCCGGAAGATCGTCGGCAGGCCCCGGTCGGTGAGCTTGGCGGCGACCGAGGCGGCGGTGATCATCACGGTGCCGTTGGCGGCATAGACCTCGGAGGCGGCCAGCGAGGCGTTGGAGCAGACATGGCCGACCACGAGGCGCACGCCCTGCGCGGCGTAATGGTTGGCGACCGCCACGGCCTTGTTGGAATCGCAGGCATCGTCCTGCACGTCGAGCACGATGGTCTGCCCGTCGAGGCCGCCCCGGGCGTTGGCGTCGCGGGCCGCCGCCTGGACGCCGCGCAGGACCTGCTCGCCCACGCCCACATAGGCGCCGGAGCGCGGCACCGCGACGCCGATCACCACATCGGCCCTGGCCCCGGTCGCACAGACGGCCTGGACGGCGCCGAGGAACAGGCAGCCAGCCAGATGGACGACGCTGCCGGCACGCCCGGAGCGCCGGGCCGCGCGTCTGAACCTCATGCCGCCCCGTCTCACGCCTCGGTCGACCTCGCGATGGAATAGGGGCGGATCGGCCGGAAAGGCCAGCCGCCAGGGCTGCGCGCGTGCGCACCCAAGCGTCCCCTGCGGGATGGCGCGCCAGAACGCAAGAGGGGGCACCCGGCGTGAGCGCCCCCTTGTTCCGGCCTGCCGCCTTACCGGGCCGTGGAGTAGACCGCGGCGCCGGCGGTGACCGGCGCGGTGACGGTGGAGAAGACGGAGAGGACCTTCTGGACCTCGGTGAAGGGGGCGTTGGAGACGTAGACGAGGTCGCGGTTGCGCATGCGGAAGGCCTGGGTGAGGAACAGGCTGTTGGGGTCGCGCATGTTGATGCGGTAGACCACCGGCACCAGGGGGGTGCCCAGCAGCGGGCTGCCGGGCTTGAGGCGGCGCACCACGGCGGCCGGCTCGAAGCGGAAGATGAAGGTGCCGGTCGGGTCCGCCTGGAAGTCGGACAGGCCCCGCGCCTTGGCCAGGGCCTGGGCCAGCGTGATGCCCTCGGCCTGGAACGCGATCTCGGTGGAGTTGCCCAGGGCGCCCACCGCCAGGAAGGTCTGGGGGTCGCGCACCAGGGTGAGGGTGTCGGCCGGGCGCAGGAAGATGTTCTCGGCCGGGTTCGACACCACGGTGGTCAGGGGCACGGTGGCGGTCTGGGCGCCCCGCGAGAGGCGCACGAAGGTCTCGTTGACGGGCGCGCGCACGCCGCCGGCGGTGGCGATGACGTCGAGGAGGCGGTCGCCCTTGCCCGAGAGCGGCACGCGGGCGCCGGTGACGGCCTCGCCGGTGACGGTGACGGTCTGCGAGACGGACTTGGTGACCGAGACCAGCACCTGGGGTTGGATGGCCTTGCCGGCCAGTTCGGTCTCGATGAGGCCCTGCACGTCCTGCGGGCGGCGCCCGGCGACCTGGATGCGTCCGGCATAGGGCACGGTGATGGCCCCGTCGCGGGGCACGACCTGCTCGGGGATGAGGGCGGACTTGGAGCCGGCCGAGAAGCGGTCGGCCACCAGCGGCCCGGAGAACAGGCCGCCGGAGCCGGCTTCCCAGACGGAGATGGCGACGTAGTCGCCGACGCCGATGACGGGTTCGAGGGAGGGGCGCCGGTCGCCGAAGGAGGCGAGCAGGCTGTCGAGGGCGCGCCCGCGCAGGGCTTCGATGGTGGCCGCGGACAGGTCGACGATCTCGTAGCGGGCGAAGGTGCCCTCGCTGGTCGAGACGTCGGCCCCGTCGATCACCGCCCCGGTCGTCGGGCCGGCGGCGGGCAGCATCGACGAGCAGCCCGAGACCGCCAGGGCGGTGCAGAGGGCCAGGGGGAGTGCACGCATGCAGGATCGCCTGTCGGTTTCTCTCATGGGCTGCCTAACCCATCGCCGGAGTCCTGTCCGTGGCGACGGGGACACAGTCCGGTCGGGAGCGGACGGCAACGGGACGTCATCCCCGCTACCCACCCTTGTCCCGGGCGGGCATCGCCACCGGCGCCCCTTGAACGCCGGCCCGCCCCGTGCGTTCTGGAACCGACCACGTCTCGCGTGGTCCGAGAGCTGATCTCCCCGGCGTACCAGGGTCCATGACATCGTCGTTCGACCAAACACCACCCGGGCTCGCGGGTCGGACGCCCGGTGCGGTGAAGCGGCGTCACGTCTTCTATATTCCCGGCTACGACCCGGACGCCAACAGCCGGTACCGGATGCTGTTCGTGCGCGAGCTGACGCGGTACGCCAAGCGCTTCGGCGAACCCAAGCGGACCATCACCCGCGCGACGATGAACGCCGACGGGACGGTGCAGAGCTGGCGCGTGGCGCCGGAGCCCGAGATCGGCGGCGCCGAGACCGCCTACGACGTCCTCCTGTGGGACGACCTCGTGCGGGCCGATTTCCGGCGACCGCGCCTCGTGAGCGTCGCCCTCCTGCTGGTGAGCATGGTCACGGCCATCGCCACCGGGCTGATGCTGCGCTTCTTCCGGCTGAACTGGAAGATCGGCGGCGTCATCCTCTACCCGCTGGTGATGGTGCTGCTGCTCGGCCTGTGCACGCTCGCCATCGCGGCCTTCGTGCACGCGCATCTCGGAACGGCGTTCGGGCACAGCCTGGGCTGGCCGCTCTGGGTCACGCTCCCCACCGGGCTCCTCATCGGCCTGGCCTGGATCAAGGCGATGGAGGCCCTCCTCAACCGCATCTTCTTCTGGCAACTCCTGAACGACTGGGTCTTCAACTGGCAGCACAGCCGGGGCCGGCGCCCCGACTACGAGCGGCGCCTCGACGCCTTCACCGACCACATCCTGTCGCGCATCGCCGCCTCCGCCCCCGGGGAGACTCCCGACGAGATCCTGATCCTCGGGCATTCCACGGGCGCCCTGACGGCGGTGGAACTGGCCGCGCGGGTGCTCGCGCGCGATCCCGGGCTCGGCGCCGGCGGCACCACCCTGGCCCTCGTCACCCTCGGGTCGGGCCTGCCGCTGGTGGCGCTGCAGCCCCGCGCGGTGCGCCTGCGCGCCGAGATCGCGGCCATGGTCGCGTCGCGCCGCCTCGTCTGGGCGGATTTTCAGGCCCCGCAGGACTGGATGAACTTTCCCGGCTTCAACCCGGTGGTGCATCTCGACCTCGACCGGCCGGACGGCCCGGCCGCCAACCCCGTCGTGCGCTCCGCGCAATTCCGCGAGATCATCAGCCCGGAGACCTACATGAAGGTGCGCTGGCGCCCCTTCCGGATGCACTTCCAGTTCCTCCTCGCCAATGACCGGCGGGGCTATTACGACTTCTTCGCGATGGTCCTCGGCCCCCAGCGCCTGCGCGAGCGTGTCCTGAACCCGGTCCAGCCGAGCCACTGCCCCGCCGCCGCCGTGACCTGAGGCGCGGGAGATCACGTCGTTTCCCGGGTCCAAAGCCTGCTAAGACGCGAGAACCGGAGCCGCTGCGAGGGCAGGGCCCGGGTTCGAACGAAGGGGAGCGCGATGGCGTCAGGCCCAGATCCGGCGCGGGCCCGGCGTCCCGAGATCCTGATGGTGATGGGGGTGTCCGGGTCCGGCAAGAGCACCGTGGCGGCCCGCCTCGCTGAGCATCTCGGCTGGGCCTTCGTCGATGGCGACAGCTTCCACAGCCCCGCGCACGTCGCCAAGATGCGGGCCGGGCACCCCCTCGACGACGACGACCGTGCGCCCTGGCTCGCCGCCATCGGCACCTGGATCGACACGCAGTTGCAGAAGCGCGAGCCCGGCGTGGTGGTCTGCTCGGCGCTGCGGCGTGCCTATCGCGACGCCCTGGTGCGGGGACGCGACGCGGTACGGATCGTCTACCTCGACGGGGACCGGGCCCTGATCGAGCAGCGCCTCGCCGCGCGCCAGGGCCACTTCATGCCGGCGGCCCTCCTCGACACCCAGTTCGCGATCCTGGAGCCCCCGGCACCGGAGGAGAACGCGATCCGCGTGCGGATCGACGCCGCGCCCGCGGCCATCGTCGCAACGATCGCGGCACGGCTGGATTGGGAGAGGGGTCCAGAGCAAACCCGAGATCCCGCATGAACCGAGCCCCTGCATAACCCGAGACCTCCCATGACCCGAGACCTCGCATGACCCTGCCCCAGGACGCGTGCCCCGCCGACATCGCCCTGGTGATCTCGGACGTGGACGGCACCCTCGTCACCTCCGACAAGCGCCTGACGCCGGCGACCCACGACGCCGTGCGCCGCCTGGCCCAAGCGGGCATCGGCTTCACCATCGCGTCGAGCCGGCCGCCCATCGGCCTGAAGCCCCTGGCGGCGGAACTCGGCCTCACCCTGCCCATGGGCGCCTTCAACGGCAGCACCCTGGTGGCCCCCGACCTCACGATCCTGTCCGAGACCCTGATCCCCGCCGAGGCCGCCCGCACGGCGGCGCAACTCCTCGCCGAGGCCGGGCTCGACATCTGGGTCTTCGCCGAGGGCCGCTGGAACCTCACCGACCCGCACGGCCCCTACATCGACCTGGAACGCCGGACCCTGTGCGCCGAGCCGCACACGGTCGCCGAACTCGGGCCGCTCCTCGACCGGGCCGCCAAGATCGTGGGCGTGAGCGCCGACGCCGCGCATCTCGAGGCCTGCGAGGCCACGATCGCGCTCGCCCTCGACGGGCAGGCCGATGTCCACCGCTCGCAGGCCTATTACCTCGACGTCACGCCGCCGGGCGCCGGCAAGGCGGGCTTCGTCAACGCCATGAGCCGGCACCTCGGCATCGACCGGTCCCGCATCGCCACATTCGGCGACGCGGGCAACGACGTGCCGATGTTCGCGCGCAGCGGCTTCTCGGTGGCGATGGGCAACGCGGCACCGGCAGTGCAGGCGGCGGCCCGTGCCGTCACGGACGGGAACGATGCGGACGGGTTCGCGAAAGCGGTCGCCGAATTCATTTTGCGCCGCTGAGGCGAGGGTCCAGCCAGAGCCCCCCGCTTCCGCGTGAGGTCCTTGGCGGGATTGGCGAATCGCCCCGGATACGCCCGAGAAACACCAGCCGCACCTGTGCCATGTGCGCCACAGCACATGGGGAAACAGCCACGCTCAGCGGCTTCGAGCCGCTTTCCGGCCGCAATTCGACCGGACCCTGACCGTCCAAGAACAAGGACGATCCGGGTCTCCGCATGAACCAGCGCTTCCTGCTCCTCGCCGTCGTCGCGGTCGCCGTGCCCTGCCGGGTTCTCGCGCCCTGCGACGTGGCTGCGCAGGGCAAGCCGGCGCGCGACAACATCGACGCGCTGATCGAGGAGCAGGCCAAGGCCAACGGCGTCCCGTCGAGCTTCGTCCACCAGGTCGTGAAGCGCGAGAGCAACTACAACCCGAACGCCAAGGGCGGCAGCGCCCTCGGGCTGATGCAGATCAAGCACGCCACCGCCCGCGGCCTCGGCTACCAGGGCGACGCGGCGGGCCTGTACGACCCCCGGGTGAACCTGCGCTACGGCATCGCCTATCTGGCCGGCGCCTACCGCGCCGCCAAGGGCGATATCGCCCGCGCCTACGGCTTCTACAATCGCGGCTACTACTACGCGGCCAAGCGCCTCGGCATCGAGACCACCGTCCCCGACGACGTCGAGGCGCCGAAATCCGGCGAGGCCTTCGGCAGCGTCTTCGCCCGCGCCGCCAGCCCATCGGTCGCCGCCGCCAATACCGCGCTCGCCTATGCGCCGAGCCCGACCGCCAACGGCGTGCCCACGGAGCGCGTGGAGGTGCCGCTGCCGCCGCGCCGTCCGGCCTCCCTGACGGGCCTCGGCGTGACCGATGTGGCGGCCCTCGCCCCCGAGCCGGCCCAGGCCGCCGCCCCCGCGATCAGCGCCAGCCCCGGGATCGCCCCGGCCATGACGCAGGCCGGCGCGCAGGTCGAGGCGGCCTTCACGGAAACCGTCGAGGTGCCGCTGCCGCCGCGTCGCCCCTCCGCGCTCGCCCTCGCGGCGATCGGGCGCGCGCCTGCCGCCAAGAAGCCCTCCACGGTCGGGACCGTCCTCGAGGCCTCGGCCCTGCCGGCCGTCCAGTAACGCGTCCGCGCGAAAGACCCTGTTCCGATCCGTCGCCGAGCCGGCTTCACCGGACGCGCCCGCCCTCCCTAAAGGACGCGCGGACATGTCGCATGGCAATCTTTCCACCACTTCCGGTCACCCGGGTGGCTTGCGTCGGCGCGCGCCTCGCATCAAATGGTGCAATGCGAAGTGACGCAGCTCGGCTTGGCCCCCGCCTTGTCGTCTCGGCACGACCCGAAAGCCGAATTCCGGCGTGATCCTGCAAGGCATCGTGTTCGGGCTCGAGTTTCGCTTTCGTCGCAGCAAAATAGTTCACAATTCCAGGGATCATGTTCCTGGACATTGTTGTTCCAGTTGCAACCTACGCGCGGGCGTACGTCCTGAGTGTATTTCGAGGAAGCGGACGACGGCATGGCCGGCGCGGTAGAACAAGAATCGATCTTCCTGTCCGATCTCGGTCGGCGGGTTCGCCATGCCCGGACCGTGCGCGGCCTGTCGCGCAAGCTCCTTTCGCAGACCTCCGGCCTGTCGGAGCGCTACATCGCGCAGTTGGAGAGCGGACAGGGTAACGTCTCGATCATCCTGCTGCGCCGGGTCGCCAACGCCATGGGCGTGCGTCTCGACGACCTGATCGCCGGCCAGGACACGCAGCCGGACTGGCAGGTGATCCGGGATCTCCTGGTCAACGCCTCGCCCGAGCAGGTGACGCTGGCCAAGGGCATCCTGTCGGGGCAATCCTCGGCCGGCAGCGAGACGCCGCAGCCGCGCGTCGCGGTGATCGGCCTGCGCGGGGCTGGCAAGTCAACCCTCGGGCGGCGCGTCGCCGATCGCCTGGGCTGGACCTTCGTGGAGCTCAACGCCGAGATCGAGCGGGAGAACGCGCTCTCGGTCAAGGAGATCTTCGCGATCTACGGCCAGGAGGGCTATCGCCGGCTGGAGCAGGCCGCCCTGCGCCGCCTCACCGAGCATCCCGGGCCCCTGGTGCTCGCCACCGGCGGCGGCATCGTGGCCGAGCCCCTGACCTACGACCTGCTGCTCCAGGCCTTCTTCACCATCTGGCTGCGGGCCCGGCCCGAGGAGCACATGCAGCGGGTGCGCGACCAGGGCGACCTCGCCACCACGGGTGACCATCCCTCGGCGATGCAGGAGCTGCGGGCGGTGCTCGCCAGCCGCGAGCCCCTCTATGCCCGCGCCTCGTCCGTGGTGGACACCTCCGACGTCCCCGTCGAGGTCATGGTCGACCGCCTGGCCGAGGCGATCGAGGCCCGCTTCGGCAACCTGGACCATCGGCGCAGCGCCTGATTCGATCGATCCGGCCGGGCAGGGGCCCGGCCTCGACCGGCGGCGCCGCGCACCCCGGGCTCAGGGCCTCGCGCCGCACTGCGGCGAGCCCGGACCGCGCGGTCCTACCCTCGCCGACGCGCCCTCCAAGACGGAACCTCTCCGGCGCGCCGCGCACGGGGGACGTTTGTTCACGGGCGGGAAAGCACTATCTACCGATCGCTGCAGCGCGAGCGGCTGCGTCCGGTCGGATGAGCCCGGTCCCAAGAGATGAGCCCGGTCCAGAGGAGGACCCGATGTCCGCCAGCCCATTCCCCGTCTCCACGAAGGGCACAGAGCCGCTGGCCGTCTGCGATCCGACCTGGGCCCGCCTGCGCACCGAGGCCGAGACCATCGTCCGCGAGGAGCCGCAACTCGCCTCGTTCATCGTGGCGACGATCCTCAACCATACCTCCCTCGAAGGCGCGGTGGCCCACCGGGTCGCCGCCCGGCTGGGACACGCTTCGTTTCCGGCCGAACTCATCGCCCACGGCTTCCACGAGGCGATCGGTGCCGAGCCGCGCCTCGGCCAGGATTTCCGCGCCGACATCGCGGCCGTGCTCGACCGCGACCCCGCCACCAGCCGAGCGATCGAGCCGGTGCTGTACTTCAAGGGCTTCCACGCCATCCAGGCTCACCGGCTCGCGCACTGGTACTGGGGGCAGGGCCGGCGCGACCTCGCCCTGTACCTCCAGAGCCGGTCGTCGGAGGTGTTCCAGACCGACATCCACCCGCAGGCCCGGATCGGCCGCGGCATCTTCCTCGACCATGCCACCGGCCTCGTGGTCGGCTCGACGGCGGTGATCGAGGACGACGTCTCGATCCTGCACGCCGTGACCCTCGGCGGCACGGGCAAGCAGGGCAGCGACCGGCATCCGAAGATCCGGCACGGCGTGATGATCGGCGCCGGCGCCAAGATCCTGGGCAACATCGAGGTGGGGGCCTGCGCCCGCATCGCCGCAGGCTCCGTGGTGCTGCGCCCGGTTCCGGCCCACACCACCGTGGTGGGCGTGCCGGCCCGCGTGGTCGGCACCGCCGGCTGCGCCGAGCCCGCGCGCGCCATGGACCAGCTCGTGGCCATGGACCCGTTCATCCACATGGCCGACGGCATCTGAGGCATCGCCGACCCGAGCCGGGCGCGGCTTGCCCATCCCCGACCGGCGTGGCAAGCGATGGCCAGCCCGGCCGACGGCCGTGACCGGCCAAGCGCGGCGGCCCCGCACGTGGCCCCGAGGCCCGGATGCCCCGACATTCCAACGCGAGAGGCGATCAGCGTGAACAAGACCGACATTGTGAAGGTGCAGGACTACCTCCGCCGGACCTTCGCCAACACCAACATCCGCCTGGTCCCCCGCCCCAAAAAGGACGATTCGGCCGAGGTCTACCTGGGCGAAGAGTTCCTCGGCGTGGTCTCGGTGGACGACGAGGACGGCGACCGCTCGTTCAACTTCGCCATGGCGATCCTCGATATTGACCTCGAAGATTGAGGCCCGCGCCCTGCCGCGGGGACCCGGCGGGCGCACGCGCCTGTGCGCGGCCTTAACCCTGACGGCAGGAAACCCTTAACGTTTCGTAAACGACGCGGCACAGTGCGCTCCACATCCTCTCCCGATGCTGGAGCGTTCGCGTCATGACCCTCAGCCCTTCGGCCCTCGAATCCCTTCAGACCCTCTGCCTCGGGCTGGCCCTCTCGGGCCTGCTCGCCAGTGCGTTCGAGCTCTTCACCGAACGCCGCGCCAGCTTCAGCCTGCTCGAGCGCGGCGGCGTCACGGCGGTGGCGGCCCTGCCCATGCTGGCGTTCGGCGCACCCTTCATCATCCTGCGCAACACCGTGCGGGGACGGCGCCTGGAGCGGCGCCCGATTCCGTTCGTGATGGTCGCCACGATCATCGCCTGCGGCTGGAGCCTGATGTCGGGCCGCGTCGCCCTGGACCTGGCGCACCTGATCGCAGGGGTCTGAGAGCGGACCCACGCGACCGCGCGGGGGCGCCCCTCGCCGAGCGAGGGGCGGGGACCAGCCTTCGCGGATCCCCGCCTGCACGGTCGGGATTCCGACGGCTCAATCGTCGTCGTACATCATGCCCGAGGCGGCATGCCCCCCCTCCATCAGGATCTCGCGCTTGCCGGCATGGTTCGCCGGACCGACGATCCCCTCGATCTCCATCCGCTCCATGATCGAGGCGGCGCGGTTGTAGCCGATCTGGAGGCGACGCTGGATGTAGCTGGTCGAGGCCTTGCGGTCCCGCATCACCACCTGCACCGCCTGGTCGTAGAGTTCGGCACCGGGATCGATGCCGCCGCTGCCCGCATAGGCGCCGGCATCGAAGATCGGGGCGTCGAGGTCCTCGATCTCGGCGACCGGGGCCTTGTCGGCCTTCTCGGCCCTGTCCGCCTTCGAGCCCTTGGCGGGCTTCTCGTCACCGCTGCCGTCGTCGGCCGTGACGGCCTCGAGGTAGGAGGGCCGGCCCTGGCGCTTGAGGTGGGCGACCACGCTCTCGACCTCGGAATCCGAGCAGAACGGCCCGTGCACGCGGGTGGTGCGCCCGCCGCCGGCCATGAACAGCATGTCGCCCTGGCCCAGCAGCTGCTCGGCGCCCATCTCGCCGAGGATCGTGCGGCTGTCGATCTTGCTCGTCACCTGGAAGGAGATCCGGGTCGGGAAGTTCGCCTTGATCGTGCCGGTGATCACGTCGACGGAAGGGCGCTGCGTCGCCATGATCAGGTGGATGCCGGCCGCGCGCGCCATCTGGGCCAGACGCTGGATCGCGCCCTCGATGTCCTTGCCCGCCACCATCATCAGGTCGGCCATCTCGTCGACCACGATCACGATGTAGGGCAGGGCCGAGAGGTCCATCTCCTCCGTCTCGTAGACGGCTTGGCCGGTCTCGCGGTTGAAGCCGGTATGGACCTCGCGGGTGATGACTTCGCCCTTGGCCCGGGCCTCGGCCATGCGCGCGTTGTAGCCGTCGATGTTGCGCACGGCGATCTTCGACATCTTCTTGTAGCGCTCCTCCATCTCGCGCACGGCCCACTTGAGGGCGATGACCGCCTTCTTCGGGTCGATGACGACGGGTGAGAGCAGGTGCGGGATGCCGTCGTAGACGGAGAGCTCCAGCATCTTCGGGTCCACCATGATCAGGCGGCACTCCTCCGGCTTCATCCGGTAGAGCAGCGACAGGATCATGGTGTTGATCGCCACCGACTTGCCCGAGCCCGTGGTGCCGGCGACCAGCAGGTGGGGCATCTTGGCGAGATCGGCGATGATCGGCTCGCCGCCGATGTTCTTGCCGAGACACAGGGCGAGCTTGTGCTTGCTCATCCCGAAATCGGCCGAGGCGAGGAGCTCGCGAAGGTACACGGTCTCGCGGGTGTCATTCGGCAGCTCGATGCCGATGACGTTGCGCCCCGGGACCACGGCGACGCGAGCCGAGACCGCCGACATGGAGCGGGCGATGTCGTCCGAGAGCGAGATCACGCGGCTCGACTTGGTGCCGGGGGCCGGCTCCAGTTCGTAGAGCGTCACCACGGGACCGGGCCGCACCGCGAGGATGTCGCCGCGCACGCCGAAATCCTGCACGGTCTGCTGGAGGTTCAGTGCATTCTGCTCCAGCACGTCGGCATCGACCTCCTCGGTGCCGTTCAGGGGCGGCTCGGCCAGGAGTTCGAGGGCAGGGTGCTCGTAATCCGCGTTCTCGACCAGGGACATCGGCACGTGCCGGCCGGCGGGAATGAGGAGCGGGCGCTCGGGCAGGATCGCGCGCGGCATGTTGACGGCGGGCGCCGGCAGGGCAGCGGTGGGCTCCGGCGCGGCCTCGATCATCTCGACTTCGGGCGTCTCGGCATCGACCACCTCCGGCAGGGCCGGGGGAGCCTCGGCCTCGATGCCCGGCGCGCCCTTGGGGTTGCGCAGCAGGACCGGCCGGGTCGGGATCGCGGTCGGCACGAAGGCCGGCGCGTCCGCGCGGGCTTCCGGTGCGATGGGGGCCGGAATGAAGGGAGCGACCGTCACGAAATGCGTGGCGCCCGGCAGGGCAGGGGAGGGGGCCGGAGCGTCGGTGACCGGCATGGGTGCGGGCTCCGGCGCGACCGGGGCGAGCGTCGCCCGGCCGGAGCGGATCGCCGCGCGGGCCGCCATCGCGTGGAGCGGGGCCTGCCGGGCAGGCGCCGCCACCGGGCTGCCCGGCAGGCGATCCGGACCGTCATGACGATCCTGACCGTTGTCCTGACCCTCGACGGGGCAGGGCGGCCCGAAGGTTTCGAACCGTACCAGGTGCTGGAAACGGTAGCCGGGCCGGGTCGCGACGGGCTCGGCGAGGTCCGGCCCGGCAGCCGGTTCGACGGCCTCCGGCGCGACGGGCTCGGACGCGACGGCGACACCGACTTCGGGCTCGCCGACCGGCGGCACGGACTCGGCCTGGAGTGCGGACCAGGCGTCGAGGGCGGCGCTGTCGCGTCCGTCGAACCAGGCATGGACTTCGGACCAGTCTGGCACATCCGACCAGTCGCGGTCGTCGGGGATCATGGCGGCGGCAGTCACCACCGGCTCGACAAGGACGGCCTCGGCAAGCACGGGCTCGACCTGCGCAGCCGGGATCTGGACAGCCTCCGGGATCGGCAGGAGCGCCTCAAGGACGGGCGGGCTCTGACGGCGGTCGGGGCTGCGGAAGAAGCGCACGCCGGGGGGGGCGACGAAGGGCTGCCGCCACAGGGGCTCGGGCACCTGCGCCGCCCGGGCCTCGGCCTCGGCCTGCGCCTCCAGGGCCGCGCGCTCCCGGGCCTCGGCCTCGGCGCGGATCGCATCCTGCTCGGCCTGCAGACGAAGCGCTACGGCCTCCGCCTCCGCGTGGGCCTGCGCGCGGGCGGCGCGCTCGGCGTCGAGGGCGCGCTGGCGACGCTCGTGGAGCACGGGATCGGGGGTGCGGGTGTAGCGCACGGCCGGGCCCGGCTCCGGCAGGGCGGCATGAGCATGGGCATGGGCATGAGCAGGGACGTCGGCGCCCTCGGGCATGATCGCGGCGGGGCGGCGCGGTGTCCGGATCAGCACGCGGGGGGCCGGCGTCTCCCCCTCCATCAGGTCGTCCTGGCGGGACAGCGGGGCGGGCCCCGGAATCATGTCGAGGGTGGCGCGATCGTCGAAGACCTGGGCGGGCCAGGCCTGGACGGCCGGCGCTGGGCGGAAGGCAAGCCCGACTTCACCTCGTCCGACCTCACCGCGCCCGACTTCACCCCGTCCGAACTCGCCCCGCCCGACCAGGGCCTGCGGGCTCGTCATCCAACTCGGGGTCGGGCGGGTGGCGGCGACGGTGTAGTCCGGCCGCGGCGGCGGACCGGCCAGGCGCCGGGACAGGGTGGCGCGGAGATTCATCAGCCGATGCGCCAGGGCGCCGATCGACAGGCCGAGACGGTCGCCGCCGCGAACGGGGCGCGAAGGATCACGATGGGAGTAGGGGAGCCGTCCCGATGCGCGCATGATTGACCGGATGTACTCGATACGGATCCGCCGCCGGGAGCGGCGCGGTTCGGCATGAGTTAGCGGCATCGTCGTTAACAGACGCTTGATCCCCCCGCCGCACCCTCCCCCTGCCGCCGACTCCAACCCTTAACCCTTGCGCTGGAGGCGGCCGCGCTCCGAGGCTAAGGTGCGCCCGCGATCCTCGGAGCCCTGCCCGGAGCCCTGCCCCTTGTCCCATCCCTCGGCGCTCGCGCCACCGGCTCCGTCCGATCCGGGCTTCCACTCCCTCTACCGGCACGGCTTCGCCCGGGTCGCGGCCTGCACCACCCGCAGCCACCCGGCGGACCCCGGCCGCAACGCGCAGGCGATCCTGGACCTCGCCCGGTCCTGCGACGCGGCCGGCGCGGCCCTGGCGGTGTTCCCCGAGCTCTGCGTCTCGGCCTACGCCATCGAGGACCTGTTCCTGCAGGTGACGGTGCTCGACGCGGTGGAGGCGGCACTGGCCCGCCTCATCGCCGAATCGGCCTCGCTCCGGCCCGTCCTCATCGTCGGCGCGCCTCTGCGCTGGGGGCACCGGCTCTACAACTGCGCGCTCGCCATCCACCGCGGCCGGCTCCTCGGCGTGATCCCGAAGAGCTTCCTGCCGAACTACCGGGAATTCTACGAGAAGCGGCACTTCGCCTCCGGTGCCGGATTCGCGGGCGAAACGATCCGGGTGGCGGGCGTCGAGGCGCCCTTCGGGACCGACCTGCTGTTTCCGGCCGAGGACGTGCCGAATCTCGTCCTCGGCATCGAGGTCTGCGAGGACCTCTGGGTGCCCGCCTCCCCCGGCACCGACGCCGCGCTCGCCGGGGCCACGATCCTCGCCAACCTCTCGGGCAGCCCGATCACGGTGGGCCGGGCCGAATCCCGCGCCCTGCTCACCCGCGCCGCCTCGATGCGCTGCCTGTGCGCCTACGTCTACGCGGCGGCGGGCCTGGGCGAATCGACCACCGACCTGTCCTGGGACGGACAGACCAGCATCGACGAGAACGGAGTGCGCCTCGCCGAGGGGGCGCGCTTCTCGGCCGAGCCCGTGATGACGCTGGCCGACATCGACCTCGGGCTCCTGGCGCAGGAGCGGCTCCAGATGGGTAGCTTCGCGGATTCCGGCCGGGTCGACGGCGCCGGGCGCGCCCTCGCCTATCGCCGCGTCCCGTTCCGGCTCGACCCGCCGGCCGGCGACCTCGGCCTGATGCGCCGGCTGGAGCGATTCCCCTTCGTGCCCGCCGATCCGGCACGCCTCGCCCAGGATTGCTACGAGGCCTACAACATCCAGGTGGCGGGCCTCGCCCAGCGCCTGGAGGCCACGGGCACGAAGCGGGTGGTCATCGGGGTCTCCGGCGGCCTCGATTCCACCCACGCCCTCATCGTGGCGGCCAAGGCGCTGGATAAGCTCGGCCTGCCGCGCACGAACATCCTGGCCTACACCCTGCCGGGCTTCGCCACCTCGGAGGGCACCAAGGCCAATGCCCACGCACTGATGGCCGCACTCGGCACCACCGCCCGCGAGATCGACATCCGCGACACCGCGCGCGTGATGCTCACCGAAATGGACCATCCGTTCGGCCGGGGCGAGCCGGTCTACGACGTCACCTTCGAGAACGTGCAGGCGGGCCTGCGCACCGACTACCTGTTCCGGCTCGCCAACCAGAACGGCGCCATCGTGATCGGCACGGGGGATCTGTCGGAACTGGCGCTCGGCTGGTGCACCTACGGCGTCGGCGACCAGATGAGCCATTACGGCGTCAATGCCGGCGTGCCGAAAACCCTGATCCAGCACCTCATCCGCTGGGTCGTGGGCACGGATCAGTTCGCGCCCGAAGTCGGCGCGACCCTGAGCGCGATCCTCGACACCGAGATCTCGCCGGAACTGGTGCCGGTGGAAGCCGGCGCGAAGCCCCAGAGCACGCAAAGCGTGATCGGCCCCTACGCGCTGCAGGACTTCACCCTGTTCTACACCCTGCGCTACGGCTTCCCCCCCTCGAAGATCGCCTTCCTGGCCCTGCATGCCTGGGGCGATGCGGAGCGCGGCGCCTGGCCGCCGGACTTCCCCGAGCCCGAGCGCGGGGCCTACGACCTCCCCGAGATCCGGCGCTGGCTCGCGGTCTTCCTCAAACGCTTCTTCGGCTTCAGCCAGTTCAAGCGCTCGGCCCTGCCGAACGGTCCGAAGGTTTCGGCCGGAGGTTCCCTGTCGCCACGCGGCGACTGGCGCGCGCCCTCAGACGGGAGCGCGCAGCCCTGGCTCGATGAACTCGCCCGTAACGTTCCAGAGACGTGAGCGACACAGTGCTGTCCGATTGGCTGCTTAGGTCGTAACCTGGACGGGGCGAATCGGAGGTTGACCGATGCAGAACTACAACGTTTTCTGCCTCAGGAGCGTCGAGGGCCTGTGCTGCGCCGTGCCCGAAAGCCGTGCCGTGCCCCCCTTCCTGGGCAATGGGCGCTGGGCCTTCGGGGGCAAGCTCGGGGACCCCGGCGATGCACCATCCGATTTCGACGACCGCGCAGCCGAGACGGCGGTGCGCTTCAACGGCTTCTATCTCTTCCAGACCACGGACCGCCGCTTCAACTGAGGCCCTCGGAGGTGCGTCGCTCATCGCGGCGAGCATTCCTTAAGGGGGCCCGTGCGAGGGTGCGGTCTCTTGGGGAGGCCGGTACGGAAGTCCGTCCCTGTCGGAGAGGGCCATGTCGGAGAATCGCAAGGAAGTCCGCCAGAGGACGTTCCTCAAGGGACGGATCCTCTTCAACAAGGGCGCTTCCAGCATGGACTGCCTGGTGCGGGACATGTCGAGCTCGGGCGCGCGCCTGGCCTTGAGCGAAACCGCGACCCTGCCGGAGAGCTTCGAACTCTTCATTCCGCAGAAGGAGAGGACCTACCGCGCCCAGTTGTGCTGGCGCCGGCCGGACGGCATCGGCGTCGCCTTCGTGGACGAGGCCGCCCCGCCCTCCTCGTCCGGCGCGCCGACCTCCTCGGCCGCTGCGTCGGACGCCACCGCGATGCTGGCGCTGATGCGTCGGATCAGCGAGCTGGAGGCCGAGAACGCCGCCCTGCGCCGGATGCTCGCCAGCCAGCCGGCCGGCATGGCCTGATCCGGCGCGGCGCCTGAGAGAAGCTCAGATCCGCCATCCGGCCGGAAGGATTTCAGTCGCCGAAGGGATCAAGCGGATCTGGTCCGAGGCCAAGGGTTGCGGGCGAAGGCTCAGTCGTCCGCCAGGGCGGCCCGGATGCGGGTCGCGTGCTCCGCCAGGACGGCCCTGTCCGCCATGCCACCCGTGTGCCGCTGCAGCGGCACCCCCTCGAAGCGGGGCAGGATATGGACGTGCAGGTGGAACACCGTCTGTCCGCCCGCCGGCTCGTTGTACTGGAACACCGTGAGGCCGTCGGCCGCGAAGGCCGCCTTCACCGCCCGGGCGACGCGCTGCACCGTGCGCGCCACCGCGGCCAGCGCATCCGGATCGGCGTCGAGGAGGCCGCGGGCGGGGGCCTTGGGGATCACCAGGGTGTGGCCGTCCCCCTGGGGCATCACATCCATGAAGGCGAGGGTGTCGGCATCCTCGTAGACCCGCTCGGCCGGAATCTCCCCGCGCAGGATCTTGGCGAAGACATTCTCGGGATCGTAGGCCGGCGCTTCGTGGGAAGAGGGCATGGCGGGCGGCTCCGGGTCTGCGGTCACGCGATCGGCGCGCACGATGCACAGGGGAAGCCCCGGCGTCCACACCCCTTCGGCGCGATCCGGTCCCCCAGAACCTTGGCCCCGTTCCGTGCGTTGGATGCGCGCCCCGACCACCGGCGACGCGCGCGTCGCCGGTCCACGCGTCCCACCCTCCGAGAGAACCGCCTCCGCATGGCTCACCAGAGCACCAGCGCCATCTACACTGCGGCGGGCGCCAACCTCGCCATCGCGGCGGCCAAGTTCGTCGGCGCCTTCCTGACCGGCAGTTCGGCCATGCTCGCCGAAGGCGTCCATTCGGTCGTGGACACCGCCAACCAGATCCTGCTCCTGATCGGCCTGAAGCGGGCCGGGCGGCCGGCGACGGAGAAGCACCCGTTCGGTTACGGCCGCGAGATCTACTTCTACGCTTTCATCGTCGCGCTGTTCATCTTCCTCGGGGGCGGCGCCTTCGCGGTCTACGAGGGCATCCACAAGCTCCAGCATCCCGAGCCGTCCGCCGACGCCAGCGTCTTCGGCTACCACCTGTCCGGCTTCTGGGTGAACGTGGCGATCCTAGGCTTCGCGGTCCTGGCGGAAGGCTATTCCTGCGCCGTCGCCCTGAAGGCGTTCTGGGCGGAGAAGGGCAGCCGGCCGCCGATCACCGCCATCCGCCGCTCCAAGGACCCGGCCCTGTTCACGGTGCTGGCGGAGGATGTCGCGGCGCTGCTGGGCCTCATGGTGGCGCTCGCCGGCGTCGTCCTCGCCCATGTCCTCGACATGCCGTCCCTCGACGGCTGGTCGTCCATCGGCATCGGCCTGATCCTGATCGGCATGGCGATCTTCCTGATGGTCGAGACGCACGGCCTCCTCATCGGCGAGGCGGCCGACCCCGAGCTCGTCGCCGCCATCCGCGCGGTGGTGCGCGAGGAGCAGGGCGTCCACCACGTCAACGCCGTGCTCACCCAGCACCTCGGGCCCTCCGACGTGCTGGTGAATGTCAGCCTCGACATGGACGACACGCTCAGCGCCGGCGAGATCGAGGCCATGGTGGCAAGCATCGAGGCCAAGCTGCGGGCCCGCAGCCCCGACGTGACGCGGGTGTTCATCGAGGTCCAGGCGCGGACGAGCGCCGCGGCCGAGGGCGTCCCCGTCACGGCGTGAGGTTCAGCGCGCGGGTGCCGCCAGCGCCGCGACGATGGCCGCTTCCAGGGCCTCGGGCTTGGTCGACGGTGCGTAGCGCGCGATCACCCGGCCGTCGCGGCCGACGAGGAACTTGGTGAAGTTCCACTTGATCGCCCGGCTGCCGAGCAGTCCGGGCTTCGCCTTCGTCAGGTGCGCGAAGACCGGATCGGCGCCCGGTCCGTTCACCGCGACCTTGGCCAACACCGGGAAACCGACATCGTAGGTCAAGCTGCAGAAGGCGGCGATCTCGGCGGCATCGCCCGGCTCCTGGGCGCCGAACTGGTTGCAGGGGAAGCCCAGCACCACGAGGCCCTGCGCCGCGAACTTGCGGGCCAGGGCCTCCAGCCCGGCATATTGGGGGGTGAACCCGCATTTCGAGGCGGTGTTGACGATGAGGATCACCTGGCCCCGGTGCTGGGCCAGGGGGTAGGGTGCCCCGTCGGCCGCCCTCGGGATCAGGTCGTGCAGGCTGTCCATGGAATGAGACCGTACCGGGTGCGGGAGGGCGGACCCCTTTCCTAAGGCCCCGCCCTCCCAGTCCGCAATGGCGCGAAAATCGGGCGTCTTTGATCGGGCCTCAGGCGGCCGTGCGACACTCGACCAGGCGCGCGAGGAAGGCCGAGCCCAGCGGAATGATGCTGTCGTCGAAATCGTAGCTCGCATTGTGCAGGCCGGGGCCCGGCGTCCCGCCGATCCACGCATAGGCGCCCGGCACGCGGGCCACCATGTCGGCGAAATCCTCGCTGCCCATGCGGGGCTTCGACTGATCGTCGACGCCCTCGGGACCGAACAATTCGCGGGCGACGTCGGCGGCGGCGGCCGCGTGCTCGGGACTGTTCATCAGCACGGAGAACACGTCGCGGATCTCAACGTCGATGACGGCGCCGTACGCGACGGCGATGCCCTTGGCGATCTCGCGGATGCGGGCCGAGACGAGGGTGCGCAGGTCCGCGTCGAAGGTCCGCACCGTCCCGGTGATGTGCGCGCCCTCCGGGATCACGTTGTAGGCGGCGCCCGCGTGGAACTGCGTCACGGAGAGGACGGCGCTCTTGAGCGGATCGGCGTTGCGCGAGACGATCGATTGCAGGGCCTGGACCAGGGTGGAGCCCACGACGATGGGGTCGATGCCCTGCTGCGGCTGGGCCGCGTGCGCGCCGCGCCCGGTGATGCGGATGTCAAAGAAATCCGCCGCCGCCATGGCCGGGCCGGGACGCAGCTTGATCTTGCCGTGCGGGCCGTTGGGCTGGTTGTGGATCGCGTAGATCTCGTCGCAGGGGAATTTTTCGAAGAGACCGTCGGCGATCATGGCACGGGCGCCGCCCTGGCCCTCCTCCGCCGGCTGGAACACGAACAGCGCGGTGCCGTCGAAGTCGCGGGTCTCGGCGAGGTAGCGGGCGGCCCCCAGCAGCATGGTGGTGTGGCCGTCGTGCCCGCAGGCGTGCATCTTGCCCGGCACCGTCGAGCGGTAGCTCAGGTTGGTCTCCTCCTCGATGGGCAGGGCATCCATGTCGGCGCGCAGGGCGATGCACCGTCCGGAGCCCGTGCGGCCCTCGAGAACGCCCACGACGCCCGTCCCGCCGATGCCCCGGTGGACGGTGACGCCGTAGCGCGCGAGTTCCTGCGCCACGATGCCGGAGGTGCGGACCTCCTCGAAGCCGAGCTCGGGATGGGCATGGAAGTCGCGGCGGATCGCGACGAGGTCGTCGGCGAAATCTTTGATGCGGTCGATCGGACTCACGGATTCTCCTGGGGCTTCGGCGTCGGGGGTTCGGAGGGCATGGCCTCCGGCGCGGCCTCAGGCAAGTCGGATGCCGGACGATCGTCGCATTCGCGCCGGAACGGCGTCAGCGTATCCAAGACTTCCGCCGCCTCCAGCACGTGCTCGCGTTCGCGCGCCAAGTAATCGGCCACCGCCCGACGCAGGGCCGGATCGGCGATGTCGTGGGCCGAGTGCATGAGGACCGGGCGGTAGCCCCGGGCGAGCTTGTGCTCGCCTTGCGCGCCGGCCTCGACACGCTTCAACCCGCGCGCGATCGCGAAATCGATGGCCTGATAATAGCAGACCTCGAAATGCAGGAAGGGGTGGTCTTCGACGCAGCCCCAGTTGCGTCCGTAAAGGGCGACGTCGCCGATGAGATTGATGGCGCCGGCGACGTAGCGGCCCTCGCGCTTGGCCATCACCAGCAGCACCCGCTCGGGCATGCGCTCGCCCAGGAGCTTGAAGAACGCGCGGTTGAGGTAGGGCCGCCCCCACTTGCGCGCGCCCGTGTCGGCGTAGAATTCGTAGAAGGCGTCCCAATGGGCCGGGGTCAGGTCGGCGCCGGTGACGTGCTCGATGGTGATGCCGTTGGCCAGGGCATCGCGGCGCTCGCGCCGGATCGCCTTGCGCTTGCGGGAGGCCAGCGCCCCGAGGAAATCCTCGAAGGTGGCGTAGCCGGCATTGTCCCAGTGGAACTGCTGGTCGACGCGGGCGAGGAAGCCGAGCGCCCCGGCCTGCGCCCATTCCCGCTCCTGCATGAAGGTGACGTGGATCGAGGAGGCCTTGGTCTCGGTCCGCAGGGCGCGCAGGCCAGCCACGATCGCGGAGGCGGCTTCGTTCACGTCGTTGCCCGGCGCGATGAGGAAGCGTGGGCCGGTGACGGGTGTGAAGGGAACGCTCACCTGGAGCTTCGGGTAGTAGCTGCCCCCGGCGCGCTCGTACGCATCGGCCCAGCCGTGGTCAAAGACGTATTCGCCCTGGCTGTGGGACTTCAGGTAACAGGGGGCGACCCCGACGAGGCGGCCCTCGCGCTCCACCGCCACGTGAAGCGGCAGCCAGCCGGTCTTGCGGGAGACGCAGCCGGATTCCTCCAGCGCCGACAGGAAGGCGTGCGAGACGAAGGGATTGTGGGTCTCGTCGCCCCCCGAGAGGGTCTCGGCCGAAGTGGCGCAGGCATCCCACTCGGACGCGGCGATCCCGGAGAGCCCCGGCACCGCGCGCACCTGCAGTTCGGTCACGATCTCGGCCGGAGCGCCGGGTGTCTCGCCGGGAATATCCATCACCGGGCAATCTAGTCGCCCGGGAGAGGTGGGCCAAGGGCGGCGCGCGGCCTCCGCCGTCGCAGGGCGCCCCAGGGACAGGGTCCGCGTTCGAGGGACCCGTTCGGAACCTGCCTCGCGGCGGAGGCACGCTGCCGCTCGCCGACCAACCGCGCCCGCCGAACAGGGGCGATGATGGGACCGGCGAACCCGCAGCGCGGGCAGGCGCGGACGCTAACCCGACGAGGTTGCCTACGACGCCCTGAATCCGCATGCCGTGGAGCGCGGTGCCGGCGTCGCGTTCCCGAAGGCTCCCGCCCTACGGGCAGAACCCCTCGAACACCATCTGGTCGGCATGGGCTTCGGCATGGCGGCGCTGGTCCGCGTTGCGCACGGTCCAGGTCATCACCGGGCGCTGGCCGAGCAGCCGGCACAGGAGGGTCGCCGCGCAGGGGAGGTCGTCCACCCGCCAGGACAGGAAGTCGGGCCGGGTCTCGTCGAAATGCAGCAGGTCGGGCAGAGAGCGCCGCAGGCTCGGGGATAGGGCGGCGTAGGCCGGGTCGTCCTGGCGGGTCTCGGCGACGATGCCGCGCGGAAGGGTCGGGGCGAGGGTGCGCAGGGCCGCCACGAGGCCGGGATCGAAGGATTTGACCGCCACCGGGCCGTCATAGGCGGCCACGCATTCGACCACCCGCCGCACCAGCCGCAGGTCGCCGGTGTAGCGGGACTTCACCTCGATCACGAGGGGCGTGCGGCCCCCGATCCGTGCCAGGAATTCCGGCAGGACCGGGATGCGCTCGGCGCTCCCCGCCACCGTCAGGGCGCTCAAGGCCTCGGCCGAGCAGGCGCCGACCGCGTCCGCGGCCGTGGTCAGGCGTCCCAGGGTCTCGTCGTGGAACACCATGGCCTCGCCGTCGGCGCTCAGCTGGACGTCGCACTCGATGGCGTAGCGGCCGGCGATCGCCGCGTCGGCCGCCGCCAGAGTGTTCTCGGGTACGCCGCCCGCCCGGTCGTGCAGGCCGCGATGGGCGATGGGCCGCGCGGTGAGCCAGGCGGGGGCGTTGGGGCTCATTTGACCTCGAACATCGCCTCGACCTCGACGGCCGCGTCGAGGGGCAGTTCGGCCACGCCCACGGTGGAGCGGGCGTGGCGGCCGCGATCGCCGAGGATCGCCACCATGAGGTCGGAGGCCCCGTTCATGATGCCGGCGAGCCCCGCGAAGGTCGGCACCGCGTTGATGAAGCCGCCGAGGCGGATGCACTGCACGACGCCCCGGTCGAGATCGCCCACCGCCGCCTGCACCTGGGCCAGCACGCCGAGGGCACAGAGCCGGGCGGCGGCGACACCGTCTTCCACCGAGACCTCGGCGCCGAGCTTGCCCGTGTGGGCAGGGGCGATCTTGCCATCGGGGCCGAAGCAGATCTGGCCCGAGACGACCACGAGGTTGCCGCTGCGCACGAAGGGGACGTAGTTCGCGACCGGGGCCGCCGCCTTCGGCAGGGTGAGCCCGAGGGCTTCCAGGCGTTCCGTGACGGAGCTCATGCGGGTGATTCCTCGTGAAGATGACGGGGCCGGAGGGCCGATATGGCGCGGCTCTGAGCATGTCCGGGAGAACGGCGCAAGGCACGGCGCGAACACCGCCGACGAAAGCCTAATCGGCAGGCATGTCAGGGATGTGAAGGCGCTCTGTCGTTGACAGAATTGGGCATTTCTCTAGTAATCGCGCGCGTGCCGCCCCATCCGAGGCGGCACTTTCATTTGGTGCGGTCGCGCGTCCCGCGTGCCCGCGACAGACACGGGAAGACGGGATCGTGACATCCGCCCTTCTGCCGACCTATGCCCGAGCCCCCATCGCCTTCGAGCGCGGCGAGGGCGCATGGCTCGTGGCGCGCGGGGGCGAGCGATACCTCGATTTCGGCGCCGGCATCGCGGTGAACGCGCTGGGCCATGCCCATCCGCACCTCGTGGAGGCCCTCACCACCCAGGCCCAGAAGCTCTGGCACACCTCGAACCTGTTCGAGATTCCCGAGGGCGAGCGGCTGGGCCGGCGCCTCGTGGATGCGACCTTCGCGGACGTGGCCTTCTTCGCCAATTCGGGGGCGGAGGCCAACGAGGCCGCCATCAAGATGGCGCGCAAGTTCCATGCGGCGGCGGGCCACCCGGAGCGCTTCCGCATCATCACCTTCGAGGGCGCCTTCCACGGGCGGACGCTCGCCACCATCGCGGCCGGCGGCCAGGCGAAGTACATCGAGGGCTTCGGTCCGAAGGTGGACGGGTTCGACCAGGTGCCCACCGGCGATTTCGCGGCGCTGGAGGCCGCGATCGGCCCAGAGACGGCGGCCCTGATGATCGAGCCGATCCAGGGCGAGGGCGGCGTGCGGGTGATCCCGTACGCGGACCTGCAGCGCCTGCGGGAGCTCTGCGACGAACACGGCCTCCTGCTCATCATGGACGAGGTCCAGACCGGGGTCGGGCGCACGGGCAGGCTGTTCGCGCATGAATGGTCGGGCATCACCCCCGACATCATGAGCGCGGCCAAAGGCATCGGCGGCGGCTTCCCGCTGGGAGTCTGCCTCGCCACGGCGGAGGCCGCGCGCGGCATGGTCGCGGGCACGCACGGCACCACCTTCGGCGGCAACCCGCTCGCCATGGCGGTGGGCAACGCGGTGCTCGACGTGGTGCTGGCCGAAGGCTTCCTCGACCATGTCGAGCGGATGGGCATCATCCTGAAGCAGCGCCTGGCCGCCGTGCAGGACCGGAACCCCAACGTGATCGCCGAGATCCGCGGCGAGGGCCTGATGCTGGGCCTCAAGCTCAACGTGCTCAATGCCGAGTTCGCGGCGGCCGCGCGGGACGAGCACCTGCTCGTGATCCCGGCGGGCGACAACGTGGTGCGCCTGCTGCCGCCCCTGATCATCACGGAAGCCGACGTGGCGGAGGCCGCGCAGCGCCTCGACGCCACGGCGGGACGCTTCGGAGCGCGCCTGCGCGGGGCGGCCGAGTGACCGGACGGACGGCCGTCCAGACCCCTCACGCGAAGCCCGGAAGCACCGAGACCGGGCATGCCCAGACCGGGACCAGGCAGACAAAGAACGGAACGATGACCACGACGCTGAACGGGACCGGGCACGGGACCCGCCACTTCCTCGATCTCAAGGATTTCTCGGCCGAGACGCTGCGCACGGTGCTGGACGCCGCCGCCGCCATCAAGGCGCGCCGCCGCAAGGGGGAACGCGCCGAGGACCGTCCGCTCGTCGGCAAGACCCTCGCGATGGTGTTCGACCGGCCCTCGACCCGCACCCGCGTGTCGTTCGACGTCGGCATGCGCGAACTCGGGGGCGAGACCCTGATGCTGACGGGCGGCGAGATGCAGCTCGGCCGGGGCGAGACCGTGGGCGACACCGCCCGGGTGCTCTCGCGCTACGTCGACGCGATCATGATCCGCATCCTCGACCACGACCTGATGCTGGAGCTCGCCGAATACGCCACCGTGCCGGTGATCAACGCGCTCACCAAGGTCTCGCACCCGTGCCAGATCATGGCCGACATCCTGACCTTCGAGGAGCATCGCGGGCCGATCCGGGGCCGCACCATCGCGTGGTCGGGGGACGCCAACAACGTGCTCGCCTCCTGGGCGCACGCCGCCGCGCGCTTCGACTTCACCCTCAACATCGCCGCGCCGCCCGAGTTGGCGACGCCCCAGCCCCTGCTGGACTGGGCGAAGGCGCAAGGCGCGACCCTCAACGTCACCACCGACGCCTACGAGGCGGTGGACGGTGCCGACGCGGTGGTCACCGATTGCTGGGTCTCGATGGGCGACGAGGACGACCAGCACCGCCACAACATCCTCGCGCCCTACCGGGTCGACGCCAAGCTGATGGCAGCGGCCAGGTCCGACGCGATCTTCATGCATTGCCTGCCGGCCCATCGCGGCGAGGAGGTCACGGCCGAGGTCATCGACGGGCCGCAATCGGTGATCTTCGACGAGGCCGAGAACCGCCTGCATGCGCAGAAGGGCATCCTGGCCTGGTGCCTGCGCGCCAACGGCCTCTGAACGACGCTTTCCCGAGGCGCGGCCGTCGCGCGGCCGCGCTCGCGTCCCTATATAGGGCTCATCCTTCACCGAGGGCCGGGCACGGCGCCGCGACGAACGCGGCCGTTCCGGCTGGTGCGCCGCCGATCTCCGTCGGCGTTTCCCACGCCCCGCTTGCCTGGCACCGCCGCGATGCGGGACAGGGATGTCCGCGGCCCGGCCCTCGCGTCCGTCGAGCCCGATCGGAGACGCCATGACCTCTGGAACGACCCCCGCACACGACCTTCCCTCCGTCGCCATCGAGGGCGACGACGACGTGGTGCTGCCCTTCGCCGTCGAGGCGCTGGACGTGCGCGGCCGCGTGGTCCGCCTCGGCCCCGCCGTCGACACCATCCTGCGCCGGCACGGCTATCCCGACGCCGTGGCGCGGCTCCTGGGCGAGGCCGCGGCGCTGACCGTGCTCCTCGGCTCCTCGCTGAAGTTCGAGGGCCGGTTCCAGCTCCAGACCAAGACCGACGGCCCGGTTGAGATGATCGTCGTCGATTTCGAGGCGCCCGACCGCCTGCGCGCCACCGCGCGCTTCGACACCGCGCGGGTGGAGGCCCTGGGCGTCGGCCCGCTGCTGGACCAGGACCTGATCGGGCAGGGGCATCTGGCCATGACCATCGACCAGGGCCCGACCAGCAGCCGCTACCAGGGCGTCGTCGCCCTGGAGGGCCAGAGCCTGGAGGAGGCGGCGCACCAGTATTTCCGCCAGTCCGAGCAGATCCCGACGCAGGTGCGCCTCGCGGTCGCCGAGCAATTCGCGGGCGGCACCGCGGCCTACCGGGCCGGCGGGCTGCTCGTGCAGTTCCTGCCCCAGTCGATCGACCGGGCGCGGCTCGCCGATCTGCCCCCGGGCGACATCCCCGAGGGCCACGTCCACCTCGACGCTCAAGGGGTGCCCGAGGACGATGCCTGGGTGGAGGCGCGCAGCCTCGTGTCCACCATCGAGGACCACGAACTCGTCGACCCGGAGGTCTCCGCCGAGCGCCTGCTCTACCGCCTGTTCCACGAGCGCGGCGTGCGCGTGTTCGAAGCGCAAGGCGTGCGGGAGCAGTGCCGCTGCTCGCCGGAGCGGGTGATGGGCATGATCGTGGCGTTCTCGGAGCAGGAGCGCCGGGACATGATCGCCGATGACGGCCGCATCGGCATCACCTGCGAGTTCTGCTCGCGGCGATACGATCTCGATCCGGCTGCCGTGGAAGCCGAAGTCGCGGCGCGGTCAGGCAGCTGAAGGCGCCCACGCCCGCAAGCTCCGACCAGTATCGGCAAGCTTGACTGTTATTTAGGACCAGACGTCGCAAATCGTCAGGTCCGCATCCGACGCTTGTATTTGAACCGTTTCTGACATTTCGACGTTTGGGGTTTCTCGCATCTGCCCATCAAGGGCTCAGGAGGAACGTCAATGAAGAAATTCGTGGTCGGTTTGACGGCGCTGCTGATGACGACGTCGGCCTATGCGCAGGGCGCGGGACAGGCGGGTGCCTCCGCCGGGAACGGCGAGGCCGGCGCCCGCAACGGGGCCGCCGGGCGTGGCCAGGGCGGAGCTGGCGCCGAGGGCGCGGGCGCCCGCGGCGAGATCGGAGGCCGCGCCGAGGCCGGCGGACGTGGCGACGCGGGTCAGCGCGGCGACACCGCCGCCCGGCAGGACAGGGACTCCCGGGGCGGGGAGAGCCAGGGCCGCGACGCGCAGGCGCGCAGCGGCGACCGGGACGGCGCGCGGGGCGAGCGCGGTGGTGATCGGGCGGCCCGGACCTCCGAGCGCGGGGATCGGATCGGCGAACGCGACCAGCGCGAGCGCGTTTCGACCCAAGCTCGCACCGAGGCCCGCACCGAATCGCGCAGCGAGCGCTACGAGGGCGGACGCCGCTCCGGCCGCTTCGTATTCATCGGCGGCCGGCGCGTGGTCTACGGCTCGCCGGAATATCGCCGCCTCGTCACGGTGGAGCATCGCGGGGGCGATCACGTCGTCGAACGCTCGCGCCGGCGCTACGTCACCATCCGGGGTCAGCGCGTGCTCTACGGGTCGCCCCAGTATCGCCGCCTCGTCCGCGTCGAGGAGACGACGCGCCGCCCCGGCACCCGCTACGTGGTGGTGCGCGGCCAGCGCGTCCTCTACGGCTCGCCGGAATACCGTCGCCTCAGCGTGACGGAGCGGCGCGGCGGCACCGTCGGCGCCCGGTTCGAGGAACGCAGCTTCCGGGGCAACGCCGTCTCACGCTCTGAGGAGCGGCGCGACGTTCGCCGGGACCGCACCGGCCGGGAGACCACCGACGTGCGTGCCACGCAGGGCGAGTCGCGCGAGGGAATCCGCAATGCCGACACGCGTCGGACGGGCGAGCGGGGCCGCGACTCCAACGACCGGGCCATGGACGGCAACCGCACCGGCGAGGGTGCGGGCATCCGCAACGCGGCGGACCGCTCGGGTGGGGCCGAGCGGGGGACCATGAACGCGGGCAGCCGCAGCGGAGGCGCCTCCGAGCGCGGCGCGACCGGCGGGGCGGGCCGTGGCGACATGGGTGGTGGCAACACGGGCGGCGGAGCCGGCGAGCGCACGGGCGGTCAGGGCGGCGCGGGCCGCAACTGATCCCCGATGGCAGACCTCCGTTGAGTCCGACTCAACGCGAGAGCCGTACCGGTGCCGGGCCCTTCGGGGGCTCGGCATCGGGCCTCCGCAGGGGACCGGCCCCGCGCGCGATCAGGCCTTCAACACCGGCTCGGCGATGTCGCCGCCGCCCCGGCGGGCGAGATAGGCGGGCTGGAACAGGCACATGCGCACCGCATCGCGGTACTTGCCGTTCACGAAGAACTCGTCCTTGAGGATGCCTTCGGGCTTGAAACCGCAGCGCTCGTAGATGCGCACCGCACGGGCATTGTCCTTGTCCACGTGCAGGTAGAGCTTGTGGATGTTCAGGACGCTGAAGGCGTAGTCCATGGCGATGCGGGTGGCGCGGGGGGCGTAGCCCTGCCCCTGGAAGGCGGGGTGGATCGCGATCTGGAACTCGCAGCGCCGGTGCAGGTGGTTGATCTCCACGAGCTCGACGAGCCCGGCGGGATTCCCGTCGGAATTCGCGATGATGAAGCGCCGCTCGGTCTGGTTGTGGATGTTGCGCTCGTAGAGCTGCGCCAGTTCGGCGAAGGACTCGTAGGCCTCCTCGAACCAGTAGCGCATGATGCTGTCGTTGTTGTTGAGCTGATGCACGAACATCAGGTCCTCGCGCTCCAGCGGGCGCAGCTTCACGGGTCCGTCGGCCGCGATGGTCCGGGGTGTGAAGGATGTCATGGTGCCACGCATTCGGCGATGAGCCGGTCCATGAAAGCCTCGCCGGCCTCGAGCGCCGCGAGGGTGATGTACTCGTCGGGCTGGTGCGCCTGATCGATGGAGCCGGGGCCGCAGACGACCGTCGGGATGCCGGCGCCCTGGAAGCGTCCGGCTTCGGTGGCGTAGGGGACCGAGATCGTGTGGTTGCGCCCCGCCACCCGCAGGGCCAGGCGCTCGGCCACCGAGCCGGGCTCCGGCGCGAGGCCCGGCACCGAGACCTCCTCCACCGTCTCGATGCGCCCGTAATCACCGTAGCGGTTGAGGCGGTCCCGCAGTACGGTTCGCACCTTGTCCTCGAAGAGCGCCGGAATCTCGCCCATGTCGAGGTCGGGCAGGCCGCGGAACTCCCAGTGGAATGTGCAGATCTTGGGCAGGATGTTGCGCGCCGTCCCCCCCGAGATGGTGCCCACATGCACGGTGGTGGCGGGCGGGTCGAACCGCCCCGAGGCGTCGCCCCGTGCGATCATCACGTCGGCGATCCGGTTCAATTCTGCGACGAGGTCGGCCGCCGCCATCACGGCGTTGGCCCCAAGCATGGGCTTGGCCGAATGCGCCTCGTGCCCGTGCACCGTGGTGAAGTAGGTGACGATGCTCTTGTGCGCGTCGGCCACCTCCAGGTCGGTCGGCTCGCCGACGATCACGGCGCCCGGACGCGGCAGGTCGCCCCCGAAGCGCGCGATGGTGTCGGCCACCCCGAGGCAGGTGGTCTCCTCGTCGTAGGACAGGAGGATGTGGATCGGGCGCTTGAGATCGGCGGCGCGAAAGCGCGGGACCGCCGCGAGCGCCAGGGCGCAGAACCCCTTCATGTCGACGGCGCCGCGTCCGTAGGCGCGTCCGTCCGCCACCCGCAGGGTGAAGGGGTCGGCGCTCCAGGCCTGGCCCGTCACCGGCACGACGTCGGTATGCCCGGAGAGCACGATGCCGCCGTCGATGTTCGGGCCGATGGTGGCGAACAGGGCCGCCTTGTCGCCAGCCGCGTTCGGCACACGCAGCGCGGTGACGCCGAGGCCGGCGAGGTACTCGGTGACCCAGTCGACCAGCCCGAGATTCGACTTCGAACTCTCGGTGTCGAACGAGACGAGCCGCGACAGCAGATCGAGGGTCGCCGGGCGGGAGCCGTCGCCGGACATGACGCTAATGGACGCTGCGGCGGACGTGGGGCGAATCGAGGGAGAAGGCGGGGATCTCGGCCTCGAAGCTCTCGCCCGCATCGGTCGCCATGGTGTAGCTGCCGGCCATCAGGCCGTCCGGCGTGGTGAGCGGGCAGCCGCTGGTGTAGCGGAACGATTCGCCGGGCTCGAGCACCGGCTGCTTGCCGACGACGCCGGCGCCGCGCACTTCCTGCGTGGTGCCGCGCCCGTCGACGATCCGCCAGTGGCGCGAGCGCAGCTGGACCTGCTCGGAGCCGTTGTTCACGATCTCGACCGTGTAGGCGAAGAAGTAGCGGCTCTCGGCCGGCGAGGATTCCTCCTCGACGAAGCGGGGCATCACCGTCACGCTGATCCCGCGCGTCTGAGCCTTGTACATCGCCGTCACTGCCTCCCTGGCCGGACGTGTCCCCGGCGCGCCGGGTTCGCGACAAGTCCAGGGCGTCGTGGTACGGCCCTGCGAAAACCGCGTCAATCGTGACGAATGCGGGGGTGCCCGCGCAACTTCGAGGACGCTCACTTGGTCGAGGAGACCGTTTCGCGCAGCGCCGTTCCGCTCCCCGGCCGGGCCTTCCTCGGAAGCCTCGGGATCGCAATCCTGGCCGGCGCCTTCGCGTGGCAGTCGCCCGAGCGGAACGGCTGGGCCGCCCTGGCCCTCGCCCTCGCCCTCGGCCTCGACGGGCTGGCCCGGATCGCGGGCGCGTGGCTCGCGCGGCGGGGCGGCTCGCCGCCCATCGCCGGCCTGCCCTCCCTCGTCCTCGCCTTCGGCCCGGGGGCCGGCCTCGGCACGGTCCTGTTCGGGCTGGCGCTGCTGGCCTGGCCCATCGGCTTTCCACTGCTCGCCAGCGCGCTCGCGGGACTCGTCGCCATGGGCGCCATCGCCCGCCTCGCCCTCGCCTGGATCGTGCTGCGGACCCGCGACGAGCCGGAGGCTTAACCCGGCCTTAGCGCGTCGGGGGGACACTTGCGGCCCATGCGGCGTTCCAACCCCAGGGATGGGGCGGTGCCCGAGTCGAAAGCGGGTGGTGCGACGAATGCCGGATGCGAAGCGAGACACGTCACCCACGAGCGGCCACGGCATCCTGGCCGCACGGGGGATCGAGGCTCTGACGCGGTCCGGCGCGATCCGGCCCGACTCACCCTATGCGCCCGATCAGATTCAGCCCGCGAGCCTGGACCTGCGCCTGGGGGCCAGGGTCTATCGCGTGCGCACCAGTTTCCTGCCCGGAGCCCGCACGGTCGCCGCCTGCGTCGAGGCCTTCGTGCTGCACGAGATGGACCTCACCCACGGCGCCGTCTTGGAGACGGGCTGCGTCTACATCGCCGAGTTGCAGGAGCACCTCGCCCTGCCGGCGGACCTCGCGGCCAGCGCCAACCCGAAGAGCTCGACGGGCCGCATCGACGTGTTCACCCGCGTCATCACCGATCGGGGTGCCGCCTTCGATCAGGTGGAGGCCGGCTATCACGGGCCGCTCTATGCCGAGATCTCGCCCCGCACCTTCCCGGTGAAGGTGCGCACCGGCTCGCGCCTGTCGCAGATCCGGTTTCGGCGCGGCGAGCCGCGCCTCACCGACGCGGATCTGGCGGCCCTCCACGCCGCCTCGCCCCTGGTCGATGCCCCCACCCCGACCTTCCAGGGCGGCATCGGCGTCTCCATCGACCTGTCCGGCTTCTCGGGCCTGATCGGCTATCGCGCCCGGCGCCATACCGGCCTCGTCGATGTCGACGCGCCGGGCGCCCACCGCAGCGCCGATTTCTGGGAGCCCCTGCAGGCCGACGCCTCGCGCGCGCTGATCCTCGATCCCGGCCAGTTCTACATCCTGGCCTCGAAGGAAGCGGTGCAGGTTCCGCCGGACTTCGCCGCAGAGATGGTGCCGTTCGATCCCTTGGTGGGCGAGTTCCGGGTCCATTACGCCGGCTTCTTCGATCCGGGCTTCGGCTTTGCCGCCGCCGGCGGGGCAGGGGCGCGGGCCGTGCTGGAGGTCCGCTCGCGCGACGTCCCGTTCCTGCTGGAGGACGGCCAGATCGTCGGCCGCCTCGTCTACGAGCGCATGCTCGAGCGCCCCGCCACGCTCTATGGCTCGGGCGCGGGATCGAACTACCAGGCGCAAGGGCTGAAGCTCTCCAAGCACTTCGCCTGAGGGCATCCGACCGTCCCGCCCATCGCCGCGTCCGGCGGTGGCCCGGAGGCCGCGTTGCGTCCGGCCGCTTCCCGCCCCTTCGAAGCGCCACGACCCGCATACCGGGATCGCCTCGCCCTGCGTCAGCGATACCCAACCGGCGTCGGTCGTTTCTCGGACAGGCCCCGCATGCCGCGCGGGCGTCGTCCCGGTCGGGCAGAGCCCCCGAGCATGGCTCACCGCAGGGGATTCGAGACCTTAGCGGAAGATGCAAGTCATCGACGGATGCTGTAAGTCTTCAACGAATGCCGCAAGTCTTCGCGCCGAACCTGAACGGGTCATCGCGGAAACGGCAAACGAAGGAGGGGGAGTCTTTAATCCGCAAAAATGCCGTCCAAGCGTTGAATTATTCTGCTTGCACGCATTCCTGGTATACCAAATAATGCATACATGCGAACTGAGGTACTGGGTGGATTCGCCACCACCAGCATACAGGCCACAGATTTGCATTATAGTTCAAATCAGGCATAACGCCAAGCATGCCGAACGTCGCATAAGGGAGAGAACCCATGGCCCTGTCCGCTGCCGCGCCCCCAACCGCGAAACCTACCGTCAATCGATGGCTGCAACTCGTACTCGGCGTGGCCTGCATGGTCGCGGCGGCGAATATTCAATACGCTTGGACTCTCTTCGTTCCGGAAATTCAGAAAACCTTCGGCTGGGATCGTGCGGCCATTCAGGTCGCCTTCACGATCTTCGTGGTCGTGCAGACCTGGCTCACCCCGATCGAGGGCTACTTCATCGACAAGTACGGCCCGAGCCGGGTCGTCATGTTCGGCGGCCTGATGACGGGTCTCGCCTGGGTGATCAATTCCTACGCCACCTCGCTCACCGGCTTCTATGCCGGCTCTGTGGCGGGCGGCATCGGTGTCGGCTGCGTCTACGCGACCTGCATCAACAATGCGCTGAAGTGGTTCCCGGACAAGCGCGGCCTCGCGGTCGGCCTGACGGCGGGCGGCTACGGCGCGGGCTCGGCCCTGACGATCATCCCGATCGCCAACATGATCGCGCAGGGCAGCTACGCCCAGGCCTTCTTCATCTTCGGCATCATCCAGGGCGGCATCATCATGCTGGCGGCGATCGGCCTGCGCGGGCCCGCCAAGGGTGAGGTCACCTTCTCCACCAAGGTGCTGCAGACCCGGCGCGACTACACCCTGCGCGAGGCCCTGCGCACGCCGGTGTTCTGGGTCATGCTGCTGATGTTCACCTGCACGGTCACCGGCGGCCTGATGGCAGTGGCCCAGCTCGGCGTCATCGCGCAGGATCTCGGCGTGAAGGAGTTCCAGGTCAACCTGTACTTCTTCGCCATGGCCGCGCTGCCCTTCGCACTGATGCTCGACCGGGTGATGAACGGCATCTCGCGGCCGCTCTTCGGCTACGTCTCGGACCGGATCGGGCGCGAGAAGACGATGTTCATCGCCTTCACCATGGAGGGCATCGGCATCGTGGCCCTGGGCTACTTCGGCACCAACCCCTGGGCCTTCGTCATCCTCTCGGGCATCGTGTTCCTGGCCTGGGGCGAGGTGTACTCCCTCTTCAGCGCCACCGCCGCCGACACCTTCGGCTCGAAGCACATCGGCAAGATCTACGGCGTGCTCTACTGCGCCAAGGGCTTCGCCGCCCTGTTCGTACCCGTGGGTAACCTGCTCATGCAGGCCACCGGCACCTGGGCGACCGTGCTCTACACCGTGGCGATCATGGACCTCGTGGCGGCCTTCCTCGCCATCGCGGTGCTCCGGCCCATGCTGAAGCGGCACCACGCCGCGCAAGGGGCGGTCCAGCCCGCCGGCGCCCTGGCGCACGCCTGACCCCAGATCCCGGCCAAAGGCCGGGATCGCACGGATACCGTCGGGGGGGTTCCAAAGGAGCCCCCCAGCCGCTGAGAAACCGCTTCCTGCGTCCCCTGAGATAAGAGGCCTCTGGACGAGCCCCCCGGGCGGTTCGGGTTGGCAAGCCAGCACGAACCGGCCTGGGGGGCTCAGGCGTCACGGCGTCTCGACGGCGCGTCGGCTTCCGTTCCCGCGGGATATCCAGGCGCCGATCCGCGTTCCACCCGTCGAGAGTTCCGCACAAAGGGTTCCGAGATGGTCCTGTCCATCCTCCTCGCCTTGGTGAGCATTCCCTTCGCGGCGATCGTGCTGCGGACAGCGGACTTCAACCGCGACGTCTTCGCGATCCTGTACGTCTCATCGCTGGGGCTCGTCCTGTCGGCCATCCTGCTGGTGGGCGGGTACTACCTGCTCCCGCTGCCGCCCCTCGTGACCGAGCCCGTCCATCGGTGAGTCCGGAGACCGGCTCTCACGATCCGGGGCGGGAAACGCGGCCGGTCCTGGGAGCCCCAAGCGGACGAGAACAGGCCGAATGGAGCCAAGCGCCGGTTGCATGACCGCACTGCGGTATGTGGTATACCAAAGCCCATTGTGCAGTGCGATAAACGGACATCGCAATGTCACCGGGACTTCCACCATGCTCGCCCTGTTTGTTCTCGGCCTCGCCGCTGTCGCTGTCGGACCGATGCTCGCCCTCCTGACCGACGATGCCACGTCGGGTCTGACCACATCCGGGACCGCGTCGGCCGGCATGTTCGTCACGCTCAACGACAACGCCCAGAGCACGGCGCAGCGCGTCGCCTGACGACCCCTGGAATCGCCGATACCCCTGACCCGCCCGGCTCCGTCGCGGCGGGTTTTCTCATGCCGGGTGCGAGGCCGAGTGGCGGCTCGCGCGCCGGGTCAGGGCGTTCCCGAGACGCGCCGGGCCGTCGGCGCACGGCTCGGCCGGGCCGGTTTCGCGACGGTCACCGCCGGCTCGTCCAGCGAGAGGGCGCCGCTCGCGTCATCGAGGACGGGAATCAGGTCGACGCTGAGAGGGGAGCGCTCCTCGCCGGCCCTGCCACGCGGCGGCTCGACGAGCGCGGCGCGGACCGGAACGGGCAGGGCGGCTGCGGCCGGCGCCGGCTCCGCCCAGACCCGGACGGAGGCATCGGTCTCCGTGCCCGCCGCCCAGACCTTCGCCTGCGGCTCGAACGCGCCGGGTGTCGGCGCCCTCGCGGCGAGGATCAGGAAGACCGGCAGGCCGAGCACGGCCACGATGATGAGGCCGGACAGGGCGCCCGAGCGGATGCCGCTGAGAACGGGGTGATCCGCCGCTTCGGCCACGGTGCGCAGCGGCCCGATCCGATGGCGGGATGACCCGCGCCACCGCCGATGGGGCGCGGAGCGTCGGGACAAGCCGACGAACGCGTCCCCGCCCGAAAGATCCCCGTCCATGGCGCAGTGTCACGAAGACCGGGACATTCCGGCAATCGCGAAGTGTTCGCTCAACGATCCTTGTAAGGCAACAACTTTTATCAAGTGAACACGAGGCCTACGGACGGAAGACCAGGTTTCGCCGGTTTCAGGCGCCCGCCGCCTCCCGGTCGACGAGCCAGACCAGCCGGCCGACACTGTGCACGTGGCGCGCGGGCAGGTCTTCGCCCCGTGCCAGGCGGCGCAGGGGCTCCTGCTTGCCCGCACCGGTCACGAGAAACAGGGTCTCGCGCGCCGAGGCGAGGGCCGGAACAGTGAGGGTAATGCGCGGGACGAAGGGTGCCAGCCCCGCCTCGGGCACCGGTGCCGTCCAGGCGTGGCGCTCGGCCAGGGCCGGCTTGGCTGGAAACAGCGAGGCTGTGTGTCCGTCCTCCCCGAGGCCGAGCAGGACGAGGTCGAAGAGGGGCCTTGCGGGGTCGAGTTCGGAGGCGCCGTAGAACGCCCGCAGGGTCTCGGCATAGGCGCGGGCGCCCGCCTCGGCCGTGCCATGCGTGTCCATGCCGTGGAGATGCCCCTCGGGAATCGGCGCGTCCCCGAAGGCTTCGCGCGCCATGCGGACGTTGCTCGCCGCATCCGTCCACGGCACCAGCCGGTCATCCCCGAAGAACCAGTGCAGGCGGTTCCAGGGCAAGCGCCGCCGGGTATCCGGTGCGCCGAGGCGCGCGTAGAGGCGCTTGGGCGTCGAACCCCCGGCGAGACAGACCCCGATGGCGGAGCGGGGCGCGCTTTCGCAGAGCGCGACAAGGCGCTCGGCAGCCGCTGCCGCCACCGCGTCGGCATCGGGCAGGATCTCGGCGTTCGGGGGGAGGGGGATCATCGAAACGGGCTCTCCGATGCGGGTGGGACGGGCGTGGAGCGCTACTTCGGCTCCTGGTGCCCGCCGAACCCCTTGCGCATCGCCGAGAGCATCTTGTCGGCGAAGCTCGCCTCCTCGCGCGACCGGAAGCGCGCATAGAGCGCGGCCGAGAGCACGTTGGCCGGCACCGATTCCTCGATGGCCGCGTTCAGGGTCCAGCGCCCCTCGCCGGAATCGGCGACGAAGCCCGAGAAGTCGGTGAGGTGCTCGTCCTGCGCCAGCGCCCCGGCGGTGAGGTCGAGGAGCCAGGACGAGACCACGCTGCCGCGCCGCCAGACCTCGGCGATGTCGCCGATGTTGAGGTCGAAGCGGTGGGTCTCCGGCAGGTCCGGCGAATTGGCGTGCCGGAGGATGTCGAAGCCCTCGGCATAGGCCTGCATCAGGCCGTACTCGATGCCGTTGTGGATCATCTTGACGAAGTGGCCCGCCCCGCTCGGACCGGCATGGATGTAGCCGGCTTCCGCACGCGGGTCGCGCCCCTCGCGTCCCGGCGTCTTCGGGATGTCGCCGACGCCGGGGGCCAGGGTCCTGAAGATCGGGTCGAGGCGCTCGAGGGCGGCCGTGTCGCCGCCGATCATCATGCAGTAGCCGCGCTCCAGGCCCCAGACGCCGCCGGAGGTGCCCACATCGACGTAGTGAAGGCCGGCGAGCTTCAGCTCGGCGGCGCGGCGGATGTCGTCCTTGTAGAAGGAATTGCCGCCGTCGATGATGACGTCGTCCCGGGCCATCAGGCCGCCGAGGGTCTTCACCGTGGCCTCGGTGATGGTGCCGGCCGGGAGCATCACCCAGGCCGCACGCGGGAGGCTCAGCTTCGCGACGAAGTCCTCGAGGCTGGTCGCCCCCACCGCGCCTTCCGCCACCAGGGCGGCCACGGCCTCCGGGTTCTGGTCGAAGACGACCGCCTCGTGCCCGTCCCGCAGCAGCCGGCGGACGATGTTGCCGCCCATCCGGCCGAGGCCGATCATGCCGAGTTGCATCCGTGTCTCCCGTGCCCGCGACGGCGTGCCGGAGAGGGCCCGGCCCTCGCACGCCCCTGTCCTCCGGAGCAGGGCTAACGCATTTGGCCCGCCAGGGCGAGGCGGCGGAACCGCTGCCTCGCCCTGCGCCTCACGCCGAGGTCGGGCCCGCGCCGGGCTCGGCCAGGGGAACGCCGGCACCGATCTCCGCCGCCTGCGCCTCGACCACGGCGGCGGCCGTGACGTTGACGATGCCGCGCGCGGTGACCGAGGGCGACAGGATGTGGGCCGGCTTGGCCGGGCCGATGAGGAGCGGCCCCACCGGCAGGGCGTCGGCCAGCACCTTGGCGAACTGGAACGCGATGTTGGCCGCATCCAGGTTCGGCAAGATCAGCACGTTGGCCGCGCCCTTGAGCCGCGAGGCCGGCATCACCCGGTCGCGGATCATCTCGGACAGGGCGGAATCGGCCTGCATCTCGCCGTCGACCTCGAGGTCGGCCCGGCGGTCCCGGATCAGCCCGAGGGCAGTGCGCATCTTCACCGCCGAGCGGGAATCCGACTGGCCGAAATCCGAGTGGCTCAGCAGAGCGATCTTCGGGGTCAGGCCGAAGCGGCGGACATGCTCGGCGCAGGCCACGGCCACATCCGCGATCTCCTCGGCGCTGGGGTCCGACCGCACATGGGTATCGGCGAGGAAGTAGGCGCCCTCCTTGGTCACGATGAGGCTCATGGCGGCGAAATCGAGCACGCCGGGCGCGAGCCCGATCACGTCGCGGATCACCCGCAGGCGGGTCTCGAAGCGACCTTCCAGGCCGCAGATCAGCGCGTCCGCCTCACCGCGGCGCACCGCGACGGCACCGATCACGGTGCTGTTGGTGCGCACCAGGGTACGGGCGGCGTCCGGGGTGATGCCGCGCCGTCCGGCGGCCTCAAGGTAGGTGGCGACGTAGTCGCGGTAGCGCGGATCGTCCTCGGGATCGATCAGGTCGAAGTCGACGCCCTGCTTCAGCGAGAGACCGAAGCGCTTGATCCGGGTCTCGATCACGCGGGGCCTGCCGACCAGGATGGGCCGGGCGACGCCGTCCTCCACGATGGCCTGGACGGCACGCAGCACGCGCTCGTCCTCGCCCTCGGAGTAGATCACCCGCTTGGGGTTCTCCTTCGCCTTGGAGAAGATCGGCTTCATGATGAAGCCCGAGCGGTGGACGAAGCGGTCGAGACTGTCGGTATAGGCCTGGATGTTCTCCAGGGGACGGCCGGCGACGCCGGAATCCATCGCGGCCTGGGCCACGGCGGGGGCGATGCGCAGGATCAGGCGCGGGTCGAACGGGCTCGGGATCAGCGAGCGCGGGCCGAAGGGCCGGGCCTCGCCGCCATAGGCGCGGGCAACGACGTCGGAGGGCGTCTCGCGGGCGAGCGCCGCGATGGCCTTCACGGCCGCCTGCTTCATCTCCTCGTTGATCGAGGTGGCGCCGACGTCGAGGGCACCCCGGAAGATGTAGGGGAAGCACAGGACGTTGTTGACTTGGTTCGGGAAATCCGAGCGCCCGGTGCAGATCATCGCGTCGGGGCGCTTCTCCTGCGCCAGATCCGGCATGATCTCGGGGTAGGGGTTGGCCAGCGCCATGATCAGCGGCTTGTCGGCCATCTTCTCGAGGTATTCAGGCTTGAGCACGCCGCCGGCCGAGAGGCCGATGAACACGTCGGCGCCGGGAATGACCTCGGCCAGGGTCCGGGCCTCGGTCTCCTTCGCGTAGATGTCCTTCCAGCGGTCCATCAGCTCGGGCCGGCCCTTGTAGACCACGCCCTTGATGTCGGTGACGGTGATGTTCTCGACGCGGGCCCCGAGGGAGACGAGGAGGTTCAGGCAGGCCAGGGCCGCCGCCCCGGCACCGGAGGTGACGATGCGGACGTCCGAGAGCTGCTTGCCGGCGAGCTCCAGCCCGTTGAGGACGGCGGCCGCCACGATGATCGCGGTACCGTGCTGGTCGTCGTGGAAGACCGGGATGTTCATCCGGGCCCGGCACTGCTCCTCGACCTCGAAGCACTCGGGGGCCTTGATGTCCTCGAGGTTGATGCCGCCGAAGGTCGGCTCCAGAGCGCAGACCACATCCACGAGCTTGGAGACGTCGTGCTGGGCGACCTCGATGTCGAACACGTCGATGCCGGCGAACTTCTTGAAGAGGACGGCCTTGCCCTCCATCACGGGCTTCGAGGCCAGGGGACCGATATCGCCGAGACCCAGCACGGCGGTGCCGTTGGTGAGCACTGCGACGAGATTCTGGCGGATGGTGAGGGTGGCGGCCTCCTGCGGATCCTCGTGGATCGCCATGCAGGCGGCGGCCACGCCGGGCGAATAGGCGAGGGCGAGGTCGCGCTGGTTGCCCAGCGGCTTCGTCGCCTGGATCTCCAGTTTCCCGGGGCGCGGCAAGCGGTGATAGACGAGCGCTCCCGACTTGAGATCGTCGGACATAGTGTCGCCCATGGTCGTCCTCCTTAGGATTGCGCGCTGCCCCGGCATCGGAGCGCGTCTCCCATCATCGGCGGGATCTTTGCTTGGGGCCCCTGTTGCACCGGCTGCGGGGTGTGCGCAACCCGCGCGGGGAAACCCGGATCGACCGTGCCCGCCCGCCCTACGGACCGGTTTCCCCATCGGTACAAACTCCTACGGGGGGCCGCCGCTGTCGCGTCCGGATCGCGGTCCGACGCTGACGATCGGGCGGTTTTGTTCCACCGCGGACGGGATTGCGTTCCTTGCCCCCGCCGGGAGAGCCGGCGTTGCGGGGACGCGCCGAATCCCGTACCGGCATGGCCTCGAACCCCTCACCGAACGGCGTGAAACGCCCCAAGGTCCGCGACGATGTCCGATACGCCCCCCGACCGCCTCGCTGTGAATCCCAACAGCCCGTATTACGACGAGAAGATGCTCGAGCGCGGTATCGGCATCCGCTTCAAGGGGGTCGAGAAGACCAATGTCGAGGAATACTGCGTCAGCGAAGGCTGGGTCCGCCTCTCGGCCGGCAAGACGCTGGACCGCTCCGGTAACCCGATGACGGTGAAGCTGAAGGGCCCTGTGGAGCCCTATTTTCGCGACCACGCGCCGGCCGAGGGCTGAGGCTCGTCCCGACGCTGCTCCCATACCGGGAAAGGCATCGCTCCACGAAGAGCGTGCGCCGTGATCGAGACGGCTCACGGCTCGATCACCTGCTCCCGCTTCGCCCGCTCCCCGGCGAAATTCCGCAACGCCACGGCGACCTGAGCCTCCAGCGCCGCTTCCGAGGTCGGATCGCGCAGCACGAGGCTGGTGATGGCGTCGGGATGGTTCTTGCGCTGCTTGGGGGTGCGGGCGTGATTCGAGACCCGCAGCGCGAAGGCGCAGGCGTCGGGCTTGAGGTAGACGCTGTCGCCCCGGGTGTTGCGGGCGACCACCGCGAAGCCCTGTGCCACGAGGGCGTCGACGGCGCGGACGAGGGCTTCGGCGGGGGTGAGAGGCTTCGTCATACGGTGCCGCCGCGCGGCGTGTTCCACCATGGAGTTCGGGCCTTCATAGAGTTCGGGCCTTCATAGAGTTCGGGCCTTCATGGACCTTCGACCCCCACCGGAAGCAGACCCTCGCGGGCGATGGCGCTCCGGCCGCGCAGGGCTGCGATGGCACCGGCGGCAGAGCCCGCGTAGCGCTCGAAGCGCCCGCGCCGGAGAACGAGGCCGGTCAGGGCCGCCTTCGGCAGGTTGATCGCGAGCATCCCCGGGCTTGGATCGGACAGGCTGTACTTGGCGCAGACATAGGCCCGCGACCAGGCTTGATGCCAGCGCCTGCGGAATACTTGGCCGGGCTCCGGCGCGCAGGAGCACCCGCGCCCGTGCAGGGCCTGCGCCGCCTCGACATGTACCAGGGCGTACCCCGCATCCGTCATCCGGCGGCAGAGATCGTCGTCCTCGTAGAACAGGAAGATGTTGGGGTCGAACCCACCAAGGGCCAGGAAGAGGTCGCGGCGCACCATCAGGCAGGCGCCGGAGAGGAACGGCGCACAGACGTCCCCCTCCGGCAGGGCGCGCCGGCCCTTCGGGTTCGCAAGGTAGGGTGAGAGGAGCGAGCGCGGCTGGAAGAACACGCGCCCGTCCGGTTCCACCAGCCGTGGCGCGAGCAGCCCCGCATCCGGATAGGCGCGCGCGGCAGCCAGGAGTGCGCCGACGGCGCCCGGCTGCAGGACCACGTCCGGGTTCAGGATCAGGACGCGCTCGGCCCGGATGGCCGCGGCCACGCCGATGTTGTTGGCCCGGCCGTACCCCTCGTTCCGGGTATTCTCCACCACCTCGGCTCCGGCAGCGCGTGCCACCGCCACCGAGCCGTCCCGGCTCGCATTGTCCACCACGAGGGCTCGCACGTGCTCGGCCGCGAGGGCGCCGAGGCAAGCCGGCAACCTCTCGGCGCTGTCATGCGTCACGACGACGGCCGTCAGGCTCGGCACGGGAGCAACGGGTTCGTGGATGCGGGGCGCATGGACAACTCGGATCGATCAAGTTCGACCTAAGCCACCGTCCCGTCCGGAAAACCGACGCTGCGGACTGCCTCAGGCACTTTTCTCGGGCAAGTTGAGACGAATATGAAGTTCGCGCAACTGTTTTGGCGTGGCCTCGGCCGGAGCGCCCATCATCAGGTCCTCGGCGCGCTGGTTCATCGGGAACAGCACGACCTCGCGCAGGTTCTGCTCGCCGCAGAGCAGCATGACGATGCGGTCGATTCCCGGCGCGATGCCACCGTGCGGGGGGGCGCCGAGCTTCAGGGCGTTGAGCATGCCCCCGAACTTCTCCTCCAGCACCTCGACGCCGTAGCCGGCGATGCCGAAGGCCTTCTCCATCACGTCGGGGCGATGGTTGCGGATGGCGCCCGAGGACAGCTCGGTGCCGTTGCAGACGATGTCGTACTGGAACGCCTTAATGCCCAGGATGGTCTCGGCCTCCGACGGGTCCAGCGCCAGGAACGCCTCCCGATCGAAGTTCGGCATCGAGAACGGGTTATGCGAGAAGTCGATCCGCTTCTCGTCCTCGTTCCACTCGTACATCGGGAAGTCGGTGATCCAGCAGAAGGCGTACTGGTCCTTGTCCGACAGGTTCAGTTCGTCGCCGATGCGGATGCGGGCCTTGCCGGCGAGAGCCGCTGCCTTGCCCTCGGTGCCGGCGGAGAAGAACACCGCGTCGCCGGCCTTCGTGCCGGTCTTCTCCGCGATCAGCGCCTGGACCTCGGCCGGAATGAACTTGGCGATCGGCCCCTTGCCGGTGAGCGTGCCGTTGTCGTCCTCGAAGATGATGTAGCCGAGGCCTGGCGCGCCCTCGGACCGGGCGAAGTCGTTGAGCTTGTCGAAGAACGAGCGCGACTGGGTCGCTGCGCCCGTGGCGGGGATCGCCCGGACCACGCCGCCGGAAGCGATCACGCCCTTGAACGCCTTGAACGCCACGTCCTCGCGGGCGAACGCGTCCGTCACATCGGCGATGATCAGCGGGTTGCGCAGGTCCGGCTTGTCGACGCCGTACTTCAGCATCGCCTCGGCATAGGGGATGCGCGGGAAGGTCTCAGTGACGCGCTTGCCCTCGGCGAATTCCTTGAAGACGTCGCGCAGGACCGGCTCCACCGCCTGGAACACGTCTTCCTGCGTGACGAAGCTCATCTCGATGTCGAGCTGGTAGAACTCGCCCGGGCTCCGGTCGGCCCGCGCATCCTCGTCTCGGAAGCAGGGCGCGATCTGGAAGTAGCGGTCGAAGCCCGCGATCATCGTCAGCTGCTTGAACTGCTGCGGGGCCTGCGGCAGCGCGTAGAATTTCCCGGGGTGGACGCGGGACGGCACGAGGTAGTCGCGTGCGCCCTCCGGCGAGGAGGCGGTGAGGATCGGGGTCTGGAACTCGAAGAAGCCGCCGTCGCGCATCCGGCGGCGCAGCGAATCGATGATCGCGCCGCGCTTCATGATGTTGGCATGCAGCTTCTCGCGGCGGAGATCCAGGAAGCGGTACTTGAGCCGCGTCTCCTCCGGGTAGTCGTGATCGCCGAAGACCGGCATCGGCAACTCGCCTGCGGGGCCGAGCACCTCGAGGTCGTCGATATAGACCTCCACCGTGCCGGTGGGCAGGTCCGGGTTCTCGGTGCCGGCGGGCCGCGTGCGGACCCGGCCGTCGATGCGGATGACCCACTCCGAGCGGGCCGCGTTGGCGGCCTGGAAGGCCTTCGAATCGGAGTCCACCACGCACTGGGTCAGGCCGTAATGGTCGCGCAGGTCGATGAACAGCACGCCGCCATGGTCGCGGATGCGGTGGCACCAGCCGGAGAGGCGGACGCTCGCGCCGACATCGGACGGCCGGAGCGCCCCGCAGGTATGGGTCCGATAACGGTGCATGGCGGGCTGTTGCATCACGGGCTGACGGATCACGGGCTTTTGGGATTGAGCGGCGCACCATTCACGCGGGGGGCGCCAAGTCAAGTTGGGGCGTCAGGGCTGGGACACCCGAAACGCGGCATCACAGGGTTCGCGCCGGGGGGCGGAGCCCTTCCGGATCCGCCTCGCAATCCCCATATCATCCCTATGAATTCCAACGCTTTTTTCGAGATCATGAGGCAGGCGCCGTCGGATCCCGCGCCCCCCGCGCCCGCCCCTGAAGCGAGCGAGCGACAGGAGGGCCGTTGGCGCGTCCTGCCGCTCGAAGGCACCTTCGAGATCGTCTACGAAGACTCGCGCGGGGCCTGGAGCACCCGGCGGGTGGACGCCCGTGAGTTGAAGCTCGGGCCGGGTCGGACGCTGCTCGGCGGCATCGACCGGGGCCGGGGCGGTTATCGCGGATTCCGCGCCGATCGGATCCGCCGGCTCACCGATCCGGGCAGCGCCACGCGGATCGAGGCCGGCATCCTCGACTGGCTGCTGGCCCGGGCCGAGGCGCAGCGTCGGGAGCGCACCGCCCTGCGGCGAGCGGCCGGCAGACGGCCGCCGCAGGGGAAACCTCTGGCGGCCTGACGATTCGACGTCAGCGCGCGTCCCCGGAAACGGGAATTCCGGGGACGCGCGCCGGGCTCCCTCGCCTGAGGCGAGAACCTTCGGTATAGCCGATCCATGGATCTGATCACCACCACAGCGGACCTGGCCGAGGCCTGCACCCGCCTCTCCGCGCATCCCTTCGTGACGGTCGACACGGAGTTCATGCGCGAGACGACCTACTATCCCAAGCTCTGCCTCATCCAGATGGCGTCACCGGACGGGACGGGCGTGCTCGTCGACCCCCTGGCCGCCGGGCTCGACCTCGCGCCCTTCTTTGCGCTGATGGCCGACGAGGGCGTGGTGAAGGTGTTCCATTCCGCCCGCCAGGACCTTGAGATCATCTGGCTCCTCGGGGGCCTGCTGCCGCAGCCGTTCTTCGACACGCAGGTCGCCGCGATGGTCTGCGGCTACGGCGATTCGGTCTCCTACGAGCAGCTCGTCAACGACGTCGCCAAGGCGAAGGTCGACAAGTCCTCGCGCTTCACCGACTGGTCGCGCCGGCCGCTCTCCGACGCGCAGCTGAGCTACGCCCTCTCGGACGTGACCCACCTCGTGAAGGTCTACGAGGTGCTGGCGGGCCAGCTCCTCTCCACCGACCGCGGCGAGTGGCTGGACGAGGAGATGAGCGTGCTCACCTCGCCGGAGACCTACCGGGCCGATCCGGCCTCCGCGTGGCGTCGTCTCTCGGGGCGGATGCGCAAGCCCCGCGAGATCGCCGTTCTGATGGAGGTCGCCGCCTGGCGCGAGCGCGAGGCGCAGAGCCGCAACGTGCCGCGCGGGCGCATCCTCAAGGACGAGGCGGTGATCGATGTCGCGACCTCGGCCCCGCGCAGCGTCGAGGCGCTCGGGCGCCTGCGCTCGATCCCGGCCGGCTTCGAGCGCTCGCGCACCGGCACCGACATCCTCGCGGCAGTGGAGCGGGGCTTCGTCCGCGACCTGTCCGACATCGCCCTGCCTGAGCGTACCCGTAGCCGGGGCGGCAACGGCGCGCTGGTCGAGCTGCTCAAGGTGCTGCTCAAGGCCGTGTGCGAGACCGAGGGCGTTGCCCCGAAGATCATCGCCACGGTGGACGATCTCGAAGCCATCGCGGAGGACGACGACGCCGACGTGCCGGTGCTGCACGGCTGGCGCCGGACCCTGTTCGGGGAGAAGGCGCTCGCCCTCAAGAGCGGCCGCCTCGCGCTCTCGGCCGAGCGCGGCCGAGTGGTGGTGCGCGAACTGGCGTGAACCCGCGCCGAGGGTGCCCGCCGGGGGATCGACGGCGAGCCCCTTTGACCAACGCGCGGCTTCCTCGCGAGCGGGACCGATCCGCAGCGGTTCGCCAGCGCGGGTCTCACCCGCCGGCTCCCGAAGGATCGGGTGATCCGCGTCGCGAGGGCCGGGAACTCGCCCGGGCAGAAGCCCGCTGAAGGCACGAGGCCAGCGTACCGACCCGCGGGCCCGAGTTTAACCGGACCGGCTCAAGGTCAGCCTCGCCTCGATTGACCTGGCCTCAATTGGCCTTCGCGTTGACCTCGAGCCGGTCGAACAGGGCCGCCGGGGTCAGGGCCGCGCCGAATTCCAGCATGCCGATGCCGGTGCCGTTCTTGGGGCGGAGGCTCAGCGACAGGGTGCCGGGCTTGGTGACGAACTGGCCCATGGCGGCACCGACCGCCTTGGCGCCGACCGAATTGCCGAGGATCGCCGGCACGCCGAAGACGCTCGCAGTGACGTATTCCTGCTTCAACTCCTCGGGCTTGAGGCTGAGCACCTTCGACTGCGCCGCGATGAAGCGGTCGAACAGGCCGCCATTCTCGATGGTGAGGTCCATGGCCTTGGCCGTGGCCGAGAGCATCGCGAAGCTCGATATGGCGACATCCGGATTGAACACCTCCGGGCCGATGCCGCCGAGCATGCCGTTGATGCGCACGGAGCCCATGTCCTTGCCCGAGACGGAGACCTCGCCGAGCTTCAGTTCCTTGGTGGCCGCGTCCCAGGAGGTGTCCGCCACGAGGTTCAGATCGAGGTCGCGGTAACCGTAGAGGCCGAGCGAGCCGAGACCCGGCACCCCTTCCACCGCCGAGGCCGGCAGGGTCAGGCCCGACAGGCTGAGGCGACCGGCGGTCGGCACCCCGTCGCGCGGGGGGGCCAGCGTCAGCGCCGCGTCCCGCAGGCCCACATGCATCGGTGCGAGCGCCTTGGCCGCCGGGTCACGGACGGGATGCGGCTCGGGCGGCAGGTCGAGACTCAGATCCTTCAGGGCGAGGGCGCCGATGGTCGGGGCCAGGAGGCGCAGGTCGGCTTCCGAGGGCTCGCCGGTAAGGGCAGCGAGCTTGCGCAGGGCCGCGACGGTGGGGGCGAGGGAGAAGCCGTCCAGGGCGAGCCGGCCGAGGCGAGCCTTGGCGCCGTCGGCGCCCGAGAAGGTGATGTCCTCCAGCGCCGCGCCCGCACCCGTCATCAGGAGCCGCGCGACGCCCAGGCGGAAGGCATCCCGGGGCTTGGCTTCCTGCACGCTGACGCCGGTGGCCTCCAGGGTACCGATGGAGACCGCCTCGGCGAGATCCGCCCCCAGGTTCATCAGGCGCGAACGCTCGACGGGAGCGAGCCTCTCGTAATCGACGCCGGCGAACGCCTGGAGCGCCCCGGTCCAGGTCGCCGGGATCTGGCGGCCGCTGAGGTCGCGGCCCTCGACCCGCGCCATGGTGACGGCGGTCCCGCGCGCGTCCACGTAGGCCACATCCTCCATCGAGAAGGTGGCGTAGACCCTCTGGAGGGCGCTCTTACCGTCTCCGGGCTCGCCGTAGAGGCGCGCCAGCACCGCGAGGTCTAGGTCCGTCGCACGCAGGCGGCCATAGGTGCCGGTGCCCTTCTGCGGCCCGGCCTCGACGAGGATCGAGGCCCCTGCGGCCGTCAGTTCGGCGATGCGCCCGGCGCGGACGTCACGGGCCACCACGTCGCGATAGGTCACCACCGGCCCGGCCGCGGCGGAGGCGGCGCGCTCCACCCGCAGTTCCGGGATCACGAGGCTCGCGGCGTCGAGCCGGGTCAGGCGCACCGGCCAGGCCTCGCCCGGACCGGGCTTCAGCAGGGTGGAGAGTTCGTCCTTCGAGAGACGGGTCCCGCTCGCGGTGAGCCGCGGCACCCGCAGCACCGTTTCGCCGAAGACGAGGGTCACGTCCTGCAGGGTCACGTCCTGTACCGCCGAGGCCGCCTCCTGGGCCAGCACCGGACGCGGCTGCGCGGCGAGGCCTGCGCCGAGGAGGATGAGGACGCAGGCCGAGGCGCCGGTCGCCCACGCACGGAGGGGGCGGCCTTTCGAGCAGGTCATGGGCTTATCCGGATCGCTGGCTTCAGGGGCGCCGTCGGGGAAGGGGCTCATCCGTGCCGCAGTTTCACCCATGAGGCAATCGCAGTGCGGCGCGCCGCGACCCGGCGCCCCAGGATCACGGGCCGCACAGATCACGGGCAGCACCGATCACGACGTGAACGGCTCAGAGCGAGAACGAGGTTCCGCAGCCGCAGGAGGCGGTCGCCTGGGGGTTCTCGATCTTGAAGGATTGCCCGATCAGGTCATTCACGAAATCGATCGTCGCGCCGCTCATGTATTCCAGCGAGATCGGATCGACGAGGACGGTGGCGCCGTCGCGCTCGATCGCGATGTCGTCGGCGGCCCGCGCCCGCTCGATGTCGAAGGCGTAGGAGAAGCCGGAGCAGCCGCCGCCGTTCACGCTGATCCGCAGGGAAGCCCCGGGGGGCTCGGCTCCCATGATCTCGTTGATGCGCTTGGCGGCGCGGGGCGTCAGGGTGATATCGGCCATCGTGATGCTCGTGAGATCCGTCGGTCGCCAGATCCGTCGATCGCTGGGAATCGTCGATTGCCAGGACTGCGATGAAACACAAGATATGCCTCGCAACCTGATGCTGCAACGCGGCGTGGCGCCGGGGGGCCGAGGGGCGGTTCGGGCGAGGAGGCGACGTGGAGCAGGTGGGCAGAGCGGGAACGGCGCAGGCGGGGCGTGACACCGGCGGCGAGCGGTCGCGCGGCGAGCGCTGGCGGGCGGCCTATGCCACCGATCCCGCTGCCACGCGCGGGCGTCTCATTCCGGAGGCCGTCTCTCCGACCCGCAGCGACTTCCAGCGCGACCGGGACCGCATCATCCATTCCTCGGCCTTCCGGCGCCTCAAGCACAAGACCCAGGTCTTCGTCCATCACGAGGGCGACCATTACCGGACGCGGCTCACCCATACCCTCGAGGTGAGCCAGATCGCCCGGGCGCTCGCCCGGGCCCTGGGCCTCGACGAGGATCTCGCGGAGGCGCTGGCCCTGAGCCACGACCTCGGCCACACCTGCTTCGGCCATACGGGGGAGGATACCCTCGATGCCTGCATGGCGGCGCAGGGCGGCTTCGACCACAATGCCCAGGCCCTGCGCATCGTGACCCGGCTGGAACGGCGCTATGCCGGCTTCGACGGGCTCAACCTCGCCTGGGAGACCCTGGAGGGCCTCGTCAAGCACAACGGCCCCCTGCTGGAGGCCGATGGCCGCCCGACTCCGCGCTGGGCGGAACGCGGTATCCCGGCCGCGATCCTCGAGTACAACGCCCTCAACGACCTCGAACTCGCCCGCTTCGCCGGGCCGGAGGCGCAGGCGGCGGCGCTCGCCGACGACATCGCCTACGACAGCCACGATCTCGACGACGGCCTGCGCGCCGGCCTGTTCGATTTCACGGATCTGGCCGAGGTGCCGTTCCTGCGCGGCCTGCTCGACGAGATCGCGCATCTCCACCCGAACCTCGAAGCATCGCGAAAGATTCACGAGCTGGCGCGGCGCGTCATCACCCGGTTCGTGGAGGACGTGATCACCGAGAGCACCCGGCGCATCGCAGCCCTGGACCCCGGCTCGGTGGCGGACATCCGCGGGGCGGCGGCGCCCGTCATTGCCTTCTCACCCGCGATCGCGCAGGCCGATGCGCAGATCAAGACCTTCCTGTTCGCCCGGATGTACCGCCACCCGGGCGTGCTCGCGGTGCGGGCCAAGGCCAATGTCATCGTGTCCGACCTGTTCGCGCGGTTCACCGCCGAACCCGGCGCAATGCCGGAGGAATGGTCGGCAGGGCTGGACGGCGCGGAGCCGGGCCGCATCGCCCGCCGGGTCGCGGATTACATCGCGGGCATGACCGACACCTACGCGGTCCTCGCCCACAAGGCCCTGTTCAGCACGACGCCGGACCTGCATTGGAGCCCGAACAGCCGGGGCCTCCCGTTGACGGAGCCGTGATCCCGCGATCTGCGCGGAGGCGGCCGCTCAGAGCGTCAGCCCCTCATGGAACAGGTCAGGGGAGATCGGCAGCATGAAGTGCACGCCGATGCCCCCCTCGAAGTAGCGCACCACCCGGCCCGGCGTGCGCCCGACCATCAGGCTCGTGCCGAGGGGCGGGGCCGTGGCGGTGGTGAGGGCGACGCCCGACATGGAGATGTCGATGATGCGGGCGGCGACCTCGCGGCCGCTCTCGAGGCGCAGGACCACGCCGGTCACGTGGGGCGTGAGACGCTCGTGGGTCCGTCCCTCCGGCAGGCCAAGGCTGTCGCGGTTGGCGAGCCAGGTGAGCTGCGAGGCGATCTTGTCGCGCTTGCGCAGGGTGGCGCTGAGCCGGACGGCGAAGCCCCCGGGCAGCAGGCGGGCGATAGTCCCCTCGATCCGCCCGATATGTTCGAGGTAGAGCACGACGCGCTCCTCGATCTCGCCGAGGGCGGCGCAGGTCAGCCGGACGCCGCCCGGGGACATATCCACGGTCTGGCACGGGAATTCCCGGCGATCCGCGAGCATGTAGCGCCCGAGCAGCGAGACCTTGACGCGCTGGTGGCGGCGCAGGTCGGCGGCCCTCGCCTCACGGCTCGGCTTCGGGGCGGGACGGACGGCGGCCTCGATCATGGGGGAGGGACGGCTCACATCGAGGACTCATTCCCCCAATACTAGGAGCCCCAGGTTACGAAAGCTTTGCTCAGCCCTCTCAGGGTGTCCGGAAAAAGCCGTGCTGCGTCCCACCCTGCAACCGGCGGACGACACCTCGCGGTCAGGCCCGGCCGCCCCGGTGGACGAGCAGATGCCCGCGCCGGAGCGGAGCGGTGTCGTTGGCGGGCTCCGGCAGGTTGCGCAGCGTCGCCCCGGCATCGGGGCGACCGGAGGCCGCTTCATGCCCCAACGTTTCGTGACCCAGGACGCGCATGGAGGTCGTCTGGAGGCGCGTGACCGGCCGGATCCCGAGCCAGTGAGGGACGCAAGTCGGACTGAGGGCACCGAGGATGCGCGCCTGGGTCTCGCCGTGGTGGCGCAGGGGCAGCAGCAGCAATTCGAGGTCGATGGCCTCCTCGCGCTCCGTGGTGCCGCGCAGGCCCGCCACCACCCCGACCGTATCGAGGGCCACCGCCTCGACCAGGCGCCAGGGATCGGCGTCGGTGACGCCCCAGATCTCGCCGAAGGCGCGCCCCCGCAACTCGCGCCCGAACAGGGCGCAGACATGGGTACCGGCGAGCCGGACCGATGCCGCCGCACGGGTCATGTCCACCTCCAGGATCAGGCTGTCCGCCAGGAGCGTGCGGATCTCGCCCGGTTCGATCTCGCTGCGCTCGGGCGCGGCACGCTCGCGGCGCAGGCGGTCCCAGTAGCTGTGGAGCATGCGGCTGGTCGGATGCTTCATGGTGTCCCACATTGGCGCGGCCCGGCGATGAACCGTCTCGAATTCGGAATCTTCGACGCGGTTCCGGCCACGCCCGAAGGATCAGGCTCCGTGCGGCGCACAGCCTATGCCGTCCGCCTTTTCCGCGCCCCGTTAAGTTTCAGTCAAGGTTAACGGCTGGGCAGGGTTGTCCACCGTCCGTTTCGGGAAGAGGGCACCACGCCGTGGCCTTCCGCTTTTCCCGCCCCGCACCTCCCGACGCTTTGGGGCCGGAGCATCGCATGAGCCGAGGCGCGTCATTTCTGCGGGCTCCCGCTCTTTCGCCCCGGCGGGGGTTGCCGCCCCGGGTCAGGGGCCGACATGGTGGCGGCATGGATGCCACCCCCGATCCGCCCCGCCGGGACCACGTTCCGATCTTCAACATGCCGGGCGTCGTCACCGCGTCGATCGGCGTGCTCGTCGGCATCCACGGTCTGCGCGAATTCGTGCTGCCGGATACCTGGGACATCACCGCGCTGATCGAACTCGCGCTGATCCCCGGACGCTGGAGCGTCGCCCTCGATCCCGCCCGTGCCGCGGACCTGCTCTCGGCCGCCGCGACCCTGGCCGGCGACCCTGAAGCGGTTCAGGCCCGTCAGGCCTTCGCCCACTACGTGGTGGCCGAGCCCGCCGCGATGCCCTGGACCTTCGCGACCTACGCGCTGCTGCACGGGTCCTGGATGCACGTGATCTTCAACACCATCTGGCTCGCCGCTTTCGGCTCTCCGGTGGCCCGGCGCTACGGTCCCTGGCGCTACGCCCTCGTGGCGCTCGTCGGCGCGGTGGCGGGCGGTATCCTGCACGTCGCCCTCGACCCGCTGAGCACGGCCCCCCTGATCGGCGCCTCGGCCGGGGTTTCCGCCCTGATGGCGGCGGCGGCACGCTTCGTGTTCCGGCCGCCCCCCGTGTACGCCGGTGGCGGCCAGCCCTGGCAGGTGCCCGCCCCGCCGCCCCTCCAGACGATACCGGAACTGATGCGCAACCGCACGGCGGTGGTGTTCCTGGCGATCTGGCTCGCGACGAACTTCCTGTTCGGGGTCATCGCCCTGCCGCTTGGGGCCGAAGCGACGTCGGTGGCGTGGGACGCGCATCTCGGCGGCTTCATCGCGGGCTTCTTCCTGCTGCCGCTGATCGATCGCTACCGGCGCTGAACCACTGCGCCATCCGGGCCAGTCATCTGAATTATGGTGCCGTCTACCCCCAGAGGATATGCGGGATCTTGCCATATGGGCGGGAGGGCCACACTATCAGGCGATGCAGCGCCGGGCGGCGGTCGTTCCCGAGCCCGGCCGCCCAGGCAATCTGAAGACTTAGGAAAGGACCCGCCCATGACCGTTGCCCGCATCCTCGCCGAGAAGGGTCGCTCCGTCGTCACGGTGGAGCCGCAGCGCACCCTCGACGAGGCCATCCACCTTCTGGCCGAGAAGCGCATCGGCGCCGTGGTCGTCAGCGATGCAGAGGGCGCGGTGCGCGGCATCCTCTCCGAACGCGATATCATGCGGGCGCTGGCCGCCAAGGGAGCCAACGCGCTCGACGCTCTGGTCTCCGAGCACATGACGGCCGAGGTCACCACCTGCACCCGTGAGAGCAGCATCGAGGACGTGATGCACCTCATGACCGAGGGCCGATTCCGCCACGTGCCCGTAGTCGAGGCGGGCCGTCTCGCGGGCCTCATCTCCATCGGCGACGTGGTGAAGCGCCGGATCGAGGCCGTCGAGGCCGAACACCAAGCGATGCGCGACTACATCACCATGGCCTGAACGGCGTCAGGTCCGCGCGGCGGCGGCCGCGGCGAGGCTGCGGATCTGCGGCAGGGCGGCGCGCGCCGCCTCGCGGCCGAGGGCGATCCCCTCGGCCGCCCGGTGGAACTCGAATAGGCCCATGCCAGCCAGGCGCGGAACGATGGCGATATCGGGGGGATCGGCGGCGAGGCGTGCCCGCGAGATCCGGTCCTGGGTGATGTTGAACGCGTCGAGCATCACCCGCGCCATGCCGGGGGTGGCGAGGCCGTTTGCCCGCTCGACCTCGGTGACGCGCGGCCCCGGACGGCGCAGAATCCAGCGTCGGGGCCGGCGAGGGACGGGGAGCACGGCCTCAGCCGTGACCCGCGCGGGCGCCGCCTCCCGCACGCCGGCGGTGCGCGGGTCGCCGTTGAGATTCACGCAGATCACGAGGTCGGCCCCGAGGGCCCGCGCGATCGTCACCGGAACCGGGTTGACCAGGGTCCCGTCGAGGAGGAGTCGGCCGCCGCAGCGCACCGGCGGGAAGATGCCCGGCAGGGCGTAGGAGGCGCGCAGGGCTTCCACGAGGCAGCCTCGCGTGAGCCAGACCTCCTCGCCACTGTCGAGGTCGGTGGCGACGCTGGCGAAGCGGATCGGCAGGCCCTCGATGCGGCGATCGGCGAGGTCGTGCTGGAGGCGCCGCTTCAGGCGGTCACCGGCGATGAGGCCGGAGCGGAGCCGAAGGTCGAGGAGGCCCATCACGCTGCGCCGGGTCAGCGACAGGGCGAAGGCCTTGAGCAGGCCGAGTTGGCCCGCCGCGTAGCAGCCCCCCACCACTGCGCCGATGGAGCAGCCCGCCACCACGGCCGGGTGGATGCCGGCCTCCTCCAGCACCTCGATCACCCCGATCTGCGACCAGCCCCGGGCCGAGCCGCCGCCGAGCGCGAGGCCGATGCGGGGACCGGGGGTTGGGGGCGCCGCCACGGGCTCGACGGCACCGGCGGGAAAGCGCGCGCGCGTGGGCGCGACCTGCCGGACCTCGACCCGGGCCGGCCCCGGGGACAGGCCATCCCACATCATCGACACGAAGCGCAGGGACAGGGGACACAGACGTCGCTGCGGGGCCGGACCCGCATCGGACAGGTCCGCATCGCGCCTCGATCAGGCATCGGCGCCCCGTAGGATCACCTGGCCGGTCGCCGGATCGTGCTCGACGCGGCGATAGAAGCAGGCCCGTCGCCCGGTGTGGCAGCAGCCGCCATCTCCGCCGACTTCGACCCGGATCAGCACGGCGTCCTGATCGCAATCGACCCGCATCTCGACCACGCGCTGGACCTGCCCGCTGGTGGCACCCTTGTGCCAGAGTTCGCCGCGCGAGCGCGACCAGTACCAGGCCTCGCCGGTTTCCAGGGTCCGTGCCAGGGACTCGGCGTTCATGTGGGCGAGCATGAGCACCCGCCCATCCGTAGCGTCGACGGCGATGCAGGACACGAGGCCGTGGGCGTCGAAGCGGGGGGTGAAGACCGCCCCTTCCTCGACTTCGGCCCGCGTGCCCGGCGCGGGCAGGACGGTCGTCATCGCAGGCGTCTCAGGACTTGTTGCGCACGAGGGTGAGGAAGCGGACCTGCTCGTTGGCGTCGTTCCGGAACGCGCCCCGGAACTGAGTGGTGATGGTCGAGACGCCGGCTTTCTGGACGCCGCGCATCGCCATGCAGAGATGCTCGGCCTCCACCATCACGGCGATGCCGCGCGGCTTCAGGATGCTCTCGATCACGTCGGCGATCTGCGCCGTCATGGTCTCCTGGGTCTGCAGGCGGCGGGCGAAGGTGTCCACCACGCGGGCGAGCTTCGAGAGGCCGACGACCCCCTTGGTCGGGTAATAGGCGATGTGCGCCAGCCCCATGAAGGGCACCATGTGGTGCTCGCAATGGGAGTAGAACGGGATGTCGCGCACGAGCACGATGTCGGAATAGCCCTCGACCTCCTCGAAGACTCGCTCCAGGAGCGCATCGGCATCCTGGCTGTAGCCGCCGAAGATCTGGCCGTAGGCCTTCACCACCCGCGCCGGGGTGTCGCGCAGGCCCTCGCGGTTCGGGTCGTCGCCGGCCCAGCGCAGGAGCGTACGCACGGCGGCCTCGGCCTCCTCACGGCTCGGGCGGCCGGTGGCGATGGCCTCCGGCACCCGCTGGGCGGACGGAGGAAGGGGCGCGATTTCCGGAACGATCTCGGGCGCGGTGGGTACGGGCAGCTCGGTGGTGCGCGCATTGTCGTTGCGCATTGCGGCGAGGCCACCATTCGGTCGGGTCGGTTCCATCCCGGATTCCTCCGTCTCGGTCAGGCGGTAGGAGAGGGATTTGAGCGCGGCATCCATGGCATCTTCCGCCCGGGCGATCCGGGTCGTCATCGGGTGGCTGTCAGGCTTTGCGTACATCGTCGAACCATGGGGCCGGAGGGCGGCCGATGCCCGGACGGTGCCGTCTGCCGTGGCGCAACCCTGGCCGTGGGCGCGGCCCGGGTCGACGAGCCGCCTCCTCGCGAAACGGTGCGTGGGGGCCTATATCGTCGTTATCGCGCCGTCGCGCAATGCGGCCCGAGCGGATCAGACCTCCGGGATCGGAAGCCGGCTTCGCGTCCGGTCGTCCCGGCGGAACGGCAAGTGGAACGGAATGCCATGCTCGACGACATCTACAACCGTCGCATCCTCGAACTGGCCGCCGACATCCCGCGTCTCGGGCGTCTGGCCGCCCCGGATGCCAGCGCCACCGCGCATTCGAAGCTTTGCGGCTCCACCGTCACGGTGGACCTTGCGGTGGCGGACGGCCGGGTCACCGATTTTGCCCACGAGGTGAAGGCCTGCGCGCTCGGCCAGGCCTCGTCCTCGCTGATGGCACGTCACGTGGTCGGCGCCACGGCCGAAGAATTGCGCGCGGTCCGCGCCGAGATGCGGCGGATGCTCAAGGAAAACGGTCCGGCGCCCGCGGGCGAGTGGGCGGACTTCGCGGTGCTGGAGCCGGTGCGCGACTTCAAGGCCCGTCACGCTTCGACGCTCCTGACCTTCGACGCGGTGGTGGACGCCCTCGACCGAATCGAGGCTGGCGTGGTGGCGGCTGAGTAGGGCATGACATCGAAGCTCCTGCTCCGCCGTTTCGCCCATGGGGCGATCCGGGGCTACCAGCTCACCCTGTCAAGCCTGATCGGGCGGCAGTGCCGACACTGGCCCTCGTGCTCCAGCTACACCGACGAAGCGATCCAGCGACACGGAATCTGGGCCGGGAGCTGGATCGGCTTCTCGCGGATCTGCCGCTGCGGCCCCTTCGGCACCCACGGCATCGATCTCGTGCCGGAGACGCTGCCGGCGCGCGCCGCCTGGTTCAGGCCCTGGACCTATGGGCGCTGGCGAGGCGTCAACGGACCGGAGTCTCAGGCGACCTGCAGGGCCGTGCCGGGATCGACGGGTCCGACCTGAACCCGGTTCCGTCCCTTCTGCTTGGCCCTGTACAGGGCCGCATCGGCGATGGAGATCAGGGTCTGCTGCGGCAGACCGGCATCCGGCACCATCGCGGCGCACCCGATGCTCACGGTGACGCCGAGTCCTCCGGGCGGGCCGCTCGGGAGGCTGATGCGGGCGGCCTCGACCGCAACCCGGATGCGCTCCGCGATCAGGCCGACCCGCTCGGCCTCCGGTCCGCTCAGGATCACGGCGAATTCCTCCCCGCCGTAGCGGAAGGTGGTCGCGGCCGGGCTGCGTATCGTCCGGCCGACGATCCCGGCCACCTCGCGCAGGCACTCGTCGCCGCCGAGATGCCCGTAGGTGTCGTTGAGACGCTTGAAGTTGTCGATGTCGATCATCATCAGGGCGACGGGCGCCTCGGAGAGACCGTTGCGCTGCCAGGCGGCCTCCAGGCGGGCATCGAACGACCGGCGGTTGCCGACGCCGGTCAGTCCATCAGTGTCGGACAGGCTGAGCAGCCTCCGGTTCCACGTGCGCAGACCCTCGGAATGCAGGGTGTCACGCAGGCCCAGGAGGTAGAAGCGGCGCTCGTTGATCTCGTTGCGGAACGCGGCGACGATCAGGTAGGCCGCCATCGAGGCGTTGAGCATGACCGCGAAGAGGCCGCCCCCGAGATCGAAGCCGGGGTGAAGGGCCACCGCGAAGGCCGTGAGGAGCGTGGCGCCGAGCGAAACGATGCCCGCCTGCAGAACCGGAAGCGGCAGGGCGATACTCGCATAGACCATGATCATCGGGATCGCGAAGGCGACCATCACGGCGTTCTGAGCACGCGAGGCCAGCATCAGGCCCAGCATCGCGAGGAGGATCGGGAACAGGAAGGCCGTGCTGGCGACGGTCGCGGGCACGATCCGCCGGTGCATCAGCCAGACCAGAACGAGCAGCGACGGGGTCAGGACCACGAAATCGACGATCATCGTCGGCACGAGGACATCGGGGATGACCAGGGCGTTGATGAAGACGAACAGATCGAACACCATCAGCCCCGAGAGATGGCAGAGGATGTAATGCCGCGTGCGGGCCCGCTCGATCGCGCCCTGATACAGACCTTCGACCGCAGGAGCGAAGTTGATCCTCGTCCAGGGTCGCCGAAGCTCAGCCTCGACCTGGCTGAGCAGCGCTCCGCCCTGATCTGCCTCCTCTTGGTCCGTCATGTTCATTAGATTGATATGCTATCGAAACATGCCAGACCTGCCCGGGAGCAGGTCTGCTCAATCGCCCTTCAGAGCATTTTGCCCTTCAGCCTGATCCAATCATCGCTAGTCCGGCATTTCTTAAAGCCCGTTTATCCGGACCGGTCGATTGCACGCGGACCGCATGAATCCAGTTGAGATCCGACGATGGGCCGCGAACATTCGATCACGATCGCGTGATAGCGCCGAACGAGGCGGCGCCCCCGGACCTCCTCGAAATCCCGGAGACCCGCGTTCCGCCACGGGGTGCGGAGGCCGAGCCAAGGTCTGGATTCAAGGCCTTGGCCCGAAGTCCGGGCGCAAGGCTCAGACCGGCGCCGCGGTGATCCACTTCAGGAACACCAGGGTTCCCGTGACCATGAGCGCGCCGCCGATGCGGGTGGCGATCTGGGCGAAGGGCATCAGCGCCATCCGGTTGGCGGCGGTGAGGATTGCGACATCGCCGGTGCCGCCCTGGCCGCTGTGGCAGGCGTTCACGATAGCGGCCTCGATCGGATACATGCCGAGGCGGCGCCCGACGAGGTAGCCGGTCCCCATCAGGGTGACGACGGTGGCCACGATGGTGATGAGGTTCGGAAGCGTGAAGGCCGCGACCAGCTTGTCCCAGGGCGTCAGCGAGACGCCGATGGCGAAGAGCAGCGGGTAGGTCATGCCGACCTGCACGAACTTGTAGACGATGAAGCCGCCGGCCTGGAGCCGGGGCGAGACCGCGCTGGCGAGCTTGGCCAGCACCGCCAGGAAGAGCATCGCCACGGGGGCGGGCAGGCCGGTGAGGTGGTGGCACATCACGCCGAGGAGATAGAGCGTCACCGCCGTGAGGCCGGCCGCCGCCACGGTGGCGGCGTCGATCGGGCCGGTCTCCGCGGGCCGGGCCGCTTCCATGTCGTTCTCGGTGTCGGGCTGCAGCCGGCCCTCGCCGGTGAGGTGGGGCTTGCGCTTGCCGACCCAGTTGAGGGTGCCGGCCAGGATGATCGCCGTGAGGCTGCCCAGCATCACCGGCGGCAGCACCTGGGCGAAGACGTCGCCCTGCGGGATTCCGAGGATGCCGCCGTAGCCGATGGAGAGGGGAATCGCGCCCTCGCCGACGCCGCCGGCCATGATCGGCACGACGATGAAGAAGAATGTGTGGTGCGCCCCGAGCCCGAGCAGCGTGCCCACCAGGGTGCCGACGCAAGCGGCCGCCAGGGAGCCGAGGCCGAGGGGCACGAAGATCTTGAGGAAGCCCTTGATCAGCACCGCCCGGTCCATGCCCAGGATGCTGCCGACGATGATCGCCGCGATGTAGAGATAGAGGAAGTTGGTGAATTTGGTGAAATCCGTGATCGCCTTGACGATCGGCCCCGGGATCAGCGCGTAGTAGACCAGCGCGGAGGGGATGAAGGTGGCGAAGATCGCCCCCGCCCCGATCTGGCGCAGCACCGGCAGGCGCTTGCCGATCTCCGCGCAGGTGAAGCCGCCGAGCACCAGGACGGCGATCATCGTCGGCGCATCGGCCTTGATCTCGCCCTCGGCGGTCAGCACCCAGAGCAGGCCCACCAGGATCAGGTAGACCGGCAGCGGGATGATGCCGATCTGGATGTCGACGAGGCGCCACCAGCCCTGCGGCCAGAACCGCGCAGCCTGTCCGCCCGGCCGGGGCGCCGTCGTGCTGCCCGCGATGCCCTCGGGATGTGCCGTCTGTGCTGGGCTCGGCATGAGCGTGTCTCCCGGCGAAAGCCCTTCGCCCCGTCAGGACCGGACTTTTCGGCTGTGGCGTGGATTTTTTCTTGCTCTCGACCGTGCGCGCGAGCGCGGCCACGGGCCAGCATCAGTCGCCTCGCGCCCACGTTGTCAATTGATCGGCCGCTACCGCGAGACGCGGTGATTGAGGATCCTCGAGAATTGTCAGGCCCGAGGGCGGACCGGGACCGCCTGCGGTTTCGCGTTCCTTCGCGCCGCGAATGGGTCTAAACGGCCCGGCGCGGCGCCGCGTCGGCGGTCGCCCCGATCCCGTCCCGCCCAACCCGCCCCCGCTTACCTGCCGCGTACGCAGGAGTGAGCCTCCCAGGAGCCCACCGGCCATGCCGACCCTGACCTTCCCCGACGGCAACACCCGCAGCTACGAGGCCGCGATCACCGGACGCGCCATCGTCGAGGGTATCGCCAAGTCGCTGGCCAAGCGCACCGTCGCGATGGCGCTGGACGGCACCGTGCGCGACCTCGACGACCTCGTGGAGCAGGATGCCCGCATCGAGTTCCTCGACCGCACCGACCCGCGCAGCCTGGAGCTGATCCGGCACGATTGCGCCCACGTGCTGGCCGAGGCGGTGCAGGCCCTGTGGCCGGGCACGCAGGTCACCATCGGGCCGGTGATCGAGAACGGCTTCTACTACGACTTTGCCAAGGACGAGCCCTTCACGCCGGAGGACTTCCCGAAGATCGAGGCGAAGATGCGCGAGTTGATCGCGCGCGACGCCCCCTTCACGAAGGAGGTCTGGAAGCGCGACGACATCCGGGCGCTCTTCGCGGAGAAGGGTGAGACCTACAAGGTCGAGCTGGTCGATGCGATCCCGCCGGGCGAGGACCTCAAGGTCTACCGGCAGGGCGACTGGTTCGACCTCTGCCGTGGCCCGCACATGACCTCGACGGGCAAGGTCGGCACCGCCTTCAAGCTGATGAAGGTGGCGGGCGCCTATTGGCGGGGCGATTCCAACAACCCGATGCTGACCCGCATCTACGGCACCGCCTGGGCCACCAAGGAGGACCTCGACGCCTACCTGCACCGCCTGGAGGAGGCCGAGCGCCGCGACCACCGGCGCCTGGGGCGCGAGATGGACCTGTTCCACTTCCAGGAGGAGGGGCCGGGCGTCGTGTTCTGGCACGCCAAGGGCTGGACCGTGTTCCAGGAGCTGATCGCCTACATGCGCCGGCGCCTGCGTGGCGACTACCAAGAAGTCAACGCCCCCCAGATCCTCGACAAGGCCCTGTGGGAGACCTCCGGCCACTGGGGCTGGTACCGGGAGAACATGTTCGCGGCCCAGAGCGCCGGCGACGAGGCCGAGGACAAGCGCTGGTTCGCGTTGAAGCCGATGAACTGCCCCGGGCACGTGATGATCTTCAAGCACGGCCTGAAGTCCTACCGCGATCTGCCGCTGCGCATGGCCGAATTCGGCGTGGTCCACCGCTACGAACCGTCGGGGGCCATGCACGGCCTGATGCGGGTGCGCGGCTTCACCCAGGACGACGCGCACATCTTCTGCACCGAGGACCAGCTGGCCGACGAGTGCCTCAAGATCAACGACCTGATCCTCTCCACCTACGCCGATTTCGGCTTCGGCGAGATCGTGGTGAAGCTCTCGACCCGCCCCGAGAAGCGGGTCGGTTCGGACGCGCTCTGGGACCATGCCGAGGAGGTCATGACCCGGGTGCTGGCCCAGATCGAGGAGCAGTCGGCCGGGCGGATCAGGACCGCGATCAACCCGGGGGAGGGCGCCTTCTACGGGCCGAAATTCGAGTACGTGCTGCGCGACGCCATCGGGCGCGACTGGCAGTGCGGCACCACGCAGGTCGACTTCAACTTGCCGGAGCGCTTCGGCGCCTTCTACGTCGACGCCGAGAGCGGCAAGAAGCCGCCCGTCATGGTCCACCGCGCCATCTGCGGCTCGCTGGAGCGGTTCACGGGGATCCTGATCGAGCACTTCGCCGGGCATTTCCCGCTCTGGCTGGCGCCGGTGCAGGTGGTGGTCGCCACCATCACGGGGGATGCCGACCCCTATGCGCGCGAGGTGGTCGCCGCCGCGACGCGCCTCGGGCTGCGGGTGGAGTCGGACCTGCGCAACGAGAAGATCAACTACAAGGTCCGCGAGCACTCCCTGGCCAAGGTTCCGGTGATGCTGGTGGTGGGCCGCAAGGAGGGCGAGGAGCGCACGGTCTCGGTGCGGCGGCTGGGCAGCCAGCACACCCGCACCGGCGGGCTCGACGAGACCCTGGCCGCCCTGGTGGCGGAGGCCACCGCCCCGGATCGCATTCGCGCGGAGGCGGTGGCCGAGGGCGTGCCGAGCGAAGATGTCGCCCTGGACGCGAAGCACGGCGAAGCCCCGACGCCCTGATTCGGTGCATCATCCGGCACGGGCGGCTGCATCAGGCGGCGCATGGGACCGCATCGCGGGCCCGGATGCGCCGCATCGCGGTGTAAAACTCCCGCGGCGCGGCTTGCGCGGTGCCGGTCCGCCGGTGACCCGCGGTCAGCTCGCCTTGGCGAGGACCTCGACGTCGCGGTTCAGGCCGCTCTCGACCTTGAACTCGCGGGTGTAGACCTGCCCGTCGTGGCGGGCGATGAGGACGTAGTCGCCCTCCGCCAGGGTGACCTGCGGGAAGGCGCCGATGGCCTCGCGGATGGTGTCGCCGCCCGGCGTCAGCACCGAGAAGGCGGTGCCGGCGAAGGCCTCGGCGCCCTCGGCGGCGACCAGCTTCAGGGTCAGGGTGGCGGCCCGGTGGTTGAGGGTGGCGTCCGTGACCTTGCCGTTCTCCACCTTGAGGTCGGCGCGCTGGATCGCGTTGGAGCCGCCATAGGTCGAGACCACGTGATAGGTGCCCTCGGGCAGGCGCAGGAGTTCCCCCGCCTTGACGCCGCTGCGCACGAGGCGGCCCTCGGAGTTCGTCCCGATCGGCACGAAGACCGAGAAGGCGAGCTGGTCGGGGCTCAGCTTCACGTCGCCGATGGCGCCCGAGAGCCGGAGCGCGCCGGCATTGACCTTGAGCTGCTCGGAGACGGGCTGGCCCGCCATCACCACGCGGCGCGAGGCGCTGGCGAAGCCGTAGGTCACGGTGGCGACGTAGGTGCCCGGCGCCAGGGTGAAGCTCGGCTCGGCGGCCTCCGAACGGGCGACGATGCCGGGCCGGGCGTCCGCCCGGTCCTCGTAGACCCGCCAGGCCAGCCCCGAGCGCAGGGGCTTGTCGCCGCCCGCGAACACCGCCGCGAGGGTCAGGGCCGCGCTCGCCTCATTCGGCAGCGGCGGCACGCCCGGCCCGGACATCCCGGAAGACGGCAGGGCGGGGGCAGGCATGGCAGGGGAAGGCATGGCGGGAGAAGGCATGGAGGGCGAGGGGAGATTGGGCCCGATCCGGTTCTGGAAGCCGCCATCCTGGGCGCCGGCGGGCGCGACGAGGCGCAGGAGGGCGCAGCACGCGAGGGCAGCGCCGCCCGGAAGGCTCGATCCGTTCCCCGCCCGCGCCATTCCGCACTCTCCCCGCATCCCGTCCGGCGTTGCCAATCCGCGCCCGGCGCGCCATGTCTGGTCCGCGCCCGGCGCGCCATGTCTGGTCCGCGCCCGGCGCACCCTGTCTCGTCCGCGCCCGGCGCGACATGTCTCGACCGGTCCCCGCCTCTGGCGCCGGACCATGGCGGCGGCAAGGCCGCGATGGCAAGCTCTCGACGCCGAGCGCGCGGCGGCAGGGCCCGAAGGACGGCGCCGCCCCGTCCCCCTCTCCGATCCTGTCCCGGGGTTTCCATGAACGCCACCCTCGACCTCCTGCGCACCCGCCGCTCCGTCCCGCCGCTCCGCCTGGAGGAGCCGGGGCCGAATCCCGCCGAACTCGACGCGATCCTGGCGATCGCCGCGCGGGTGCCGGACCACGGCAAGCTCGCGCCCTGGCGCTTCCTGGTGATCGCCGGGGAGGCCCGCAGCCGGGTCGGCGCGATCATCGCGCAGGCCTATGCCGACGACCATCCGGAGGCCGACGCCGCCCGCCTCGCGCTGGAGGGCAACCGCCTCGCGCTGGCGCCCCTGGTGGTGGCGGTGGTCTCGCGGGCCGGGCCGCACGTGAAGATCCCCGAATGGGAGCAGGTGCTCTCGGCGGGCGCGGTGGCGATGAACCTCGTCGTGGCGGCCAACGCCTCCGGGTTCGCCACCGCCTGGCTCACCGAGTGGTTCGCCTATGACCGGCGCATCCTCGACGCGCTCGGCCTGGAGCCGAGCGAGCGTCTGGCGGGCTTCATCCATGTGGGGCGCGCGGGGGAGGTGCCGCCCGACCGGCCCCGCCCGGACCTCGCCGACATCGTCACCCGGCTCTGAGGGCGCCATGCATTACGATTCCGAGAACCGGACGCTGCCCCACAATCCCCTGAAGGCCCTGGTGGCCCCGCGCCCGATCGGCTGGATCAGCGCCATGGACCGGACGGGGGCGGTGAACCTCGCGCCCTATTCCTACTTCAACCTCGTGGCGGCCGGCCCCGACATGGTCATGTTCTCCTCGTCGGGGCGCAAGGACGCGATGACCTTCGCGGAGGAGGGCGGCGAGTTCGTCTGCAACGTCGCGACCTTCGACCTGCGCGAGGCGGTGAACGCCACCTCGGCCCCGCTGCCCCGGGGCCAGAGCGAGTTCGCCCATGCGGGGCTGACCCCGGCGCCGTCGCGCAAGGTCCGCCCGCCCCGCGTCGCCGAATCGCCGGCCGCCGTGGAATGCAAGTGGCTCCAGACGGTGCCGCTCACCCCCCTCGACGGCAGCGACGCCTCGCATTTCCTGGTGATCGGGCAGGTGGTCTCGATCTACATCGACGACCGCTTCATCAGGGACGGCCTCGTCGATACCGGCGCCATGCGGCCGATCCTGCGCGGCGGCGCCTTCGACTACTTCACCGCCGAGTCCGAGACCCGGTTCGAACTGCGCCGGCCGAAGGGCGGGGGCGGGTAGGGGGCCACGCACCCGAGGCAGGGCGATCGCAGATCCGGACCTGCTGGTTGAAAACCCCCTTGCAGCACCCCGTCATCCCGGGGCCGCGCAGCGGAGCCCGGGATCCAGAAACACAGGGGGTGCCGGACTTGCGCACCCTCGCGTCCCCTCTCCCGAAGGAGAGGGCCCCGTCTTTGTCGTCCCGACCCTGCGAACCCGTCGACGGGACGCCGTATCACCCATGTGATTGACGGTTTGCCGCAGGCCCGCGACCTTGGGCCTCGCCTGAGACTCGGGCTTGGGCCCCGCGCCCGGGACTTCCGGCGCCCAGGCCCAGGAGCCGCCATGCCAGACCCCGCCCGGTTCGACCCCGCCCGGGCGATGAAGCGCCAGCGGGTGCTCGCCGATTTCGGCGAGTTCGCCCTGGGCAGCGAGGACCTGGACCACGTGCTCACCGAGGCCTGCCGCCTCGTCGCGGACGCCCTCGGGACCGACCGGGCCAAGATCCTGGAACGGGAGACGCCGGAACTCGCGATCCCGGCACGGGAGAGCCAGCAGCTTCAGGAGCAGGGCCCGAGCCTGCTGGTGCGGGCCGGCGTCGGATGGGGGCCGGGCATCGTCGGCACGCTGCGCCTGCCCGGAGTTCCGGGTTTCCTGGGCGCGCGTTCCCCCGAGCCCTTGGCGATCCGGGCGGGCCGGGAGACGGGCGTCGAGATCCCCGAGGCCACGATCCCCGAAGCCATGATCCCCGAAGTCATGAGGGCGGCCGGCGTGGTCGCCCTCGCCAGCGTGCCGATCCGCATGCCCGGAGGGGACATCTACGGCCTGCTCCAGGTGGACGCGACCGAACCCCGCGACTTCGACCGGGAGGACACCGAGTTCCTGCGCACCTACGCCGCCATCCTGGGGCCGGTGATCGACCGCCTGCGCAAGGCGAGCACCCTGCGCTTCACGGAGGAGCGCTTCCGCCTCGTGGTCGAGAACGCCCGCGACTACGCCATCTTCACCACCGATCCCGCGGACCGGATCACCGACTGGTACGCGGGCGCGCAGGCCGTGTACGGCTGGACGGCCGAGGAGGCCATCGGCCAGCCCGCCGCCCTCGTGTTCACGCCGGAGGACCGGGCGGCCCAGGTGGACGCGCGGGAGATCGAGGCGGCCCGCCGCGAGGGCTCGGTGCCGAACGTGCGCTGGCACCTGCGCAAGGACGGGACGCGCGTGTTCATCGACGGGACCACCACGACCCTGCGGGCGGCGGACGGCACCCTGCGCGGCTTCCTCAAGATCGGTCAGGACGTCACGGAGCGGCGCGAGGCCGAGGAGGCCCGGCGCGAGAGCGAGGCGCGCCTCACGCAGTTCGGCGAGGCCTCCTCCGACGTGCTCTGGATGCGCGACGCCGTGACCTTCCAGTGGATGTATCTCACCCTGGCCTTCGAGACGATCTACGGCCTCGACCGGGCGACCGCGCTGGCGGGCGACAACATGACGAGCTGGATCGCGCTGATCCTGCCCGAGGACCGCGAAGGCGCCGTCGCGAGCCTCCGGCGGGTGAGGGCGGGGGAGCACGTCACCTTCGAGTACCGCGTCCGGCGGCCCAGCGACGGGCAGATCCGCTGGGTGCGCGACACGGATTTTCCGATGCGGGACGCCGCCGGCACGGTGCGCTGGATCGGCGGCATCGGCCGGGACATCTCGGAGGAGAAGGCCACGGCCGAGCACATGAGCGTGCTGGTCGCCGAGCTGCAGCACCGCACCCGCAACCTCATGGGCCTCGTGCGGGCCACCGCCGACAAGACCCTGCGCAACAGCACGGATCTGGCGGATTTCGAGGCGCGCTACACGACGCGCCTCGCGGCGCTGGCCCGCGTGCAGGGCATGCTCTCCCGCCTCGGCGAGGGCGAGCGCATCACCTTCGACGCGCTGATCCGCAGCGAGGTCTCCGCCCTCGACGGGGATGCCGGCAAGGTCCTGCTGCGGGGGCCGCCCGGCGTGGCCCTGCGCTCCTCGACCCTGCAGATCTTCGCGCTGGCCCTGCACGAACTCGCCACGAACGCGGTCAAGCACGGGGCCTTCGCGCAGCCCCGGGGGCGCCTCGAGATCCGCTGGCGCATGGAGACGGCGGAGCCGGGAGGCGAGCCCTGGCTGCACGTGGACTGGCGCGAGCGCGGCGTCCGCATGGGGGCGGGGGAGGGGGCCCGGCCGAGCGGCGCCGGCCGCGAGCTGATCGAGCGGGCCCTGCCCTACCAGCTCGGCGCCCGCACCACCTACGCGATGGAAGCCGACGGCGTTCACTGCACCATCGCCCTGCCGGTTTCGGGCCATATGAGGACGGGGAGGACGGACAATGCCTGACGGGACGCTCCAGGGACGCCGCATCCTCGTCGCCGAGGACGAGTACTTCCTCGCCGACGAGCTCCACGGCGCGCTGCGGGGGGCGGGCGCGGCGATGCTCGGCCCCGTCGCCTCCGTGCGCAACGGGCTCCACCTCCTGGCGACCGGCCCGGCGCCCGACGCCGCGAGCCTCGACGTGAACCTCGGCGGCGAGGGCGTCTACCCCCTCGCCGATGCGCTCATCGCCCGCGCCGTGCCGTTCGTGTTCACCACCGGCTACGACCAGGCGGCCATCCCGAAGCAGTACGCGCAGATCCGCCGCCTGGAGAAGCCGGTGGAGCCCGAGACCGTGCTCGCGGCGCTGGCGGCGCTCCTGACGGGGTGAGCCAAGGCCCGATCCGGCGAGGCCCAATCCGACAAGGCCCCGTTGGACACACGGCCCCGTTCGCCACACGGCCCCGTTCGACACACGGACGCCGCTCGGAGCCGGGATCAGCGCGCCCGGGCGGGGCCGCGGGAGCGGCCGAGGCGCTCGGCGATGGCGATGCCGCCGATGACCAGCCCGAGCGCCAGGGCGTCGTGCCAGCGGAACGGCTCGCCCACCAGCAGGATGGCGAGGCCGGCCCCGAAGATCGGCACCAGGTTGACGAAGAGGCCCGCCCGGTTGGGGCCGATCAGCTCGACGCCCCGCATGAAGGCGAGCTGCGCCACCAGCGAGGGACCGAGCGCCACGAAGAGCACGATGACCCAGCCCTTGGCGGTCGGCCAGATCGTGTGGCCGAGCGCCCATTCGGCGTAGAGGGGCGGCAGCGAGGTGACGAGGGCGGAGAGGGCGACGGCGGTGAAGAAGCTCAGGCCCGAGACCCGCGGCCTGTGCGTGAGCGCCACGGTGTAGCCGGCATAGAGCAGGCAGGCCGCCAGCATGAGCACGTCGCCCCGGTTGAAGGCGAAGGTCGCGAGCACGCGCCAATCCCCGTGCGTCGCCGCCACCGCGGCGCCCGCGAGGGTCACGGCCACGCCGAGCGCCTGCGCCCCCGTCACCGCGACCCGGTGCACGGCGTAGTTGATGAGGATGACGAGGACCGGGATCGCGCCCTGGAACAGCGCGATGTTGATGCCGCTGGTGAACAGGCCGGCGGCGTAGAACAGGCTGGCATAGAGGGTGTAGCCGCAGGCCCCCATCAGCAGCACGTAGGCCCAGTGGGGCTTGAGCCGGCTCCATTCCGCCACGAGGCCGGCCCGCGCCGGCAGGGCCAGCGCGAGGCAGGCGAAGGCCCAGCGCAGGCAGGTGAGCACCTGGGGCGAGACCTCGCCGGCCGCCCACTTGCTCGCCACCACGTTGCCGCCCCAGAGCAGCATCGTGAAGACGAGGAGCGGGTAGGCCGCGGCCGCCTCACCGCCGGCGGCCGGCCTCTGCGGGACGCGCATGGGGCGGAATCTCCCTCGAAGGTGGTCCGGCACCGCGCCGGCGACCCGGAGCGGGATATCCCGCCGCGCGGCGCGGGGACAGGCCGCCCGGCGCAACGCCGCCATCGCGCGGCCGCGACGCGAAGGCCGCGAGGGAAAGGCCGCGACGCGGAGGCTGGGACGGAAAGGACGCGACGGAAAGGCCGGGACAGGACGCGCGCGCGGTATCGATTCTCCGCGCGACGTCCTATTCGGGACGTTCCGGCAGGTTCGTGACGCAAGTTCGTGGCGCAAATTCGCAGCCTGCGCCGGGGAACGCGGGCAAACCGCGCGAAGGGGAGGGGACATTCCGGTGACGTGGCGGATCCTTGTCCCCGCCGGCCTGCTCGTGGCCGGTCTTCTGGCGGCCGGCCTGCTCGCCCTCGTCGCGACGGAGCAGGGCGCGCGGCACCTCGCCGAGATCCGCGAGCGTCTGGAGCCGGCGCGGACGGGCCCGGCGCATCGGCCGGCCCCACGCGTCGCGGCGGAGGAGGGGCGCGCCGTGGTGCGGCTCTCCGCGCCGGAGCGCGCCCGCATCGGCGTCACCAGCGAGGCCCGGCCCGCCGCCGCCCACCGGGAGGAGCTGCAGGCCTATGGCAGCGTCCTCGACCTCGCCCGCGTCACCGACCTCACCAACGCCTATGCCAGCGCCAAGGCCGCGCTCCAGACCGCGCAGGCCCGGGCGGAGGTCTCGCGCAGCGCCCTGCAGCGGGCCAGAAGCCTCGGGCCCTACGCCACCACCGTGCAGCGCGAGGCCGCCGAGGGCACCTTCCAGACCGACCAGGCGGCGCTGGCGGCGGCGGAGTCGCAGGTGCGCACCCTCTCGGCCACCGCCCAGCAGGAATGGGGCCCGGTGATCGGCCGGGCCATCGTGGAGCGCGCGCCCGCCATCACCCGGCTCATCGAGCGCACCGACTTCCTGGTGCAGGTGACCCTGCCGCCGGGGGAGGGGCTCAAGGGCCCGCCGGCGGCGGCCTTCGCCGAGGTGCCGCCCCAGAGCGCCCGGGTGGCGCTGGCCTACGTCTCGCCCGCCACCCGCACGGACCCGCGCATCCAGGGCCTGAGCTTCTTCTACACCGTGCCGGGCGACAGCGGCTTCCTGCCCGGCATGAGCATGCTGGCCTTCCTCGCCGCCGACCGCAGCGTCACCGGCCTCAGCGTGCCCGAGGAGGCCGTGGTGCACTGGCAGGGGGCGGCCTGGATCTACCGGGCGGTGGGCCCCGACACCTTCGCGCGCCACCGGCTCCGGGCCGACCCGCCGATCTCGGCCGATTCCTACGTGGTGGAGGACCTGCCCGGCGGCACCGAGATCGTGCTCTCCGGCGCGCAGGCCCTCCTCTCCGAGGAGATGAAGGGCCAGAACCCGGCCTCGGGCGCCGTCGATGACGATTGAGGCCCCGCCCCATCGCGGGCCGCAGGCGGCCCTCGTCGCCTTCGCGGTGCGCTTTCGCGGCATCGTGCTGGCGCTCAGCCTGGCGCTCGCCGCCTACGGCCTCGGGGTGCTCGGCGACGCCCAGTACGACGTCTTCCCGGAATTCGCGCCCCCGTCCGTGGTGATCCAGACCGAGGCGCCCGGCCTCAACCCGGAGCAGGTCGAGGTGCTGGTGACGCAGCCGGTGGAGGTCGCGGTCAACGGCCTGCCGGGGGTGGTCTCGCTGCGCTCGAACTCGATCCAGGGCCTGTCGGTGATCACCGTGACCTTCGGGACGGGCAGCGACGTCTACCGGGTGCGCCAGCTCGTCAGCGAGCGTCTGAGCGCCCTCACCGGCCGGCTGCCGCAGGGCGTGCTGCCGCCCGCCATGACCGCGCTCACCTCCGCCACCAGCACCGTCCTGCTCGTCGGCCTGACCACGGACACGCGCTCCGACATGGACCTGCGCACCCTCGCCGACTGGACCCTGCGCCAGCGCCTGCTCGCGGTGCCGGGCGTCGCCCAGGTCTCGGTCTACGGCGGCGCGGTGCGCGCCCTCCAGGTGCAGATCCGCCCCGACGACCTCGTGCGCTTCAACATCGGCGTCAACGACGTGCTCGCCGCCGCGCGCAAGGCCACGGGCGTGCGCGGCGCGGGCTTCGTCGACACCCCGAACCAGCGCATCGCGCTCCAGACCGACGGCCAGGCCCTGAGCCCGGAGGCCGTCGCCCGCACCGTCCTCCTCAACGAGGGCGGGGCCAGCGTGACGCTCGCCGACGTCGCCACCGTGGTGGCCGCCGGGGAGCCCGCCATCGGCGCCGCCCTGGTGGAGGGCCGGCCCGGGGTGCTCCTCATGATCGGCGCGCAGTACGGCGCCAACACCCGCGCGGTCACCGCCCGGGTCGAGGCGGCCCTGGAGGACCTGCGTCCCGTCCTCGCGCGCGAGGGCGTCACCCTCCACCCCGACCTGTTCCGCCCGGCCGACTTCATCGCCACCGCCAACGGCCACGTGCTCCAGGCCCTCGGGCTCGGCGGCATCCTCGTGGTGGTGGTGCTGTTCGTCTTCCTGGCGGACTGGCGCACCGCCGTGATCTCGGCGCTGGCGATCCCGCTCTCGCTCATCGCCGCCGTGGTGGCGCTCCAGGCGCTGGGCCAGAGCCTCAACACCATGACGCTCGGCGGCCTCGCCATCGCCATCGGCGAGGTGGTGGACGACGCGGTGATCGGCGTCGAGAACGTGGTCCGGCGCCTGCGCGAGAACCGCCGCCTCGGCGCCCCGCGCCCCGAGGGGCGGGTGGTGCTCGACGCCATCCTGGAGGTGCGCACGGCGGTGGCCTACGCCACCGTCGCGGTGCTCCTCGTGTTCCTGCCCGTGCTCGCCCTCTCGGGCATCGCCGGGCGGCTCTTCGGCCCGCTGAGCCTCGCCTACATCCTCGCGGTGCTGGCCTCGCTCGCCGTCGCCCTCACGGTGACCCCGGCCCTGGCGATGTGGCTCCTCACCGGCCGGCGCGAGCGGGAGACCGGCGACCCGCCGGTGGTGCGCACCGCCCGGCGCCTCTATGCCGGCCTGCTCGTCCGGATCGACCGGCGCCCGCGCTTCGTGATGGCCGGCGGGGCCCTCCTCACCCTCCTGGGCGCGGCCCTGGTGCCGCTCTTCGGCTCGACCTTCCTGCCCGACCTGAAGGAGGGCCACCTCATCCTGCACATGGCGGCGGCCCCCGGCACCTCCCTGCGCGAATCGATGCGGCTCGGCACCCACCTCACCGCGGCCCTGAAGGAGATTCCCGGCATCCGGGCGGTCGCCGCGCAGATCGGCCGGGCGGAGGCCGGCCAGGACACCGCCGGCACCCATTACAGCGAGGTCCACATCGACCTCGAACCCGGCCTCGACGGGGCGGGGCAGGGGGCGGCCGAGGCCCGCATCCGCGCCCTGATGGCGGGGTTCCCCGGCGCCGCCTTCTCCCTCAAGACCTTCCTCACCGAGCGCATCGAGGAGACGGTCTCGGGCTTCACCGCCCCGGTGGTGATCAACGTGTTCGGCAGCGATCTCGCCGCCATCGAGGCGGCCGCCGGCGACGTCGCCCGCGAGCTCGCCGAGGTCCGGGGGGCCGTCGACATCCAGCAGAGTTCCCCGGCGGGGCTGCCCCAGGTCAATGTCGGCCTCAGGCCCAACGACCTGCGCCACTGGGGGCTCTCGGCCATCGAGGTGATGGAGGTGGTGCGCACCGCCTACCAGGGCGACATCGTCGGCCAGACCTATGCCGGCAACGCGGTCTTCAACGTCCTCGTCATCCTCGATTCGGCCACGCGCGGGCGGCTCTCGGCCCTGCGCGACCTGCCCTTGCGCGGGTCCGGCGGCCGGGTGGTGCGGCTCGCCCAGGTGGCGGACATCTACGAGACCGCCGGGCGCTACGCGGTCCAGCACGAGGGCGCGCAGCGCGTCCAGGCCGTCACCGCCAACGTGGCGGGCCGGGACGTGGCCGGCTTCGTGGCCGAGGCCCGCGCCAAGATCGCCCGCGCGGTCGCCCTGCCCCCGGGGACCTACGTGAGCTTCGCGGGCTCGGCCGAGGCGCAGGCCCGCGCCCGGCGCGACCTCCTGGTCTCGTCGGGGCTCGCGGGTCTCGGCATCGTGCTGCTGCTCGCCCTCGTCACCGGCAGCGCCCGCAACCTCATGCTGGTGCTGGTCAACCTGCCCTTCGCCTTCGTGGGCGGGGTGTTCGCCGTCCTCGCCACCGGGGCGGTGCTGTCGCTCGGCTCCATCGTGGGCTTCGTGACCCTGTTCGGCATCTCGCTGCGCAACACCATCATGATGATCGCCCATTACGAGCACCTCGTGGTGGCGGAGGGCCGGCCCTGGGACCGCGAGACGGCGGTGCTCGGCGCGGCCGACCGCATGGTGCCGATCCTGATGACCTCCCTGGTCACCGGCCTCGGCCTGCTGCCCCTGGCGCTCGGCGCGGGCGAGCCCGGCCGCGAGATCGAGGGCCCCATGGCCCTCGTCATCCTCGGCGGCCTCGTCACCTCGACGGTGCTGAACCTCCTCATCCTGCCGAGCCTGGCCCTGCGCTTCGCGCGCTTCGCCGGGCCGCGGGGCAGGGGGCCCGAACGGGTCTCCTGAGGGCGCCCCGCCCCCGTGACAGCCCCCCGCCGCCCCTCACGCGCCGGGGCGGATGCCGCGTTGGCGCGCGGCCGCGAACCGGCTTTACTCCGGCGGCCCGGACCGTCCGCTCCCCGGGTCCCGCCATCGCCGGACATCCCCATGCGCCGAACGCTCCCGCTGTTCCTCCTGACCGCGCCCTTCCTGGCCGGGCCCTTCCTGTCCGCGCCCTTCCTGGCCGCCCCCCTGGCCGCGGCGCCGATCGCCGCCCCGGCGATCGAGGGGCCGTCCCCGCCCGCCGCGACGCCGGAGCGTCCGGTCCCCATCCCGGTCATTCCCCTGACCCGGGTCGTGCCCAAGGGGGAGGCGCGGGGCATCGCCTTCTTCAGCTACCTCTATCCCGACTGCGCCTCGCAGGGGCCGGTGGTGGCGCGTATCCTGGAACCGGCGCGCCACGGCAGCGTGACCTTCGCCGACATCGAGTCCTTTCCCCGCTACGCCGCCGGATCGCCGCTCGCGGCCTGCGTCGCCAAGAAGGTGCCCGGCCTGCGGATGACCTACGAGACGCAGGACGGCTTCGAGGGCGTCGACAGCTTCCGCATCCTCACCATCCACCCGGACGGGACGGGGGCCGAGTACGCGGTGAAGGTCTGGGTGCGCTGAGGGGAAACCCGGCCCGGACAGGCCCGCCCGACCCCCGAAACGCCGTTCGCATAAGATATATTATGGAACCTCAGAGGGAGAATTCACGGGGAAGGGGGCTGCCGCACGGGCGTTCCCGCGCGGACATCCGGCGGAGAAATCCGGCTTGGAACGAACGCGCCTCGCGCGCACGTATCCTGCGCCCAACCCTGCCGAACCCATCGGGTGGATCGCGGGGCGGCGTCGGGGCAGGGCACGGGTCGAACCCGGCATTCACCCTCTCCGCTCACGCCCCGTTCACGCTCTCCGCTCACCCGCCGTTCACGCAATCCGGCACGAACCGGGGATGCCGGCCCGGAGCCGGTCGCGGCAGGCCGAAATCCGGGCTAAGCCCCCTCGCCTGCGTCACAATTCCAACGCATAATACATGATACCGGGCGCCCGAGCGGATGCCCGTCCGAGCCCGTCTTTCCCGAAGCGAACGCGATGCCGATCCTTGCACGCCCTTCCGCTGCCTCGCTCCTGGCCCTGCTGGCCTTCGGGACCGTCGCCGTCGCATCCGGCCTTCCGGCGCGGGCCCAGTCCGGTCCCGCGCGGCTGGCCCTGGCGCAGCCGGAGGCGGCCCCCGCCGCACCGGTGACGCGCGCCGCCGCGATTCCCCGCCGGGCGCTGGCCCGCCTCCCCCGCCTCGCCTCCCTGATCCAGCAGGGCAGCGCCATCCGCATCGTGGCCTTCGGCTCCTCCTCCACCGAGGGCTCCGGGGCCTCCTCGGCGGCCACCACCTATCCGGCCCAGCTGCAGCGCGATCTCGCCGCGCGGCTGAGCCTGATGGGCGCGGCCCCCACCGCCGTCACGGTGCTGAACCGGGGCAGGGGCGGCGACGATTCCGAGGCCATGGCCCGGCGGCTGGAGGGCGACGTGCTCGCCGACAAGCCGGACCTCGTGATCTGGCAGACCGGCAGCAACGACCCGATGAGCGGCGTCAGCGTCGAGCGCTTCACCGAGCTGACCCGCGCCGGCATCCTCGCCATGCGCGCCGCCGGGGCCGACGTGGTGCTGATGGACCAGCAATGGTGCCGCAAGCTCACCACCACCGAGGGCTCCGAGCGCTACGGCGTCGCCCTCCACGCCGTCGCCACCGAACTCAACGTGCCCGTCATCCGCCGCAACGCGATGATGCGGGCCTGGGCCGCCCAGGGGCTGCTCTCGCCCACCCAGATGATCGGCCCCGACGGCCTGCACATGACCGATGCGGGCTACGACCGCCTCGCCCGGGCCGCCACGGCGCAGCTCCTCACCAGCGCCGGCTTGGCCCAGGACGCCGCCACCCAGAACTGAGGCCGGGGGAGGCGGGGCACGGACCGCCCTGCCCCGGGATGCGGCATCCCTGAGACGCGCCCTCCCCTGAGGTGCGGTTTTTTCCCGAGCCAGAGTTTCTTCCCGAGGCCGGGTTTCTTCCCGAGAGGTCTCGCGCGGCTGCGACCTTGTCGGGCCGGGGGCGATGCGGCTAAGCGTCGGGCTCGCGCCCCAGGACGAACCGAGCCGCCATGCACGACATCCGCGCCATCCGCGAGAACCCGGACGCCTTCGACGACGCCCTGCGCCGGCGCGGACTGGCGCCGCTCGCGGCCGACCTGATCGCCCTGGACGACGCGCGCAAATCCGCGATCTCGGCCGCGCAGGGCAACCAGGAGCGCCGCAACGCACTGGCCAAGGAGATCGGCGGCGCCAAGAAGGCGCGGGACGAGGACCGGGCGCAAGCCCTGATGGCCGAGGTCGCCCGCCTCAAGGACGAGGCCCCGGCCCTGGAGGCCGCGCAGGCGCAAGCCGGCACGGCCCTGGACGAGCGCCTCGCCGCGATCCCGAACCGACCGAACCCGGACGTGCCGGAGGGCGCCGACGAGCACGGCAACGTCGAGTACCGCCGCTTCGAGGCCCACCGGCCGCAACTGGCCACCGGACAGCAGCATTTCGAGATCGGCGAGGCCTCCGGCCTGATGGATTTCGAGGCCGCGTCGCGCATGTCCGGCGCCCGCTTCGTGGTGCTGAAAGGCCAGCTCGCGCGGCTGGAGCGGGCGCTCGGGCAGTTCATGCTCGACCTGCACACCGGCGAGCACGGCTACACCGAGGTGGCGCCGCCCCTCATGGTCCGCGACGAGGCCATGTTCGGCACGGCGCAGCTGCCGAAGTTCCGGGACGATCAGTTCCAGGCGGGTGAGCACTGGCTCATCCCCACGGCCGAAGTCCCCCTCACCAACCTCGTCCGCGAGAGCATCCTGCGCGAGGAGGAACTCCCCTTGCGCTTCACCGCCCTGACCCCGTGCTTCCGGGCCGAGGCCGGCTCGGCGGGGCGCGACACCCGCGGGATGCTGCGCCAGCACCAGTTCAACAAGGTCGAGCTCGTCTCGATCACGACGGCGGAGCAGTCGGCCGACGAGCACGAGCGCATGCTGGGCTCGGCCGAGGCCGTGCTGAAGAAGCTCGACCTACCCTACCGGATCATGACGCTCTGCACCGGCGACATGGGCTTCGCGAGCCAGAAGACCTACGACATCGAGGTCTGGATGCCGGGCCAGGAGACGTTCCGCGAGATCTCGTCCTGTTCGGTCTGCGGCGACTTCCAGGCGCGGCGGATGAACGCGCGCGTGCGGGCCAAGGACGGCAAGGCGGTGAATTTCGTCCATACCCTCAACGGGTCCGGCGTCGCCGTGGGCCGCGCGCTCATCGCCGTGATGGAGAATTACCAGAACCCGGACGGCAGCGTCACCGTGCCATCGGTGCTCAAGGCCTATATGGGCGGGATCGACCGGATCGAAGGGGCCAAGAGCTGATGCGCATTCTCGTCACCAACGACGACGGCATTCACGCGCCGGGGCTCGAGACCCTGGAGGGGATCGCCCGCGCCATCTCGGACGACGTCTGGGTGGTGGCGCCCGAGACCGACCAGTCCGGCGTCTCGCACTCGCTCTCGCTCAACGACCCCCTGCGCCTGCGCCAGGTGGCGGACAAGCGCTTCGCCGTGAAGGGCACGCCCTCCGACTGCGTGATCATGGGGGTGCGCCACATCCTCAAGGACCACGGGCCGGACCTCGTGCTCTCGGGCGTCAACCGGGGCCAGAACGTGGCCGAGGACGTGACCTACTCGGGCACCATCGCGGCGGCGATGGAGGGCACCATCCTCAACGTGAAATCGATCGCCCTGAGCCAGGCCTACGGCGCCGGCGGCCGGGGCGCCATCAAGTGGCACTGCGCCGCCGAGCACGGGCCGGGGGTGGTCCGCAAGATCCTGGAGATCGGGATCGAGCCCGGCATCGTCGTCAACGTGAACTTTCCGGATTGCGAGCCGGGCGAGGTCCAGGGCACGGCGGTGGCGGCGCAGGGGTTCCGCAATCAGGCGCTGCTCGCCATCGACGCCCGCCAGGACGGGCGCGGCAACCCGTATTTCTGGCTGGCCTTCGCCAAGGCGACCTTCGAGCCGGGCCACGGCACCGACCTCAAGGCCATCGCCGAGAAGCGCATCTCGGTGACCCCCCTGCGCCTCGACCTCACCGACGAGCCGAGCCTGACCCGCTTCGCGCAAGGCTTCGCGCAGTAGGGGCTCTTTGGCGACACGCACGTCGTCCCTCCGGCGATGGGTGAGCAGCCCCGCGCCCCGGTGCGGGGAGAGGGGGCCGGGACGCAAGGCATGACGACCGAGAACGCGATCGAGGATGCCGCCTTCGTCATGGCCCTGCGCGGCCGGGGCGTGCGCGACACCGACACCCTGCGGGCCATGGAGCGGGTGCCGCGCGAGCGCTTCGCGCCGGCCCGGCACCGCGACCTCGCCCGACGCGACCTCGCGCTGCCCCTCCCCTGCGGCCAGACCATGACGGCGCCCACCACCGTGGCGGCGATGCTGACGGCGCTGGGCCCGCGCCCCGGCGCCCGCATCCTCGAGATCGGCACGGGCTCGGGCTACGTCACCGCCCTGCTGCTGCGCCTCGGCGCCGACCACGTCCACAGCCTCGAGCGCTACGCGACGCTGGCCGAGGATGCCCGCGACAACCTCCTGCCGGAGGACCGGCCGCGCGCCGCGATCCTCACCGGCGACGGCCTCGCCCCCGAAACCCTCGCGGAGGCCGGGCCCTTCGACCGCATCCTCCTCAACGGCACCGTCCCGGTGCTGCCCCCTCACCTGCCGGACCTGCTGCGGCCGGGCGGGCGCCTCGTGGCGGCGGTGGGGCGCCCGGAGGCGGCGGGGCTCGTCACCCTGGTGCGGGGGGCCGACGGCACCCTCGAGACCCGCTCCGGCTCGCCCCTGCGGCTGGCCCCCCTGACCCCGGGCCGCGCCCGCGTGCTCTGAGCCGCGCCCGCGTGCTCCAGGCCGCGCCCGCGTGCTCTGAGCCGCCGGGTGCCGGGACACGGTTCCCCGCGCCATCATTCGTGGCGCAAACGTGGTGAATCGGAACGGTCCCTTAACCTGAATCGGATTTGAATGACTGCATCAAGTTGCGTCAGGCAAACAGGTGCGTCGATGCGGGTTCGCGGGACTGGTCGAGGGTTGAGGACGCTGTCGCGTTTCGCGCTCATCGGCGTGATCGGAGGCGGTGCGGCCGCCTGTTCTTCGGATGCGTCCCGGCTGGGCGATCCCTTTGGTAATCCGTTCGCCTCGAATCTGTCGAGCGAGCCCGCCGCCACGGGCAGCCTGCCCGACGGCGAAATCGCCCCGGCGCCGGTGGTGCGCACCAGCCGCATCCAGTCCCAGGCGCTCGGCGCGCCCGGCGCGGCGATGTCGCCGCGCCCGATGGCCGCCGCGCCGGTCCCGGCCCGGCCGCAGACCACTCGCCTCGCCTCGACCGAGCCGGTCTCGGGGGGCATGGCCTCCAGTTCGGTCTCGGGCATGAACCCCGATGCCGGCCGCATGACCACCCGGGCGGTCCCCGCCGCCCCGGCCCCGAAGGTGATCGACCGCGCCGCCGAGAAGCGCGCCGCCGAGGCCCGTCGCGAGGCGGAGGCCCGCGAGGCGGCTGAAGCCAAGCGCGAGGCCGAGGCCGCCAAGCTCGCCGAGGCCCGCAGGCTGGTGGAGGCGAGCAAGGCCGCCGACGCGCGCAAAGCCGCCGACAAGGCCGCGGAAAAGGCCGCCGGCGCCGCCAAGCTCGCCGAGGCGAAGAGGACCGTGGAGGCCCGCAAGGTCGCCGACGCCAAGGCAGCCGACGCCGCCAAGAAGGCCCATGCCCGCCCCGGCCAGGCCGTCGCCAAGGCCGAGGACAAGCCGGTCCGCAAGATCGAGATCAAGGAGGCCAAGCTCGAAGCGAAGGCCGACACCGCCAAGGCCGATGCCGCCAAGAAGGCGGACGCGGCCAAGGAAGCGGCCAAGAAGGCGGCGGAGGCCGAGGCCCGGCTCGCCAAGGCGGACGCCGCCAAGGACGCCGCCCGCAAGGTCGCCGAGGCGAAGGCCGCCGAGGCCGCCGCCAAGGAAGCCGCCAAGGAGGCTGCCAAGCCCCCCGTGAAGGTCGCCGCCGTCGAGACCAAGCCGGAGCCCGCCACCACGAGTTCGGTCCCGGACCAGTCCTTCCGCTGGCCCGCCAAGGGCCGGGTGATCTCGGGCTACGGCTCCTCCGGCAACGAGGGCATCAACATCTCGGTGCCCGAGGGCACGGCGGTGAAGGCCGCCGAGGACGGCACCGTCGCCTATGCGGGCTCGGACGTGAAGGGGTACGGCAAGCTCGTGCTGGTGCGCCACTCCAACGGCTACGTCTCGGCCTACGCCCATAACGGCGAGCTCGACGTGCGCCCCGGCGAGAAGGTCAAGCGCGGCCAGACCATCGCCAAGTCCGGCGCCTCCGGCAACGTGACCTCGCCCCAGCTCCACTTCGAGATCCGCAAGGGCGCGACCCCGGTCGACCCGATGCCGCACCTCGCCAGCAACTGATCGTCAGGCGCGCGCGCCGACACACGGAACGGCGGTCCCCCGGGGCCGCCGTTTTCGTTTGGTGAAGCCCCCTCAGCGCCCGGTGCGCACCCGCGTCCAGCTCCGGGTGACGAAGCGCTGGGTGCGGTCGTCCCAGGCGGTGTTGCTGGAGAGGCGCTGCATCGTCGCCTCGTCCGGATAGATGCCCGGGTTGGCGAGGATCTCCGGCTTGACGAACTTCCGGGCCGCGCCGTTGCCGCTGGCATAGGCGACGAAGTTGGTGTTGGCCGCCGCCACCTCGGGCCGCATCATGTAGTCGAGGAAGGCGTGGGCCTCCGCCGGGTGGGGGGCGTCCTTGGGGATCGCGAAGGCGTCGAACCACATCAGCGCCCCCTCGCGCGGGACCAGGTAGGCGATCTCGGCGCCGTTCTTGGCCTCCTCGGCGCGCTTGCGGGCCTGCATCACGTCGCCCGAGTAGCCGACCGCGAGGCAGAGGTCGCCGTTGGCGAGCCCGTTGATGTATTCCGAGGAGTGGAACTTGCGCACCGAGCCGCGCACCTTGGACAGGGCGTCGGTGACCTGGCTGATGTCGTCCCAGCGCTTCGAATCCGGCTTGAAGCCGTAGAACGGCAGCATGCTGGGGATCAGGTCCTCGGGCGAATCGAGCAGCATCACCCCGCAATCCTTGAGCTTGGCCATCAGGCCCGGATTGAGGATGAGGCTCCAGGTGTTGAGGGGCTGGCTCGCCCCCAGGCGCTCGCGCACCAGGGCGAGGTTCACGCCGATGCCGGTGGTCCCCCACATGTAGTCCACGGCGTAGGTGTTGCCGGGATCGTAGGCGGCCAGCCGCGCGGCGATCTCGGGCCAGGCATGGACGAGGTTGGGAATCCGGCTCTTGTCCAGCGGCTGGAACACGCCGGCCCGGATCAGCCGCTGCAGGAACGGCCCCGAGGGCGTCACCACGTCGTAGCCCGAGCGCCCGGCGAGCAGCTTGGTCTCGAGGATCTCGTTGTTGTCGTAGGTGTCGTAGACGACCTTGATGCCCGTCTCCCGGGTGAAGGCGGCGAGCATCCCGGGGTCGATGTAGTCCGACCAGTTGTAGATGTTGACGACGCGCTCGCCGGCCGGCGCCTCGGCCCGGGCACCGGAGCCCGGCGCCAGGGCGGCGAGCGCCCCGGCGACGAGGAGCGCGCGGCGGGTGCCGGCTCGGATCATGCCTGAGCCTTCGCGGCCACCACGACGATCTCGACGCGGTATTCGGGGGCGGCGAGCTTCGCCTCCACCGTGGCGCGGGCCGGCGGGTTGCCCGGCTCCACCCAGGCGTCCCAGGCGGCGTTCATCTCCGCGAAGGTGGCGATGTCGGCCAGATAGATCGTAGCCGTGAGGATGCGGCTCTTGTCGCTGCCGGCCAGGGCCAGCAGGCGGTCGATCTCGCCGAGGATCTCCTGGGTCTGCGCGGTGACGCCGGCGCCCACCACGGTGCCGGCCACCTGACCGGCGAGGAAGACCAGGTCCCCGTGGGTGACGGCCTGGCTCATGCGCGGACCGGATTCGAAGCGCTGGATCGTCATGGTGCGGAATCGTGCCTCTTCGCGTGCCGCCCGACGCCCCCTGGCGCCCGGGTCCGGCGCTCCGCGTTGTGCCGTGCCGGGCCCCCGGGCGTAAAGGGGCCGGATGCCTGGACCGTCCGGGGCCAGTCGGTGCCGCTCGCGCGACAAAGTCACCTCTTGCAGCGCAACTCATCCCGTCGCTGCAGCGTTCTCGAATCGGGCACCAAAGCCAAGGCTACGAAGCCGAGGCAAGCAAGCCGGCCGGTTCGGCCAAGCGGGTCCGACCAGATCGGGTCGGCCGGATCGGTTCAGCCACGTTCGAGGATCAGCGCATGGGTATCATCTGGACCATCATCATCGGCTTCGTCGCCGGTGTCATCGCCAAGTTCATCATGCCGGGCAACAACGAGCCGTCCGGCTTCATCCTGACGACCATCCTCGGCATCGTCGGCGCGTTCGTCGCCACCTTCCTCGGCCAGGCGCTGGGCTGGTACGGGCCGAACCAGGGCGCCGGCCTCATCGGCGCGGTGGTCGGCGCCATCGTGGTGCTGGCGATCTACGGCTTCATCCAGGGCCGCCGCTCGACCACCACGCTCTGACACGGACAGGCCGGCGGGGAGACGGCGCAAGCCCCCTCCCCGCGACGGGGTGCTCGTTCCGGTCCGGTCATCCCAGGATGACCGGACGAGACTGGTCCAGAACCGTATCACGGGCTCGACACGAAGAAGGGCGCCTCCCGACGGAGGCGCCCTTCTTCGTGTCCGGTCGATTCCGGTGCCAGCGCGGATCCCGTGCCCCGCAAGGGGAGAGACCCGCGCCGATCAGGACCGACGCCCTCTCAGGCGTCGTGGGTCACGGCCTTGACGGCACAGTGGCCGGTGGCGCCCCGGATCGCGAGACCGGCGCCGACCACCAGGGCGGCGAGGCTGAGCCACTTGTTCGGACGGGGCTGCGCCGCCGCCGCCGCGATGCCGAGTCCGAGCACCACCGAGACGGCGCGCTCGGTGGTGGTGAGGTTCGGGGTGCCGCTGAAGATGTCGTGGATCATCGCGTTGGCCATGGGCAGGGTTCTCCGATGCTGCGTCGCGGGGCGAACGCGGCGGGCGGGGCGGCGTTCCACCGGCCATGGCCGGTGCGGTGCCGCTGCGGCACCGGGCCTCCTCAGCGCGCGCCGGGCAGGCGGACCTTGACGCCGGCCTTCTCGGCGGGCGCCGTCGCCTCCCCGCCCCAGCGCGTCGCGTCGATCCGCACCGTGCCCCAGCCGGTGGCGACCGCGATCGACAGGGGCAGCAGCAGGGTGCCGTCGGGCACGGGCGCGAAGCGCACGCGCAGGTCGTCGTTCTCGGCCATGCGCCGGACGTTGGGCCCCTGCGCCCGGTGGCCCGAGATCGGGACCCAGCGCACGCGGCAATCGAGGGCCGGGCCGCGATAGGCGCCCTCCGTCACCGTGACCACGCCACCGCGCGACAGCACGAGGTCGGCCCGCGTCGCCCCGTCGAAGACGGGGATGCGCCGGTCGCACAGGGCGGGGTACAGGGTTTCGGACTCAAGACGATCGGACTCCGGGCGATCGGCCTTCACACGATCGGCCTTCACGCGGGCGGGACCGAGGGGGACCATCAGCATGGTCAGGGGATCGACGACGCCGACCCGGTCCTCCGGCGCCACCGGGACCCGGTCCGGGCGCGGGGTCGGGGGCGGCTCCACCACGGCCTCGCGCACCCGCCCGCCGGCGAGATCCAGCGTCACCGCGATGGGCTTGCCGGCATAGCGGCTGTCGACCCGGAACGTCGCCGTCACCGCGCCGCCGCGCGCCCGCGATCCCGCGACCATGGCCTTGCCGGTGCCGTCGACGAAGAAGCCCGCCAGGCCGCGCAGGCCCGCCGCGAGTTCGAGCGCGTAGCGCTGCGCGTCGCGGTCGGGGGCGTGTTCGAGGCTCAGGGTCGCCTCGCCCACGCGCAGGTTCAGGAAGCTGAGGCTGTAGGTGATGGTGAAGCGCGGGGCGGGCGACGCACCGAGCGCCCGCGCGGGAGCGCTCCCAGCCGCAAGCCCGAGGAGCGCGAGCCCGAGGAGCGCGAGCAGTACGGGCCCGAGGCGTGCCGACCCAAAGAAAGCCGACTCGAGCGGGGCGAGCGCCGGGGAAGGTTTCAGGGCCTGCCCCGGGGCCGGACGCCGCGTTCCACCCCGGGAATGTTCAGGCCCGCGACCGGACACGGGGGTCATGCCTCAACCTCGCCTCGCGCGCTGCCCGGACGGATCCGATCGTCCAGGGCCTAGCAGCCCGGGGACCACCAATGATGCGTGCTTCGGCACCCCGCGCGGGCCGGCGCCCTCCCCCGGGGCGCAACGAAAAAGCGCGGCCCCCGGGGGACCGCGCTTCGTTCATTCGAAGATCGGTCTCCCCGGCGACCCGCCGGGGATCGGCCTCACGCCTCCTGGCGAGGTCCGCGCGCGCGGTCCTGCTCGGCGTTGCGCTCGGCCTTGAGCTTCTCGGTGAGGTCCTCGCCGGTCTCCTGGTCGACGACCTTCATCGAGAGGCGGATCTTGCCGCGGTCGTCCTGGCCGAGGAACTTGACCTTGACCTTCTGGCCTTCCTTGACGACGTCCGTGACCTTGGCGACCCGCTGGGCGGCGAGTTCCGAGATGTGGACGAGGCCGTCCTTGGCGCCGAAGAAGTTCACGAAGGCGCCGAACTCCATCGTCTTCACGACGGTGCCGTCATAGATCATGCCGACTTCGGCTTCCGCCACGATCGAGCGGATCCAGTTGTAGGCGGCCTTGATGGCCTTGCCGTCGCTGGAGGCGATCTTCACCGTGCCGGTGTCGTCGATGTTGATCTTGGCGCCGGTCTTCTCGACGATCTCGCGGATCACCTTGCCGCCGGTGCCGATCACTTCCCGGATCTTGTCGGTGGGGATCTGCATGGTCTCGATGCGCGGCGCGTACTCGCCGAGCTCGGGACGGGCGTCGGTGAGCGCCTTGGACATCTCGCCGAGGATGTGGACGCGGCCTTCCTGCGCCTGGTGCAGGGCGACCTTCATGATCTCCTCGGTGATCCCGGCGATCTTGATGTCCATCTGCAGCGAGGTGATGCCGGCTTCCGTGCCCGCCACCTTGAAGTCCATGTCGCCGAGGTGATCCTCGTCGCCGAGGATGTCGGACAGCACGGCATAGCGCTCACCCTCGAGGATGAGGCCCATGGCGATGCCCGCCACCGGACGGCGCAGGGGCACGCCCGCATCCATCAGCGAGAGCGAGGCGCCGCAGACGGAGGCCATCGAGGAGGAGCCGTTCGACTCGGTGATCTCGGACACGACGCGGATCGTGTACGGGAACTCGTGGGCCGGCGGCAGCACGGGGTGCACGGCGCGCCAGGCGAGCTTGCCGTGGCCGATCTCGCGACGGCCCGGGGAGCCCATGCGGCCGGTCTCGCCCACCGAGTAGGGGGGGAAGTTGTAGTGCAGCAGGAAGGTTTCCTTGTAGGTGCCTTCCAGCGCGTCGATGAACTGCTCGTCCTCGCCGGTGCCGAGGGTGGCGACCACGAGGGCCTGGGTCTCGCCGCGGGTGAACAGCGACGAACCGTGGGCGCGGGGCAGCACGCCGACCTGGGACTCGATCGGGCGCACGGTGCGGACGTCGCGTCCGTCGATGCGCGAACCGGTGTCGAGGATGTTCCAGCGCACGACCTTCGACTGCGCTTCCTTGAACGCGGCCTTGACCTTCTCGGGCGAGAACTTCTGCTCGCCTTCGGCCGGGCAAAGGGCCTCGATCACCTTCGCCTTCACGGCGTCGACGGCGGCGTAGCGCTCCTGCTTGACGGTGTTCTTGTAGGCGGCGCGCAGGTCGGCCTCGCAGACGTCGAGGACGGCCTTCTCCACGTCGCCGTTCTCGGGGGCCTGGAAGTTGCGCGGCTCCTTGGCGGCCTTCTCGGCGAGGCGGATGATCGCCTCGATGACCGGCTGGAAGTGCTTGTGGCCGAACATCACGGCGCCGAGCATGACGTCCTCGTCGAGCTCCTTGGCCTCGGACTCGACCATCAGCACGGCGTCCTGGGTGCCGGCGACGACGAGGTCGAGGGTGGAGGCCTCGAGGTCGGCCACGTGCGGGTTCAGGCTGTACTGGCCGTTGGTGTAGCCGACGCGGGCGGCGCCGATCGGGCCCATGAAGGGCACGCCGGAGAGCGTCAGGGCGGCGGAGGCCGCGACCATGGCGAGGATGTCGGGATCGTTCTCGAGGTCGTGGGTCAGCACGGTGACGACGACCTGGGTGTCGTTGCGCCAGCCCTCGACGAAGAGGGGGCGGATCGGACGGTCGATCAGGCGGGAGACCAGGGTCTCCTTCTCGGAGGGACGGCCCTCGCGCTTGAAGTAGCCGCCGGGGATGCGGCCGGCGGCGTAGGCGCGCTCCTGGTAGTTCACGGTGAGCGGCAGGAAGTCGATCCCGGCCTTGGGCTCCTTGCCCGAGACGACGGTGGCGAGCACCGAGGTCTCGCCGTAGGTCGCCATCACGGCGCCGTCGGCCTGGCGGGCGACCTTGCCCGTCTCGAGGACGAGCTTGCGGTCGCCCCACATCAGCTCTTCACGTTGTACGTCGAACATCTTCCAACCCTTCCTGCGGTCGGGCGAACCCGGCGCCGCCAGGGGCAAGATGGCGGGGAGCGCCGTTCGGCAACGCTCCCCGCGATCCTGTCCCCGACGCGTTCGCCTTCAAGTCGCCCGGTTTCTCGGGGGGCCGGACCCATTCCGGCAACCCGACCTGTCGAAACGCGGTCCCGGGCCGGGCCCGGAACCGCGTGAACGCCGTGCTTAGCGGCGGATGCCGAGACGCTCGATGAGGCTGCGGTAGCGGGCCTCGTCCTTGCGCTTGACGTAGTCGAGCAGCGAGCGGCGCTGCGAGACCATCTTCAGGAGGCCGCGGCGGGAGTGGTTGTCCTTGCCGTGGGTCTTGAAGTGGCCGGTGAGGTTAGTGATCCGCTCGGTGAGGATCGCCACCTGGACCTCCGGAGAACCGGTGTCCTTGCCGCCGTTCGCGTATTCCTTGATGAGCGCGGTCTTGCGCTCTGCCGTGATCGACATCGCAGTGCCTTTCGGTACGGGTGTTGGGGTCGGGCGGCCTCGTCGCGAGGGCCGCGCCACGCTCGGGGCTGGCCAGTGCCGGGATGTCGTCCAGCACGGTCGGGCCCACAAGCAGCTCATGCCCCGGCCCCGTCGGAACGGGTCGGAGCGGCGCGGACCATACACGAAACCCGGTGGGATGCCAGCCCTCAGGCCGCCGCGGCCGCGATCGCACCCACCGCGCGGATGTCCGCCGCCAGGGCCGCGACCCGGGCCGGGTCCGAATCCCAGGCGAACATGAAGCGCGCGCCGCCGCCGATGAAGGTGTAGAAGCGCCAGCCCCGCATCCGCAGGGCGTCGAGGTGCTCCGGCGCGGCGCGCAGGAACACCGCGTTGGCCTCCACCGGGAACATCAGGTCGAAGCCGGGCACGTCCGCCACCGCCTCCGCGAGGCTGCGCGCGCAGGCATTGGCATGGGTCGCGTGGGCGAGCCAGGCGCCGCCCTCCAGCACGCCCACCCAGGGGGCGGAGAGGAAGCGCATCTTCGAGGCGAGCTGGCCCGCCTGCTTGCAGCGATAGCCGAAATCCTCCGCCAGGGTGGGCTCGAAGAACAGGATCGCCTCGCCCGCCGCCATGCCGTTCTTGGTGCCGCCGAAGCAGAGGAGATCGACGCCGGCCCGCCAGGTCATGTCGGCGGGCGAGCAGCCGAGGCTGGCGCAGGCATTGGCGAAGCGGGCCCCGTCCATGTGGAGGCGAAGCCCCAGGGCCCGGCAGGTCCCGGCGATCGCGCGGATCTCGGGCAGGCTATAGAGCTGGCCGGTCTCGGTGGGCTGGGTGATCGTGACCACCCGGGCCTTCGGGAAGTGGATGTCCGAGCGGCCGGTGGCGACGCCCCGGATCAGCTCAGGGGTCAGCTTACCGTCGGGGCTCGCCACCACGAGGAGCTTCGAGCCGTTGGAGAAGAATTCCGGCGCGCCACACTCGTCGGTCTCCACGTGGGCCGAGGCCGAGCAGATCACGCTGTGGTAGGACTGGCAGAGGGAGGCCAGCGCCAGGGCGTTGGCGGCCGTGCCGTTGAAGGCGAAGAACACCTCGGCCGTGTCGGTCTCGAACAGGGTCCGGAACGCGTCCGCCGCCCGCTTCGTCCACGGGTCCTCGCCATAAGCCGGCATCGAGCCCCGGTTGGCCGCCGCCATCGCCGCCCAGGCCTCGGGGCAGATGCCGGCGTAGTTGTCGCTCGCGAATTGCTGGGGCTCGGGGGGTAGCGTGTCGGGCGTCATGGCGCGTTCTCGTCCGGTTCCGTCGCGCTTCAAGGGCGACCGGCACGGAATCGAGATGAGGCGAGGCCCGTTTGGTTGCCGGTCCGGCCACATCCCCACCGCTGTCCGGAGGGCGCCACCTTGCTCGGGCGAGCAGGTTGGCGTCGGGGCTCGCCCCGACTCTTGATGCGGCGCAACGGGTAGCAGAGCGCCGCGCCGGCGACAACACCGGCGGGCTAGACCTCTCGCCCTGTGCTCCGGCCGGGACTTCAGGGGTCGGCCCGGCGATCATCCGCATTTGTCCGTCGAGCACTTCGGCGTCGGGGCTTTGCGGCTGATATGAACCATGACGGCACATCTTTCTTCACCGATCGTGATTTCTGATTTTTCTGTACTCCACTTTCCTTTGGTTCCAACCGCATCCCTCAAAGTATACGAAACCTTACCCTTTGAGACCGTAATCCTGATTTCCTGTTCACGACAGTCCGAATTCTCATCGTAGAATTTATTTTGAAAAATTCGATCCTTCATAGGGCCAGTGATGATCAATTTATTTTTTTCAATTTTGCTGTCACCTGAATCGGTGATGTCTCGCGCGAATGCGGTCGATGGCCTCGACAGTCCGAGCGCCACCAGGAAGACAAATATAACGATGAAAATTTTGCTTCGTTCATAGTCACGAATATGACCGCGATCGACAATCCCTCCAGACAAAGCTGTCCGGATGGACCGCTTCTCTGTGCATGATACGAGAGTCAGGTTGGTTCGAAACCTGTTTTCGGGATGATCTCGAAAATCCCATCGGCGCCGTCACGGCGCTGACCGCCGGCCTGCTGCCGATCGACATCTTGGGCGAACGCGTAAGCATCGGGACGCTCCTCGCCTTGGTGGTCATCTGCGCCGCCGTGCCGGTGCTGCGCTGCCCCTTCCGGGTGCCCGCCCTGCCGGCGGCGGCGGGGCTCGGCATCCTGTCCCGCCTCGGACTGATGCGGGGCCTGCCGGCCGACACCTGGCTGCGCCTCGGCGCCTGGCTCGCCCTGGGGCTGGTGCTTTCTGCCGACTCTGGCCGCCGGGCGGCGCGGCGGCATCGATTGGCCACGCCGGGGTCCGTTCAGGCCCCGGCGCCCTGATCCCTGGGTTCAGTACTGGCGCGGGCTCGGGCGGCCGGAATAGCGGCGGCGCAGGTAGGACACGAGCTTGGGCAGCAGGAAGGCGACGAGGAGCTTGCGCATGAGGGTCTCCGGTTGGGGTGAGGCGGCCGCGGGGGCCGTCATATGGAGACCTAATGCGGGCGGGCCGCCTCCCGTTCCGGATCCGGGCGGGCGATCACCGCCTGCACGGCGTAGCCGCCGAAAAGCTGGCGCACCGTGGCCCGCGCGCCCAGGCCCGCCGCCACCCGCGCCACCGCCTCCGGCAGGCTGACGCGCGGCGTCACCGCGAAGGTGGCGAGCCAGCGGTTGAGGAGGGCGCGGGCCGGGCCCGGCAGACCCGCCTGGCCGCCGAAATCCACCACGTGGAGCTGTCCGCCGGGCGCGAGGTGGCCGGCGGCCTGGGCCAGCACCCCCTCCCAGGGCGGGATCATCGACAGGGCGTAGGAGATCACGATCCGGTCGAAGCTGTCCCGCCCGAACAGGGCGGCGGGGTCGAAGGCGGTCGCGTCCCCGCAGGCGAGGCGGATGCGGGGCCCGAGGCCGGCGCGGGCGATGCTGCGGGCGGCGGTGTCGAGCATCGCGGCCGAGACGTCGAGGCCGTGGCAGGCCGCGTCCGGATAGGTCCGGGCGATCCGCACGAGGTTGCGCCCGGTGCCGCAGCCGACCTCCAGCACCGCGCTGCCCGCCGGCACGGCGAGGTCGGCGATCACCCGGTCGCGGCCCAGCAGGTAGAACTTGCGGCTGGCGTCGTAGAGGTGGCGCTGGTGCCGGTACATCCGGTCCATCGCGCGCGCGGCGTCGCTCATGCGGCAGGGCTCATGCTGCAAGGCTCACGCGGGACGCAGGCGATAGAGGTGGAAGCCCCCGTAGATCGCGGAGCGGTCGCGGGCCTGGCCGGCGCGGCTCTCGGCCTCGGCGTAGTCCCAGGCGTTCAGGATCGCGTCCGGGATCCGGCCGGGCAGGCAGCGTTCGTCGGCCGCCGTGCGGAAGATAACCCGGGCGCCGGGCCGGGCGGTGCGGGTGATCTCGGTCCAGAGGGCGGTGAGGTCCGCGTCGCTCATCCAGTCCTGCGCGTCGAGGAGCACGTAGGCGTCGGCGCTGGCATCCGGGCTGGCGGCGAGGAACGCGGTCATCGATTGCTGGTGGTAGCCCACCCGCTCGGTCCGCTCCCGCAGGGCCTCGAAGTGCCGGGGCTGGAGGTAGGGCGGCAGCGCGGCCTCGGGGCCGGGCGCGTAGCCCCGGCCGAAGGCCTGCCAGGCGAAGTAGTTGTCGGCGAGGTCGAAGTCGCAGGCGAGGCGTTCCAGGCGGCCGCGCAGCGCCGCCACCATGCCGCCGGGATGGTCGCCGGCCAGCGCCGTGTACTGCGCCGGCGGGATACCGAGGCCGTAGAGGGAGGCGGGCCGCCGGATCAGCCAGCGCACGAGGCGCTTCTCGAACAGGGGAGCGACGTGCGCGGCGAACAGGGTGCGCTGCTCGGCCCGGTCGCGGGCCGTGAGCACGCGGGAGAGGTCGCAGCCGTAGAGCCGGGCCAGCCCGTGCCCGGTGCCGATGAAGCGCCCGAGCAGGCCGTGCCGGAAGACCCCCTCGGCGAAGGCGGCGATGCGCCGGCGCCCGTCGAGGCGCCGCGCCTCCCAGTAGGCCCGCGCGCTCGCGTCGAGGCCGGGGGCGATCTGCGCGTCGTAGGCCGCCACGTTGGCGGGCGTGTCGGCCCGCCCGAAGAAGCGCAGGTAGGCCGCGTGGTCGGGGAGCCGGGTCAGGGCCGCGAGCTTGAGGCGCCCGAGCGCGATGTGGGCGCCGTTGAGGTCGACGGCGCTGATCCGGGCCGGGTCGGCCGTGAGGTAGGACAGCACGTTGCAGCTGCCCGAGGCGATGGCGACGACGTGGTCCTCCGGCGTCAGCGCCAGGGCCTCCAGGTCGACGACGGGATCCTCCCAGATCTGCGGGTAGACGAGCCCGCTGAAGGCCAGGGTGAACAGGCGCTCGGCGAGCCCGGCGCGGGAGAGCGCCCGGCTGCGATGCACGGCGCGGGTGAGGCCGAGGCTGGTTTCGCGGCGGACCGCCCGGGCGGCTGACGTCATGCGGGCTCTCGGACTGTCCATCGGGGTCGATGGATGCCGCCCCTACGCGCCGCGCATGACCGGCCGGTGACAGGTCCGTGCCGGACGGCGGGAAGATCGTCACCGTGGCGGGAGCGCCCCGGAGCCGGATCGCCCCCGAACCCCGGCGATCCGGGAACGAATCGGCTCCCGGGCGCCGGTCGCGCGTCACAGGGTCGGCGTCACAGGTCCAGGGTCAGCGTCACCGGGGCGTGGTCGGAGGGACGCTCCCAGCCACGCGCGTGCCGGGCGACCGCGACATCGCGTACCGTGCCGGCGAGGTCGGGCGAGACCCAGGCATGGTCGAGGCGCCGGCCCTTGTCGGCCGCCGCCCAGTCCGGCGAGCGGTAGCTCCACCAGGTGTAGATCTTCGTCGGCTCGGGCACGAGCAGGCGGGCCGCGTCGACCCAGCCGGCCTCCCCCCGCAGGGTCTCCAGCGCCTGCGTCTCCACGGGGGTGTGGCTCACCACGTCGAGGAGCTGCTTGTGCGACCAGACGTCGTGCTCCAGCGGCGCCACGTTGAGGTCGCCCACCAGGATGGCCGGGCCGGCGGGCCGGCGCCCGCCCCAGGCGCGCAGTTCGGCGAGGAAGTCGAGCTTGTGCGCGAATTTCGGGTTGAGGTCGCGGTCGGGCACGTCGCCGCCGGCGGGCACGTAGAAGTCGTGCAGCGCGATGCCGGCGGCCTTGCCGGCCTCCGGCCCCAGCACCGCCGCGATGTGGCGCGCGTCCTGGCGCTCGCAGAAGGCCATCACCGCGCGGCCCAGCAGGGGGAAGCGCGAGAGGATCGCGACGCCGTTATAGCCCTTCTGGCCGGCGAACACGACGTTCTCGTAGCCCGAGCCGCGCAGGGCTTTCAGGGGGAAGGCGTCGTCCGGGCACTTCGTCTCCTGCAGGCAGAGCACGTCCGGCTGCTGCTCGGCCAGGAAGCGCAGCACCGAGTCGATGCGCAGGCGCACCGAGTTGATGTTCCAGGTGGTGACGGTGAAGCGCACGGCGTTCGGCTCGCGTGAGGCTGGAAAACGTTTAAAGGATCGGGCGCGCGACGGCGCGGCGGGTCGGCATAGACCGGATCGCCGCCGCCGTCGCCGGGGAAATGCCGCGCTCCGGGCGCCCGGATCCGTAGGGGGTCGGGGACGCCGCGCGCGAGATCGAAGGACCGTCCCGTGTCGCGCATCCGTTCCGCGCTCTTCAACGCCTACTGGGCCGGCTGGACCGCCCTGTTCATCGTGCCGCTGGCGGTGCTCGCCCTGCTGGGCGCGCCGGCCCGGCCCATCCGGGCCTTCACGCGCCTGTGGTCGCGCGGAATCCTGTTCGGGCTCCGGCACATCGTCGGGCTCACCTACGTCGAGGAAGGGCGCGCCCACATCCCCGCCGAGCCCTGCCTCATCGTGGCCAACCACCAGTCGGCCTGGGAGACGCTCGCCTTCCTCGTGCTGGTGCCCAACGTCGCCATCGTGGCCAAGCGCGAACTCGTCGCGATCCCGATCGTGGGCTGGTTCCTGCGCCGCTCGCCGATGATCATCATCGACCGGGCCAACGGCACCCAGGCCCTGCGGGTGATGATCGACGAGAGCCGCGCGGCGATCGCGCAGGGGCGCTCGGTGCTGATGTTCCCGGAGGGCACGCGGGGCGGCATCGCCGAGCCGGTGCAGTTCAAGCGCGGCGTCGAGCTGCTCTACGCCAAGCTCGGGCTCCCGGTGCTGCCGGTGGCGGTGAATTCCGGGCTGTACTGGCCCCATGGCGGAGCCCGCCACAGCCCCGGCGCGGTCACGGTGAGCTACCTGCCCCCCCTGCCCCCGGGCCTGAGCGGCGCCGAATTCATGCGCGGCACCCAAGGGGCGATCGACGCCGAGCTCGACCGCTGGCGCGAGCCGGGCGCCGCGGCGGAGGCGGCGCCCGGCGTCCCGGCGTCGTAGGGGCCGCGCCCTACGGCTCCAGCCCCTCGGCGACGCGCCGGGCCTTGCGGCGGCGCTCGACGCGGGCGACCGAGAAGATCGAGGCCTCGTAGAGCAGCAGCATGGGGATCGCCAGCGAGAGCTGCGAGATCACGTCCGGCGGGGTCAGGATGGCGGCGGCCACGAAGACGAGGACGATGGCGTAGCGGCGCTTCTCGCGCAGGAACGCCGTGTCGATGACGCCGATCTGACCCAGCAGGGTCAGGATCACCGGCAGCTGGAAGGCGATGCCGAAGGCGAAGATCAGCGTCATGATGAGCGAGAGGTACTCGTCCACCTTCGGCAGGAGGGCGATCGTCGCCTCCCCCGGCTGGCCGATCTGCTGCAGCGAGACCGAGAACTGGATCAGCAGCGGCATCGCCAGGAAGAACACCACCAGGGCGCCCAGCACGAAGAACACCGGGGTCGCCACGAGGTAGGGCAGGAAGGCCTGGCGCTCGTTGCGGTAGAGGCCCGGCGCCACGAAGGCGTAGATCTGCGTGGCGATGACCGGGAAGGCCAGGAAGCCGGCCCCGAACACGCTGAGCTTGATGTTGGTGAACACCTGCTCGAGGAAGTGCGTCGCGATGAGCTTGGCGTTCTCGACCCCCACCACGGAGACGTACGGGTAGACCAGCACGTTGTAGATGTGCCGGGAGAAGAAGAAGCACGCGAAGAACATCACCACGAAGGCGGCCAGCGACTTGATCAGCCGCGACCGCAATTCAATGAGATGGTCGAGGAGCGGGGCCCGCGAGGCTTCGATCTCGGCGTCGTCGGTCTCGGTGCTCATCGGCCGGAATCAAGCTGCGGGTTGGCCGGCGTCTCTGGACGAGGGGACTCGGCGCGAGGCGGCTCGGCATGTGTCGGGGAATTCAGGGGATCGCCGGTCCGGCTCTGGGTCGTCGGCACCGGCTCGACCGGGGCGGGGGCGGGCCCCTGGGCGGGGGTCTGGCCAGGAGCTTGGATCGTGTTCTCGCCCTCGGCGAGCCGGTCGGCCACGTTGGCGAGTCCCTGCGTCGGGGACGGCGTGGTCTTCGTCGCGGGCTGGCCGTCGACGGCGCCCTTCAGCTCGTCGCGGATGGTCTGGACCGGGTTGAAGGTCGGCCCCATCGTGCCGGCCGATTTCTTGACGCCGTCCACCTCGCGGCGGATCTCGTCGAACTCGGCCTCGCGGATCGCCTCGTTGAACTGCGACTGGAACTCGCCGGCCATGCGCCGCATCTTGCCGGTGATCTGCCCGACCGTGCGCAGGGCCTTGGGCAGGTCCTTCGGGCCGATGACGATGAGGGCGACGCCGCCGATCAGCATCACCTCGCCCCAACTCATGTCAAACATGGTGTCGACTGTCCCGCGACCGCGCGCTGTCCATCAACGGCGCGCAGGCCATGGCAGGTCACGGCGGATTCCGCCAGACCCGCACGGCCGGAGCGCCTCACTTCACGTCGCGCGTGCGTCAGACGACCTTGCGGTCGGCCGAGACCGTGTTGGCGGTGGCGGGCTCGCCCTGGTGGGGCAGCGTGCGCACGGGCTCGCCCGCGCTCGGCGGCGGCACGGCGGTGGTGGCCGGCGTCTCGTCCTCGGCCATGCCCTTCTTGAAGGCCTTGATGCCCTTGGCGACGTCGCCCATCAGGTCCGAGATCTTGCCGCGCCCGAACAGCAGCATCACGATGCCGGCGACGATGATCCAGTGCCAGATACTCATGCTGCCCATGGCAACCTCCCGCGCCGCAGCCAGAACGCTGCGCGGCGCCGTTACGTGTGTCGGTTCAGGGCGAACCTAAGGGTCGGGCCGCGCGAGCACAAGAAGCGCCGGCGCGCCCGCGCCGTTCCGATCGCCGCATCGCGGGCCGGAGACGATCGGGCGGCAAGGGTCAGAAGGCAAGCGTCAGGCAGCGAGGGTCAGGCGGCGAGCGTCAGGGCCGCCTCGAAGCGGGCGCGGGCCTCGCGCACGTCGAAGGCCTCGGCCGCCGTGGGCAGGCGCGCCAGGGCGCCTTGCGCCCGGCGCAGGGCCGCCCCGGCGAGGCGTGGGGCCCCCTCGGCGACGCCGCGCATCTCCTCCGGGTCGCCGTTGCAGTGCAGGCCGACATCGATGCCGGCGGCGAAGCAGGCCTCGGTGCGGGCCCGGAACGTCCCCTGGAGGGCGTGCATCGAGAGGTCGTCGGTCATCAGCAGGCCGTCGAAGCCGATCGTGCCCCGGATGACGTCGCGGATCACCCGCGCCGACTGGGTGGCCGGGTGGGCGGGGTCGAGGGCGGTGAGCACCACGTGGGCGCTCATGGCCATGGGCAGGTCGGCGAGCGCCCGGAACGGCACGAAGTCCTGCGCGCTCAGGGCCTCCAGGCTCGCCTCCACCACGGGCAGGCCCTTGTGGCTGTCGCAGCCCGCGCGGCCGTGGCCGGGGATGTGCTTCATCACCGGCAGGACGCCGCCCTGCATCAGCCCCTCGGCGACCGCCCGGCCGATCTCGGCCACCCGCTCCGGCGTGGTGTCGTAGGCCCGATCGCCGATCACGTCGTGGGCACCGGCCACGGGCACGTCGAGGACGGGGGCGCAATCGACGTTGATGCCGACGCCGGCGAGGTCGTGGGCCATGAGCCGGGCCCCGAGGCGGGCCAGGGCGGCGGCCGAGCCGTCGAGGGCCCGGAAGCGCCCCCCGGCCGGGTAGGCCGGCCAGTGCGGCGGCCCCATGCGCTGCACCCGGCCGCCCTCCTGGTCGATCAGGATCGGCGCGTCGGCGCGGCCCAGCGTGGCCCGCAGGGCGTCGGTCAGCGCCCGGACCTCGTCGGGCGTGCCGATGTTGCGCTTGAACAGGATGAAGCCCCAGGGCGCCACATCGCGGAAGAACGCGGCCTCCTCCCGCGAGAGGGTCTTGCCGGCGCAACCGAGGATCAGGGCACGGGAGGTCATGACGGGGGACGCGTCCTCGGGGATGGGACCGGGTCGCCGGCCCGGAGGGAGCGCGGCGCGGATTCGACGCAACGCGCATCGCGTCCGGATGCGGCGAGATCAGGGTCGGACGGGACGCGGGACGACGCAAGGGCGGCGGCGTGGCCCGGGAGCCACAGATCGCCCTGTGCGGGGAACCCGCCGCGTCCCGCTCCGGCGGCTCAGCGGGAGCGGGTCGCCGCGCTCAGTTCTTGGCCACGAAGCACTGGCCGCCGGCGCCCTGCAGCTGCGTGCAGAGGCTGGTCGCCTCGTTCTTGCCGAGGGGCCCGACGCGGACGCGGTAGATCGTCTTGCCGTTGACCTCGGCCTGGCGGATCAGGGCGGGCTGGCCGGAGAGCTGGCTGAACTTGCCCTGCATCTGCTTGAAGGCGGCCTGGGCCTCGCCCTCGCTGGTACGCACGCCGAGCTGGACGGCGTAGCCACCACCACCCGAGGTCGCAGCCACGGCGGGCGGGCTGGCGGGCGGGTTCGCGATGGCGGAGGTCGCCTCCGGCGCCACGGCGGCGACGCGCTGGGGGGCCTTGGGGCGCGGGGCCGGCTCGGGCGGCGTCGCGGCGGGCGCTTCCGCCACCGGCATGGTCGGCACCGGCGGCGGCAGCCGGGTGGCGCGCTGGCGCAGGGACGCGTTGCCCGTGGCGCCATCGCTGGCCGCACCCGGCAGGGTCATGGTCGGGATGACGGAGGCGGGGGTGGCCGTCGCCTCGGCCTCGCGCTGGGGCGGCGGGGGCGGCGTATCGGGCTTCACCGAGACGGTGCGCACCCGGCGCGGCTCGCCGAGGGAATCCGCGAGGGCGCCCTGGGGCGGCTGCGCCGGGGGCGCCGACGCGGCGCTGCCGGGCGTCGCCCCGCCCTCCCCCGAACCCGAGACGGCCCCGGACCCCAGGGCCGCGCGGGCGGCCTGGGCCACGTCGAGGGGCTGCTCCTCGCGATTGACGATGCGGATCTGGCCGTCCTTGGCGGTGCGGTCGTAGATCTGCTTGTTCTGGTCCGGAATCTCGACGCCGTCGGATTTCTGCGGCGCGATCTTCAGGGGCGCGGTGTCGGCCATGATGGTCGGCACGCCGTTGCCGTCGCCGGACAGGCCATGCAGGCCGCGCCAGGCCAGGGCGCCGGTGACGCACACGGCCAGGATGCCGAGCCCGGCGCCCACCGAGACGAGGCGGTTGCGCTGGGGCGCCCGCTCCAGGGGACGGACCCGCGTGTCGGCGTCGTTGGGCGCGAACTCGGCCGCGTTCGCATCCGGGTACGGCTCCTGCGGATAGGCGCCTTGCGCGTCGTGATAGGGCCCGCGATCGACGGAGGCGAGGTACTGGTCGAAGGCGTCCGTGGGCGAGGCGCCCTGGACCGCCGGGGCATAGGGCTGCGAAACTTGGCCCTGCGAAACTTGGCCCTGCGGAACTTGGCCCTGCGGAGCTTGACCATGGACAGCGGGGGCCGGCGCCGGGGCAGGCCCGTCCGCGAAGCTCGGCTCCACGCGGCCCCGCGCCGCTTGGGTGGCGTCGACGCGGGCGTCGCGGGCCTGGAGCAGGGCCCGGAACGGGTCGTCCTGCCCGACGATGCGGGCGAGTTCGGCGAGCGGATCGGCCTTGACGCCGGGGGTCTCCCGGGCGCCGTGCGCCTGCACCGGAGCCTGAGGCTGCTGCAGATCCCGCGCAAAGGCGTCGAAATCGACCGTCGCTCGCGAAGCGTTCGTCGTCATGGCAGCATCCCTCTTCACGCCGAGATCACCTCACCGCATTTCATCCGGCGCGGTGACGCCCAACACCGCGAGGCCGGAGGCGACGACGCCCCGCAAAGCCTCAACGAGGGCCAATCGAGCCCGAGTGGAGTTTCGGTCACTAGGATTAATAAAACGTAATTGCGGCAAGTCTTTGCCCTTGTTCCATAAACCGTGCAGGGCACTTGCGAGTTCGTAGAGATAGAACGCCACCCGGTGCGGCTCGTGTGCGGTGGCCGCAGCCTCGATGACGCGGGGATACTGCGCGACGAGGCGCATGATCTCGACCTCGCCCGGATCGCTGAGACGCGTGAGGTCGGCCTCGCGGAGCAGGCCGGCGCGCGAGAGGTCCTCGTCCGGCAGCGCCTGCGCGGCCTGCCGGAACACCGAGACGCAGCGCGCATGGGCGTACTGCACGTAGAAGACCGGGTTCTCCTTCGACTGCTCGACCACCTTGGCGAGGTCGAAGTCGAGGGTGGCGTCGTTCTTCCGGTAGAGCATCATGAAGCGCACGGGGTCGCGCCCGACCTCGTCCACGACCTCGCGCAGCGTGATGAACTCGCCCGCGCGCTTCGACATCTTCACGGGCTCGCCCGCCCGCAGCAGCCGCACGAGCTGGCACAGCTTCACGTCGAGGGTGGCGTGCCCGTCGCTCACCGCCTTCACGGCGGCCTGCATGCGCTTGACGTAGCCGCCGTGGTCGGCCCCGAGCACGTCGATGAGGTCGGTGGCGCCCCGGGCGATCTTGTCCCGGTGATAGGCGATGTCGGAGGCGAAGTAGGTGAAGCTGCCGTCCGACTTCAGGAGCGGCCGGTCGACGTCGTCGCCGAATTCCACGGTGCGGAACAGGGTCTGCTCGCGGTCCTCCCAATCCTCGGGCAGCTGGCCCTTGGGCGGCGGCAGGCGGCCCTCGTAGACGAGGCCCTTTTCGCGAAGCTCCGCCAACAGGACGGGCACCGCCGCCTTCAGGGTGGCTTCGGAGAAGAACACGTCGTGATGGATGCCGAGCCGCGCCAGGTCGGCGCGGATCAGGTCCATCATGGCGTCGATGGCGAAGGCCCGCACCTCCGGCAGCCATTCGGAATCCGGCCGGTCGAGCAGGGCGCGCCCGTGCGCCTCGGCGAGGGCCGCGCCCACCGGCACGAGGTAGTCGCCCGGGTAGAGCCCCTCGGGGACCGGGCCGACCGGCTCGCCGAGCGCCTCGCGGTAGCGCAGGAACGCCGAGCGGGCGAGCACGTCGACCTGCGCGCCCGCGTCGTTGATGTAGTATTCGCGCGTCACGTCGCGCCCGGCCGCCACCAGCAGGTTGGCCAGCGCATCGCCGAACACCGCGCCCCGGCCGTGGCCCACATGCATCGGGCCGGTGGGGTTGGCCGAGACGTACTCGATGTTGACCTTCCCCCCCGGCATGGCGCCGCGCCCGTAGGCCTCGCCCTGGCTCAGCGCCGCCCGCACCACGTCGTGGAAGGTCCCCGGCGCCAGGCGCAGGTTGATGAAGCCGGGGCCGGCGACGCTCGCCTCCACCACGTCCGGGTCGGCGCGCAGGGCCGCCGCCAGGGTCTCGCCCAGCGCCTTCGGGTTGGTCCGGGCCTCCTTGGCCAGCACCAGGGCGGCGTTGGTGGCGAGATCCCCGTGGCTCGCGTCGCGCGGGGGCTCCACCACCACGCGGGAAAGGTCCAGCCCCTCGGGCAGCTGCCCGGACTGGATGAGGCCCTGCACGGCCGCGCGGACGCGGGCCTCGAAGGTGGCGAAGATGTTCATGGGGCGCGGAAACTCATGGGGCAAGGAAACTCTTGGGGCGACGAAACTATGGAGCGACGAGATTCATGAGGACGTACGGATCCGCTTTGGGGGCTCGCGCGAGGCGCGTCGTCCCGGGCGGTTCCGGGGCATAGCAAGGCCGCCCCCGGGTGTCACGGCGGGCGCCCCGCCGCGCCCTCGCGGCGATCGCGGTTACCGATGCGTTGGCGCGACCGCGTGATTTCGCCGAATCGCCGTGACCGCGCGTTCGGTCTGCCACCGGTCTGCCACATGCGCGGCGGCGCGGGGCGGCGATTCGATAAAATTGCGCGGATCGACTTCAGCGCGGGACAGGTCCCGGGGCGGCACGGTGACGGCGTTGGACTTGAGGACGCCGCCATGGGCAGGACGAAGACGATCGCGCTGGCACTGTTCGCTGCCCTCGCCACCCTGGCGACGGGGGCCTCCGCGCCCCGGGCCCAGACCCTGGCGGCCCTGCCCCTGCCCTCCCCCTCGGCCCAGCCCCTGAACCCGGCCAAGCCGCTGGCGGCCTGGACCGCCTTCTGCCAGCGCTACGCCGCCGAATGCGCCCTCGACCCCAACGAGCCCGCCCGCATCACCCTGACCCCCGCCACCTGGGCCACCATCGCGGCGGTGAACCGCCGGGTGAACACGGCCCTGGCGCCCATCACCGACCTGGAGCACTGGGGCACCCCGGACCGCTGGGATCTCGCCGAGGACGGCGCGGGCGATTGCGAGGATTACCAGCTCCTCAAGCGCAGGCTCCTGGCGGATGCCGGCCTGCCCCGCCGGGCCATGCGGATGACCGTGGTCATCGACGAGAAGGGCGAGGGCCACGCGGTGCTCACCCTGGTCACGGATCGCGGCGACTTCGTCCTCGACAACAAGGTGAGCGAGGTGATGGCCTGGCACCGCACCGGCTACGTCTTCATCAAGCGCGAGTCGGCCGACGTCGTGGCATGGGTTTCGCTGGGCGGTGTCACCTCGCCCGTGACCACGGCCAATCGCTGAGATCTGGTCAGTCGCTGAGACCCGGCCAATCGCCGAGATCTGGTCAGTCGCTGAGACCTGGCCCCCATGGGGGGCCGCCGGCGGCCTGCGCGTCGGACGAGGATTCCGCGCGCCCAGCTGGAACCTTCGCCTGTCTGGCGGGTTAACGGGGGTTTAACTTTCCGATTGAGCCTCGCTCGTTCCCGTGCAAACCTTGCCGTCTCATAAGGGATGGCAGGGCGACCGGCATGCGGCACGCGATTCTGCGAAGCACTGATGGGCTCCCCCACCGCTGGGCGGGCGGGACCCTGTGGCGGCGCCTCGGCCGCGCGGTCCAGTTCTCCCTGGTGGGCACGATCCTGCTGCTCGGCGGTGCGACCACCGAGGCCCAGACCGTAGCCGCCCTGCCCGATGCGCAGGCGCTCCAGGCGGGACCGCCCGCCAGACCGGTGGCGGCCTGGACGGCCTTCTGCGCCCGGCTGCCGTCCGAGTGCACGGTCGATCCGGGCGAGCCGGCGGTCATCACCCTGACCCCGCGCATCCGCGACCTCCTCAGCCGCGTCACCCGCCGGGTCAACGCCCGCATCAAGCCGATCACCGACCTCGCCCATTGGGGCGTGGTCGACCGCTGGGACTATCCCGACGACGGGTTCGGCGATTGCGAGGATTACCAGCTCCTCAAGCGCCGGATGCTGGTGGAGCGCGGCCTGCCCCGCCGGGCCCTGCGCATGACGGTGGTGATCGACGAGATCGGCGAGGGCCACGCGGTGCTGATGGTCCGCACCGACCGGGGCGACCTGATCCTCGACAACAAGACCAACGCGGTCCTCTCCGGCCCGCGCACCGGCTACACCTTCATCAAGCGCGAGGGGCAGGACGGGCTGGCCTGGGTCACCCTGGAGGGCGGCGCCTCGCCGGTGGCCACCGCCAACCGCTGATCCATCGCGGGGCGGGCACGGAACGGACCGCCGGCGGGCGGTCCGTTCCCTTTTCTGCGTTCCCCTGCCCCACTCCGCCCGCGTCCCGCGAAGGGGCCGGCCGGGCCGGTCCCCCTCTCCCGTTCGGCGGCGGGCCGGTGTAAGCAACGCCGGCCCCGGTGAGGCCGCTCGGTCGATGCCGTGCCGTCCCTCCCCCCAGCCGTCGCATATTCGCCACAGGGCGGGCCTCTAAGCGGGCACCACCCGCAGGGTTCGAACTGCCTTCAGGAGAGCGTCCCGATGATCGGCCGCCGTCACCGCCTCGCCGCCGGTCCGCTGCTCGTCCTGGCGGCCGGACTCAGCCTGCCGCAACCGGCTTCCGCCCAGGTCTCCTCGTTCCTCGATGGGCTGTTCGGGCGCAAGGAGCAGCCCGCGCCCGCCCCCGAGCCGGAGCCCGCCCCGGCGACGCCCCCGGCCGCACCGAAGAAGCCCGTCGCCCAGGCGCCGAAGCCGGCCAAGCCCGCCGACAAGGCCGCGTCCGACAAGGCGGCCCCCGCCAAGGGGTCGGAGGCGAAGGCGGCCAAGGCGTCGGAGGCCAAGGCGTCGGAGTCGAAGACGCCCGACGCGAAAAAGGTCGCCGCCGTCGGCGCCCCCGCCGGCGCGGTCGCGGCCGAGATGGACGACGCCACGGTGGTCGCGCAGGCCAACGCCTATTTCAACGGCATCACCACGCTCACCGGCAGCTTCATCCAGATCGGTCCGGACGGGCGCCGCATCGGCGGCAAGCTGACGCTGGCCAAGCCCGGCCGCCTGCGCTTCGACTACGACCAGCCCTCGCCGCTGGAGATCGTGGCCGACGGCACCTCGGTCGCGGTCAAGGACCGCAAGCTCGGCACCCAGGACCTGTACTTCATCTCGCAGACCCCCCTGAAGTTCCTGCTGCGCGAGCGGATCGACCTCGCCAAGGATCTGACCGTCAACGACGTGGCGAACGATCCGGGCGGCATCCGGATCAGCCTGGAGGACCGCTCGACGCTGGGCGGCACCTCGAAGATCCAGCTCTTCTTCGACGCCGAGGTGAAGATCCTGAGCCAGTGGCGGATCACCGACCCGCAGGGCTACCAGACCACCGTGCAGCTCTCGAACCTGCAGAAGGGCCGCGCCGTCGAGGGCAACGCGTTCTTCATCAATTACGGGCGCGCCGAGGACAAGGCGGCCGAGCGCCAGATCCGGGCCCAGTAGGTCCCGGAGCGACGGCCCTACAGGTCCAGCGTGACGCTCAGGCCGTCATGGGCCGGTACGACGTTCGACGGCAGGCGGGCGCTCAGCGTGGCGTAGTCGAGATCCGTGTGCAGGTTCGTCAGGATGGCCCGGCGCGGGCGCACCCGCTCGATCAGCGCCAGGGCGTCCGAGACCGAGTAGTGCGTCGGGTGCGGGGTCTCCCGCAGGGCGTCGATGATGAGGAGGTCGAGGCCGTGCAGGCACGCCTGCGCCGCCTCCGGCATCCGGCTGACGTCGGGCGCGTAGGCGAGGGGCCCGAAGCGGAAACCGAGGGCCGCCTCGTTGCCGTGCTCCATCCCGAAGGGCAGGGCCGACACGGCGCCGCCCGGGCCCTCCACCGCCATCGGCTCCCCGTCCGCCAGGTCGTGCATGTCGAGGATCGGCGGGTACTCGCTGCCCGGCGGCGTCTCGAAGCAGTAGCCGAAGCGGGTCTCCAGCAGGCGGCGGGTCCGCGCATCGGCGAAGACCGGGATGCGCCGGCGCATGTGGATGACCAGCGCGCGCACGTCGTCGATGCCGTGGGTGTGGTCGGCATGGGCGTGGGTGAACAGGATCGCGTCGAGGCGCTGCACCCGCGCGGCGAGGAGCTGCTCGCGCAGGTCCGGCGCGGTGTCGACGAGGAGGGTGGTGGCGGCCTCGTCCGGCCCGTCCCGCCGCTCCACCAGGATCGAGCAGCGCCGGCGCCGGTTGCGCGGCTCGCCCGGATCGCACGCCCCCCAGCCGTAGCCCACGCGGGGCACCCCGCCGGACGAGCCGCAGCCGAGGATCGTCACTGTCAATGCGCCCATCGGCACCTCCGCGCCCGTTGGTATCGGAGGGGGCCGGGCCCTGTCACGCCCTCATCCACGGCTTGGCCGGCCCCTCAGCCCGCCGCCTTGGGGAACAGGCGGTGGAAATTGGCCGTGGTCAGCGCGGCGAAATCCGCAAACGGCATGTCGAGGGCCTGGGCCAGGGCGCGGGCGGTGTCCGCCGTGTAGGCGGGCTCGTTGGTGCGGCCGCGATGGGGCTCGGGTGCCAGGAAGGGCGCGTCGGTCTCCACCAGCAGGCGGTCGCGCGGGACGCTCAGGGCGATCGCCCGCAGGTCGTGCGAGCGCCGGAAGGTGACGATGCCCGAGAACGACACGAACAGGCCGAGTTCGACGCCCACCTGTGCCAGCCGCGCCCCCGACGAGAAGCAGTGCAGCACCGCCGTGAAGGCGCCGCGCCCCATCTCGTCGACGAGGATCGCCTCCATCTCCGCATCGGCGTCGCGCGAATGGATGACCAGCGGCAGGCCGGTCTCGCGGGCGGCCGCGATGTGGCGCCGGAAGACCCGCTCCTGCACCGCTTCCGGCGCGGCGTTGTCGTAGTGGAAGTCGAGGCCCGCCTCGCCGATGCCGATGCAGCGGGGGTGGTGCGTGTGCGCCACGATGGCCTCGGTCGGCACGTCCGGCTCGTCGCCCGCCCCGTCCGGATGGGTGCCGACGGTGTGCCAGATCTCCGGATGCGCCTCGGACAGAGCCTCGTAGGTCCGGGCCTTGGCGATCCGGGTGGAGATCGTGACCATCCGGGTGACGCCGGCGGCCTTCGCGCGGGCGATGACGGTGGGCAGATCCTCCGAGAAGTTCGGAAAATCGAGGTGGCAATGGCTGTCGACCAGCATGAGGAGACTCGAGAACGGTAGGAGGAGCGGTGCGCCGTCCTCAAACGGACGGCGCCTCCGGCTCGACGAAGCGCGGGAACAGGCCGGCGGGGGCGGGGAGCGCCGTGCCGGGGACGAGGCGGCCGCCCTCCCCCACATCGGTGAGCTGGCGGCGGTCCGCCGGGACCGCCAGGAGGTCGAGGAGCCGGGCGGCGGAGCCCGGCATGAAGGGCTGCACCAGGATGCCGATGGCCCGCAGGGTCTCGGCCACCACGTAGAGCGAGGCCGCCATGCGCGCCGGGTCGGATTTGCGCAGCACCCAGGGCTTCTGCGCGTCGAAGTAGCGGTCGGAGGCCGTCACCACGGCCCAGATCTCCGCGAGCGCGGTGTGGAGGGCGAGCCGGTCCATGGCCGCCCGGACCACGCCCGGCAGCGCGTCGGCGAGCGCCAGCAGCGCCCGGTCGTCCTCGGTGAGGTCGCCGTGCTCGGGGACCGACCCCGAACAGTTCTTGGCGATCATCGAGAGCGAGCGCTGGGCGAGGTTGCCGAGCCCGTTCGAGAGGTCCGCCGTGTAGCGGGTGATGATCGCCTCGTGGCTGTAATTGCCGTCGCCGCCGAAGGGCACCTCGCGCAGCACGAAATGGCGCACCGCGTCGACGCCGTAGGTGGCCACGAGGTCCATCGGATCGACGACGTTGCCGAGCGACTTCGACATCTTCTCGCCCTTCGAGAGCAGGAAGCCGTGGCCGAACACGCGCTTGGGCAGCGGCAGCCCCGCCGACATCAGGAAGGCCGGCCAGTAGACCGCGTGGAAGCGCACGATGTCCTTGCCGATGACGTGCAGGTCCATCGGCCAGAATTTGTTCCGCGGATCGGCGTCGTCGGGAAAGCCCGTCACGGTGAGGTAGTTCGTCAGCGCGTCGACCCAGACGTACATGACGTGGTCGGGATGCCCCGGCACGGGCACGCCCCAGTCGAAATTGGTGCGGCTGACGGAAAAATCCTTGAGGCCCGAGCGCACGAAGCTCGCCACCTCGTTGCGCCGGGTCTCCGGGCCGATGAAGTCGGGCTCGGCCTCGTACAGGGCGAGCAGCCGGTCCTGGTAGGCCGAGAGGCGGAAGAGGAAATTCTCCTCCTCCATCCAGGTCACGGGCGTGCCGGTGGCCTTGGCCACGGGCGTGCCGTCGGGGCCGGTCTCGAGTTCGTCCTCGGCGTAGTAGGCCTCGTCGCGCACCGAGTACCAGCCGGCGTATTTCGAGAGGTAGAGGTCGCCGTTGGCCTCCATCCGGCGCCAGAGTTCCTGGGCGGCGGCGTAATGATCGGGCTCGGTGGTGCGGATGAAGCGGTCGTGGCTGCAATCCAGCGCCTCGGCCATGGCGCGGAAGCGCGCGGACATCGCGTCCACGAGTTCGCGGGGCGTGATTCCGGCCCGGGCGGCGGTCTGCTGGATCTTGACGCCGTGCTCGTCGGTGCCGGTGGAGAACAGCACGTCGTAGCCGTCGATCCGCTTGAAGCGCGCGATCGCGTCCGTGGCGATCACCTCGTAGGCGTGGCCGATATGCGGCGCGCCGTTGGGGTAGGAGATCGCGGTGGAGAGGCTGAAGGTCTTGGCGGTTGCCGGGTCGGTGGCGGTCACGTCGGTGGGTTCCCCGAAGACAGGGTTCATGGGATCACGGGCTGAGGGCGACGGTATCGGATCACAGGATACCATGCCGCGTCAGGCGGCGCGGAGCGCACCCGCGAGATCGCCGAACAGGGACAGGACCAGCGGCCGGCGGTCGAGATTGTAGGTCGCGGCCTCCCGCGCGGCGCGGGCAATCTTGTCACATACCTCGACCAGGGCCGCAAGGCGGGCGGGCGGCTCGTGCCGGCGCCGGTCGAGCTCGGCCGAGACGAAGCGGAACACGGTGTCGAGGCTGGTGGCGAAGAGCTCGTCGGATTCGCGTGCCGAGAGCTTCTCCGCAAGCGCCAGGATGCGCCGCCAGTCGGGCTGGTCGAGGCGCGCGAGCAGGGTCTCGACCTCGGCGACGAGGTTCGCCCTTACGGGGTCGAGCAGCGCCACGGCGCCCGCCACCGAGCCCTCCGAGAGGCGGGCCGCGCGGGCGAGGGTGTCCGCGTCGGGCTGCACGAAGGGCGGGGCGAAGCGCCCGATCACGCGGGCGACGTCGTCCTCCTCCAGGGGCCGCAGGGTCAGGGCCCGGCAGCGCGAGCGGATGGTCGGCAGCAGGCGCCCCGGCGCGTGGCTGACGATGAGGAAGAGGCTGCGCGGCGGGGGCTCCTCCACCATCTTGAGGAGCGCGTTGGCGCTGTTGGCGTTGAGATCCTCCGCGCTGTCGACGATGCAGATGCGGTAGCCCGCATTGCCGGCGGTGGCGCCGAACAGCTCAAGCGCGTTGCGGGCCGCGTCCACCGAGATCTTGGTGGCCAGGGTCTTGGCGTTCGCCGCGCGGGTCCGGCGCAGGGCCACGAGGTTGGGATGCGACAGGGCCGCGACCTGGCGCGCCACCGGGTGGGCCGGGTCGACGGCGAGGCTCTCGGGGGCGCTCCGCGCGCCCGGATGGGCGATGAGCCAGCGGGCGACCCGGTAGGCGAGCGTCGCCTTGCCGATGCCGCGTGGGCCGCCGATCAGCCAGGCATGGTGCAGGCGGCCGGAGGCGATCGCGTCCCGGAAGGCGGCCTGCGCCTCGGCATGACCGATGAGCGCGTCCTGCTCGCGCGGACGCGGGACCTCGGGGAGATCCCCCGGCTCGACATCCTCGGGGGCACGTTCAGGCCGCATCGCCACCCGCCATCTCCAGATGGCCGCCGGCGAGGCGCGGCAAGCGCTCCGCCACGACGGCGCGGATCGCCGCCTCCACCGCATCCGCCGGCAGGGTCGCGTTCACGACGGCGCAGCGCCCGGGCTCCGCCGCCGCGATGGCGAGGAAGGCCGCGCGCAGGCGCGCGTGGAAGGCCAGGGCCTCCGCCTCGAACCGGTCGGGTCCGGCCTCCCCGTCCGCCGCCTGCCGGGCCCGGGCGCGGGCCAGCCCGAGTTCCGGGTCGCAATCGAGGACCAGGGTGAGGTCGGGCCGGGTCGGGCCGACCACCACGCGCTCCAGGCTCGCCAGCACGGCCGGGTCGAGGCCGCCGGCGGCGCCCTGGTAGGCCCGCGTCGAATCCGCGAAGCGGTCGCAGAGCACGATCTCGCCCCGCGCCAGCGCCGGACGGATCAGGGTGTCGAGGTGGTCGATCCGGGCGGCGCTGAACAGCAGCGCCTCGGCGAAGGGGCCGTGGGCCTTGGCGAGCCCGGAGAGCAGCGCCTCCCGGATGGCCTCGGCGCGCGGCGAGCCGCCGGGCTCGCGCGTCGTCAGCACGGGGCGCCCGGCCTGCGCGCGCAGATGCGCGGCCAGGCGCCGGATCTGCGTCGACTTGCCGGCCCCTTCCCCGCCCTCGAAGGTGATGAAGGTGCCCCCCGCCCCGGCCGCCGTCACGATTTGGCGCCGGCCTTCTCGAACGCCTTGCGGAACAGGCCGGTCCCGACCTCCCAGGTCGCGTCGAGGGCCCGCTGCGGGATGCTGCCCGCCTCCACCGCGTCGCCCGCGTAGAGTGGCTGGTCGAGGGCCTGCGTGTCGCCGCGCGTGATGCGCAGACGGGCGACCTCGCGGCCCTGCTCCACGGGGGCGACGAGGGGTCCCTGGTAGACCGCCCGCGCGGTGATCCGGTCGCCGGAGCCGCGCGGCAGCAGCACGCGCACGGGCTTCTTGGCCACCAGCGGCACGCTCCCCTGGGTGCCGCCGTAGACGGAGGCCTCCGCCACGGTCTCCCCGGCGGCGAAGATCTGGCGTGGCTCGAAGGCGCGGAATCCCCACTCCACCAGCTTGCGCGATTCCGAAGCGCGGTCGCGGGCGGTCTTGAGGCCGCTCACCACCATGATGAGGCGCTGGCCGTTCTGCACCGCCGAGCCGGTCAGGCCGTAGCCCGATTCCTCGAGGTAGCCGGTCTTGAGCCCGTCCGCCCCGATATCGAGGGTGAGGAGCGGGTTGCGGTTCTGCTGCTTGATCTTGTTCCAGGTGAACTCGCGCTCGGCGAAGATCTTGTAGAGGTCCGGGTAGGTCTCGATCAGGTGCAGGGCGAGCTTGGCGAGGTCGCGCGCGGTCACCTTCTGGTCGGGGGCCGAGTAGCCGGTGGCGTTGCGGAAGGTCGAGCGCGTCAGGCCGATTTCCTTGGCGCGCGCCGTCATCATCCGCCCGAAATTCTCCTCCGAGCCGGCGATGCCCTCGCCGATGGCGATGGCGGCGTCGTTGCCCGACTGCACGATGAGGCCGCGCAGGAGGTCGGACAGCTTGATGCGGCTGTTGAGCTGGGCGAACATCGAGGAGCCACCGCCCCCCGCCCCGCCCCGGCGCCAGGCGTCCTCGGTGATCTGGAACTCGGAATCCATCGTGAGCCGGCCCTGCCGGATCTCGTTGAACACGATCTCGGTGGTCATCAGCTTGGCCATGCTGGCCGGAGAGAAGGGATCGTCGGCCCCCTTCTCGAACAGCACCGAGCCGGAATCGGCATCGATCAGGATCGCGTGCGGGGCCGCCGTCTGAAAGACCTGGGCGCGGGCGCCGCGCGCATCCGCCAGGCTCAGGGCCACCAGCGCGGTGGCGAGGACGACGCCCGACCGTACGTTACGTCCCATCGCGCCGCGCTCCGCGAGGCGCCGTCGCATCTGCCCCGCGAGGACCAATCTCAGACCCATTCCGTGCCCCACGCCAACCCCATCATCGCCCCCAAGCGTGACGTTACAAGCATTTGCCCCCGAGATCGAACGCAAATCGCGGCGCGAGGCCGCACGCGCGACGATCCGCCCGCGGCACCGGCCGGCGGGATCGGCCCGCCCCCTTGAGCGGGATTTCGCCCTCAGCGGGCTTCGGCGAAGCGAGCGCGGGCGTGGGCCGGCGCCTTCGCGAGGAGGGCGGGCTTGGCGGCGGGCGAAGGTTTGGCGGCGGACGCCTTGGCGGCAGGTGTCTTGGCTGCAAGTGTCTTGGCGGCGGGCTCGGCCTTGCCGGAGGCGACCTGCACCGGCGGCGCCTTCGGCGCGGCGAGCCGGGCCGGAGCGGGCTTCGCGGCGGCGTGCAGCGGCGCGACCGCGCCCGCCGTGGCCGGACGGGCGCCGCCCGCGGTCCGGACCGGCAGCGCGGGCTTCTCGGATGACGGGGCGATCCGGTCGGACGCCGAGGCCATCCGATGGGACGCCGGCACGGGCTTGCCTGAGAGGGGCGAATCCTTGCCGGCCATGGACACGGCCTTGCCGGACGTCGGCGAAGCCTTGCCGGTCGTGGGCAGGGCGGCGAAGCGGCTCGCGCCGGCCTCGGCCCGCACCGTGTCCGGCCGGGCTCCGGCCAGGCGCAGGGGCGGGGGCGCGAGGCCGAGCGGGGCGGCGCGCGGCGCAGCCTGCGCCACGGCGGGATGGGATTCGGAAGGGGCGTGCCGCACGGGCCGGAACCCTTCGCCGCGCAGCGCCGTCGGCTGCACGGCGGCCGGGACGGCCACGGTGGCGGCCCCCGCCACGAGGACCGGCGCGGGCCGGACCGGGCGTGGGGCCGGGGCCGTCTCGGGGACCTCGGCCGACCCGGCGGATTCGTCCTCGCCGGCCTGCTTGAAGGCGAGCGCCGGGCGGCTGGCCCGGGCGAGGCGCTCGGAGGACACCTGCGGCGCGTCGGGGCCGAGATCGGCCATCATCACGGGCGACTGCCCCCGGATGCTGGCGGGCTGGCCGTCGGTGCGCAGGGTGGCGAGGAGCTTGCGATCGTCGCTGCCGGCGGTGGAGGCCTTGCCCGCATACTCGACGCGGACCCGCGCGGTGCCGCTGCGGCGGAATTCCAGGGCCTCGGCCACCTCCTCGGAGACGTCCATCAGGCGGTTGGCGTGGTAGGGGCCGCGATCGTTCACCCGCACGATCATCGAGCGGCCGTTGGACAGGTTGGTGACCCGGGCATAGCTCGGCAGCGGCAGGGTCGGGTGGGCGGCGGCGATGGATTGCCGGTCGAAGACCTCGCCGTTGGCGGTCATGCGTCCGTGGAAGGCCGCGCCGTACCAGGAGGCCAGCCCCTCGCGGACGTAGCCCTTGGCATCCTCGCGCGGCACGTAGGTGCGCCCCGCCACCACGTAGGGCTTGCCGGAGAAGCGGCGTCCGCCGCCCTTGGGGATGACGTCGCCCTCGTTGTAGAGGCGCGGGCTCGCCTTGACGCCGTATTTCGGATCGATGCCCGAGCCGCCGCCGGAGCCGGCGGCGAGTTTCTGGGCGTTCTGCGCGCAGTTCGCGGTGGTGAGGGCCACCGCCGAGACGGCCAGCAGCCGCCAGAGCGGCAGCGGGGCCGGCCCCGGATGTCCGGCCTTCGTCGTACGCGCCATCGCGATGATCCGCCCCAAGCCCTTGCCCCAATACGCTGAACACGCTGGATCGGCCCACCGGCGGACAAGAGCAGGACCGGCCGGGCCCTCGGACCGTGGCGCCGGGCGCCGCGTCCGAGCGGCTAGAATTGTCCGGACGGCGTAAAGGAAGCCTGAACGATGCCGGGCCGGCCGCGGCCCGCCCGCCGGACCCTACCGAACTAAAAGAATTCGGAACCGCCCGCAGGTCACTGCGCTGAAATGGAATTACCCGGTTTGCCCCCGCGCCGGGACACGGCGTCCGGACACAGCCGGACACGTCATCCGAAAAGACAAAAAACCCCGGCAAAGGCTTGCCGGGGCTCGGGATTTCACGAAACTTCGACTTAGCGGCCGTCGGGCTCGTTGAGCTGGTCGATGGAGCGGGCGCCGCGCTGCTTGAACAGCAGGTCGAGGGCTTCCAGCATCAGGCCGTGCATCTTGGCGCGCTCGGCATGGGCGAGGTCGCGCAGCTGATCGTAGACCGGCGGCTCGAGATAGACCGACATTTGCCGGGCCCGCTCCTTCAGGGTCGCGTTGCCGCGCCGGGGCGGGGGGCCGGCGGTGCCGAGCTGGACGATCTCGGCGGTCTGCTGGGGTTTGCCCGGAGGGACGGCGGCGGCCACGATGGAAGCGAGACTCAGCTTAGGCGGCTTTGGCATGCTTGCTCACCTGCATGCGCTTCTCGATCCAGCCCCAGAGCCGGCGCACCTCCTGGGCGGCCTGGCCCTTCGGGTTGAACTCGGTCACACCCTGGCCGACGCCGATGGCGTCCTGGTGGTCCGTGCGGGCGACGATGTTGACGTCGGGCAGGATGCCGAGGACGGCGAGGCCGTCGGCGGCGTCGCGGATGCGGTAGGAGCGCGGGGGCGTCTGGTTCAGCACGAAGGCGAACTTCTTCTCCAGCCGGTAGATCGCTGCCAACGTCGGCTTGAAGGCGCGCAGGTCCGCCGGGGTCGGGCGGCACGGGATGACGCAGAGGTCGGCGGCGCGGATCGCCGAGAGGGTGCCGGCCGAGTCGACGCCGGGCGTGTCGATGAAGACGTAGTCGTAGGCCGACTCGCGCAGCTGGGCCATCACGCCCTCGATCTGCGTCGCGTCGATCTGCGCCACCTCAGGGCCCTCGGCGGTGCGGTGGTCGAGCCAGTCGCTGATCGTGGCCTGGCGATCCATCTCGAGGATGCAGACCGAGAGCCCGCGCTCCTGGGCGGCCACGGCCAGCGAGATGCAGAGCGTGCTCTTGCCGCTCCCCCCCTTCTGGGTGACGAACGTGATGGCTTTCATCCTGGCATCCCTTCGCGAGCGTCGACGTATCCGGGTGGAGAGGGTTGGCGGACAGGCCCGGATCGCCGGGGACGCGAGGCGCTGGCCCGCGTCCTGTGACCCAAGGATGCTGCGATCCCGGATGTCGCCGATCATGGTTAACCAACGGTTAAGCCCACGCCGATCCGCGCGTCCCGTAAAGCCAATCTCAGGTTGATCAAATCTCAGCCCGCATGGACCGGGCGGCCTTTCCGCCTCGTTCAATACGCTCTAGGGTTGGGTGCATGGGCTACCCTTCCCGCCCCAAGAATAAACCTCAAGTCACCCTTCCCATTCGCCATCGAGCTTATCGCGGACGCCAATGACGCGACATTCGTCCCCCGATCCGGACCTTGCCGACGGAATCGGCGGCCTGTGCGCCGCCCTGGCGGCCTCGGGCGTCGTCGGCGTCTGGCTGCACGACATCTGGGCCGATCGCCTGGTCGTCTCCGTGCCCCTGGCCCTGGCCCTGGGGCTCACCCCGGAGGAGGGCACGCGCGGCGTGCCCCTCGCCGCCCTCCTCGCCGCGATCCACGGGGACGACCGGGCCCGCGTCGAGAACGCGCTCCACGCGGCCATGGCGCGGGGCGGCGGCTTCGCGGTGGCCTTCCGCACCGCCCCCGTCCCGCGCTGGCTCGACCTGCGCGGGCGCTTCGAGGGCGATGCCACGGGGCGGACGACGCGGGGGCGGGGGATCGTCCTCGACCTCAGCGAGGATCGGGCCGGCGGCCCCCAGGACCAGCACGTTGTGAACCGGATGGCCGAGCACGCCATCGCCCTGCGGGGCCTCGCCGACGACCTCGAACGCCCCGGCCTGAGCCGCCTCCTCGATCACCTCATGCTGGAGATCGGCGCCGAACTCGCGCGCCACCTCCGGTCCGCGCCGGACGGGCAGCGGCACTGAGCGACGCTCGGAGCCTCGCTGGCGCGGGCGCCCTGATCAATCCGGCCCCGGTCCGCGCAGGAGGTAGGTGTCCATGATCCAGCCGTGGCGGGTGCGGGCGGCCTCGCGGACCGCGCCGATCTCGGCCGCGACGTCGCCGAGGCGGCCCGCGATCAGGATCTCGTCGGCGCTGCCGAGGAAGGCGCCCCAGTAGATCGTCAGGTCGGGGTCGAGGTGGTCGAAGCGCGGTTGCCCGTCGAGCATCACCACGGTGGTGTCGGCCCCCTCGGGCAGGCCGCCGGCGACCTGCCGGCCGGTGGTGATGGTGATGGGCGCGCCAATGCGGTTGAGGGGGATGCGGTGGCCGGCCGCCAGCGCCTGCACGCTGGTGATGCCCGGGATCACCCGGACCTCCAGGGCCAGGCGGCCGCGTGCCCGGATGCGGTCGAGGATCCGCAGGGTGCTGTCGTACAGGGAGGGGTCGCCCCAGACCAGGATGGCGCCGCAATCCTGGGGGCCGAGCTCGCCCGCGATCATCGCCTCGTAGAGGGCGGCGCGCGCCGCGTGCCAGGCCTCCACGGTGGCGCCGTAATCGGACGGGCTCCGGTCCCGCTCGGGGTCCTGCGCCTCCACGAAGCGGTAGGGCTTGTCCGTGAGGTAGCGGGCGCAGATCGCCCGGCGCAGTTCCACGAGGTCGGCCTTCTCGCGGCCCTTGTCGAGGGCGAAGACCACGTCGACGGTGTTGAGGGCGCGGATGGCCTGGATCGTCATGTGCTCGGGATTGCCGGTGCCGATCCCGATCACCAGGAGTGTTCTCATCGCGCGCCGTCCTCCGCCCCCCGAGAGGCATCCCCCGCCGCCCGCTTAGAGCATGCGGCGGGGAAGGGGAACCGGCCGCGCGCAGAAACCCCGTGCATTGCCAGCCCCTTAGGGCGTGCCGGGGTGTCCGCCGGCACGCCGCCCGTCAAAAGCGGCCTGTCGCCGCCCCTTCGGGTATGCTAACCTTGCATCCGACATGACGCGCGTCCGGCACATGGCACTCTGGCTCGCGGCGGTGATCCTCCTGATCGCCGTCGGCCTCATGCCGTCCGGAGCCCAGGCCCATGCCGGCCATGCGCCCGCCGCCGCTCCGGCTGCCCCTGCCCTTTCCGCCGCTTCCGCCCCGTCCGCCTCGGCAGACATGCGCTCGGCGGACATGCGCATGGGTCTTCCCGACGCGGCGATCCGAGCGGTCGTGCTGGCGGCCGCGCCGGTCAGAGCGCTGAGCAGCGGCGCCTGCGACGGCACCTGCTGCAACGGCGGCTGCCGCGGCCCCGGCTCCTGCTGCACCGGGGCCGGGCTCGCCCCGGACGGCCCCGACGCCACCGGACCGCGCGGTCCCGGTGACCGCGCCCTGGCGCGCGCCCTCCCCGCCCGGACGGACGTCGTCCCGGAAGCCCTCTCCGAACCACCCAGATTCCTCGCCTGACGCTGCCCTGCGTCCCCGAGGCGCTCGAGATCCCCGACGGGGTCCCGAGGCCGGGACGCCGCTCCGTGCTCTCCGGCGAAAGAATCCTGGTCCATGCCCCGTTCCGTCGCGGCCGCGCTGCGCGCGCTCGCCCGCCTCCTCACCCTCGCGCTCCTCTGCGCCCCCGCCCTGCCCCTCCTGTCCGGGGCGGCCTTCGCCCATGAGGGCCACGACCACGGGGCGGAGGCGGCCCCCGTCCCGGCCGCGACGGCGCCCCGCGCGGAGGCCGTCTCCGAGCGCTTCGAACTCGTCGCGCGGCCGGCGGGGGGCGACCTCGTGCTCTACCTCGACGCCTTCGTCACCAACGCCCCGGTCACGGGAGCGACCGTCGCCATGAAGACCCCGGAGGGCCGGCGCAAGGCCGCCGAGACGGCGCCCGGCACCTACCGCCTCGCGGCCCCCTGGCTGGCGGCGGACGACCACCATGAGCTCGTCGTCGGCGTCTCGGCCGAGGGCCGCACCGACATCCTCACCCTCGACCTGCACCTGCCCGCCCCGCTGGAAGCTCCGGACGCCGGCCCGTCGGATTCCGGCCCCGCCACGACGGCCCGGGCGCTGGCCGACCGCCTCGCCCGGCAGAACCCGGCCGCCCTCGCGGCGGGGGGCTTCCTGATGGGGCTCGGCGCCTTCGCCCTGGCGCGCCGGCGGCGCACGGGCCAGGTGCTCGCCCTCCTCCTCGCGCTCGGCGCGACCCTGGTGCTCGGCGGCGCGGCCCTCGCGCACGAGGGCCATGGCGCCGACGCGAAGGACCCCGCCCTCACCCCGGCCGCCCTCACCGCCGGTCCCCTGATGGAGCGGGCGCGCCGCCTGCCCGACGGCTCGGTCTTCGTGCCGAAATCGCTGCAGCGCCTGCTGGCAATCCGCACCGGCCTGACGGCGCAGGCCTCCGTCACCCGCAGCACCGAATTGCCCGGACGGATCATCCCCGACCCGAATGCCAGCGGCGTGGTGCAATCCTCCGTCGGCGGGCGCCTGTCGCCCCCCGAGAGCGGCTTTCCCCGCCTCGGCACGCGGGTGAAGCGCGGCGACGTGCTCGCCAGCGTGACGCCGCCGGTCCAGGCGGTGGACGTCTCCGACATGCGCCAGCGCCAGGGCGAGCTCGACCAGCAGATCGCCATCCTGGAGCGCCGGGTCGACCGCTTCGCGCGGCTCTCCACCACCGGCGCGGTGGCGCAGACCCAGCTCGACGATGCCCGCTCGGAACTCGGCGGCCTCAGGGACCGCCGCGCCGCCCTCGACGCCGTCCGGCGCGAGCCCGAAGCCCTGGTCGCCCCGGTGGACGGGGTCGTCGCCGAGGCCAACGCCGTGGCGGGCGCCATGGCGGCCCCCGGCACGGTGGTCTACCGCATCGTCGATCCGGGCAAGCTCTGGGTCGAGGCCCTGAGCTTCGAGGCCCTGGCCGAGGGCAGCCGGGCCACCGCGCGGCTGGGCGACGGCGGCACCCTGCAGCTCGCCTATCGCGGTACGGGGCTCGCCGACCGCAACCAGGCGGTCCCGGTCCAGTTCGCGGTGGAGGGAGACACGAAGGGCCTGCGGCTCGGCCAGTTCGTCACCGTGCTGGCCCCCGTCGGCGACGCCCGCCCCGGCCTGCCCCTGGCGCGCTCCGGCATCGTGCGGGCGGAGGGCGGCAGCCTCGTCTACGAGCACGTCAGCGCCGAGCGCTTCCTCGGCCGCCCGGTGCGGGTGGCGCCCCTCGATGCCGACCGGATGCTGGTGGATGACGGGATCGCGGCCGGGCGCCGCGTCGTGATCCAGGGCGCCGAACTCCTCGATCAGATCCGCTGAGGCCCCGATGTTCGAAGCGATCGTCGCGCAGTCCCTGCGCAACCGCCTGCTCGTCCTGGCGCTCGCCGCCGCCCTGGTGCTCACGGGCCTCCTCGCCCTGACCCGCCTGCCGGTCGACGTGCTGCCCGACCTCAACCGCCCCACCGTCACGGTGATGACGGAGGCCGAGGGGCTCGCGCCCCCGGAGGTGGAGCAGCGCGTCACCTACCCGATCGAGACCCGGATGAACGGCCTGCCCGGCGTCACCCGCGTGCGCTCGGTCTCGGGCATCGGCCTCTCCATCGTCACCGTGGAATTCGCCTGGGAGGCCGACCTCTACCGGGCCCGCCAGTTCGTGGCCGAGCGCCTGGCGCTCGCCCGCACCGAACTCCCCGCCAACGTGATGCCCCAGATGGGCCCGGTCTCGTCCATCATGGGCGGCATCCTGCTGGTGGCGGTGACCTCCGAGACCGCGACGCCGATGCAGGTGCGCGAGGCCGCCGACTTCACCATCCGCCCGCGCCTGCTGGCGATTCCCGGCGTCGCCCAGGTCATCCCCATCGGCGGGGAGGTGCGCCAGTTCCGGGTCGCCCCGAACCCCGCCGCCATGCGGGCGCTGGGCGTCACCCATGCCAGCCTGACCCAGGCGCTGGAGGGCTTCGGCACCAATGCGGGCGGCGGCTTCACCGACGCGGGCGCCCGCGAGGTGCTGATCCGCGCCATCGGCCGGACCATCGACCTCGACGACCTGCGCAACCTCGTGGTCGGCACGGCCGCGGGGCCGGTCTACCTGCGCCAGGTGGCGGAGGTGGATTTCGCGCCCCGGCCCCGGCGCGGCGACGGCGGCTACATGGGCCAGCCCGCCGTGATCGTCTCGGTGGAGAAGCAGCCGGGCGTCGACACGGTGCGGCTGACGCAGACCGTGGAGGCGGCGCTCGCCGACCTCGGCCCCAGCCTGCCGCCGGGCATCGCGGCACAAAAAATCCTGTTCCGGCAGGCGGATTTCATCGAGACGTCGCTGCGCAACGTCGTGACCGTGCTGCTGGAGGCGGTCGCCGTGGTGGCGGTGGTGCTGTTCGCCTTCCTGATGAACGCGCGCACCACCCTGATCTCGCTCACCGCGATCCCGGTCTCGATCCTCGCCACGGCGGCGATCTTCTCAGCCCTCGGCCTCTCCATCAACACGATGACCCTGGGGGGCCTCGCCATCGCCATCGGCGAGCTCGTGGACGACGCGGTGGTGGACGTGGAGAACATCCTGCGGCGCCTGCGCGAGAACCGACAGGAGGGGTCGCCGCGCTCGTCCTTCCCGGTAATCGTGGCGGCCTCCAACGAGGTCCGCTCCGGCATCGTCTACGCCACGGTGATCATCTGCCTCGTCTTCGTGCCGCTCTTCGCGCTCTCGGGCATCGAGGGCCGGCTCTTCGCGCCGCTCGGCCAAGCCTACATCATCGCGATCCTGTCGAGCCTTCTCGTCTCGCTCACCCTGACGCCGGCGCTCGCCTCCTGGCTGCTGCCCGGACTAAAAGGCCTGGAGGCGCCGGAGGGCCGTCTGATCCGGGGGCTGAAATCCGGCAACACCCGGCTCGTGGCCTTCGCCTTCGGGCACCAGCGCGGCGTGATGGCGGCGGCGGTGCTCGGCGTCGGGGTCGCGGCCTGCGCCGCCACCGGGCTGCCCCGGGCCTTCCTGCCGCAGTTCAACGAGGGCTCGTTCACCGTCAACCTCGCCTTCACGCCGGGCATCTCGCTCGCCGAATCGAGCCGGATCGGCGCCATCGCGGAGGGGCTGGTTCTCGACATCCCGGAGGTGGACCGGGTCGGGCGCCGCACCGGCCGGGCCGAGCTCGACGAGCATGCCGAGGGCGTTCACTCCACCGATCTGGAGATCGGCATGAAGGCGAGTGGGCGGCCGCGCGAGGCCATCGTGGCTGCCTTACGGGCCCGCCTCGGGGTGCTGCCGGTCGCGGTGAATATCGGCCAGCCGATCTCCCACCGCCTCGACCACATGCTCTCGGGCGTGCGCGCCGAGATCGCCCTCAAGCTGTTCGGCGAGGACCTCGACGGCCTGCGCCGCACGGCCGAAGCCCTGAAGACGGAGTTCGAGAAGATCCCCGGCATCGCGGATCTCGCCATCGAGAAGCAGGTCCGCATTCCGCAGCTCGAGGTCCGGGTCGATTCCGGCCGGGCCGCCCTCTACGGCATCGCCCCCGGCGCCGTGGTGGAGGCGGTGAGCCGGCTGGCCAACGGCCGGGTGGTCTCGACGCTCGTCGACGGCCTGCGCCGCTACGACGTCACCCTGCGCCTGCCCGAATCCGGCCGCTCGGTGGCGGCCTTGCGCGACCTCCTCATCGAGACGCCCACCGGCTGGGTGCCGGCCCATGCGCTGGCCGACATCGCCGAGCGCGACGGCCCCAACCAGATCCTGCGCGAGAACGGCCGGCGCCGGCTCGTCGTCCAGGCCAATACCGGGGCGGGGGCGGACGGCTCGGCCGTGGCCGCCGCCATCGCCGAGACGCTCGCGCGGACCACCCTGCCCCAGGGCATCACCGCCAGCCTGGAGGGCGCGTTCCAGGCGCAAGGGGAGGCGACCCGCACCATCGGACTCCTCAGCCTCGTCTCGCTGACCCTGGTCTTCGCCCTGCTGGCGAGCCGCTACCGCTCCGGGGTGCTGGCGCTGATCGTCATGGGCAACGTGCCGCTGGCGCTGATCGGCAGCGTCGCGGCGCTCTTCATCGCGGGGCTGCCCCTCTCGGTCGCCTCGATGATCGGCTTCGTCACGCTCACCGGCATCGTCGCGCGCAACGGCATCCTGAAGATCAGCCACATCCTGAACCTCGGTCTCAACGAGGACCTGCCCTTCGGACCGGCCCTGGTGCTGCGGGCCAGCAACGAGCGTCTGGTGCCGGTACTGATGACGGCACTCGCCGCCGGCATCGCCCTGGTGCCGCTGCTGGTGGACGGCACCGCGCCCGGCAAGGAGATCCTCCACCCCGTCGCCGTGACGATCTTCGGCGGCCTGTTCAGCGCCACCCTCCTCGACGCGGCGCTCACCCCCGTCCTCGTCCTGCGCTTCGGCCGGGACGCCTTCGCCCGCCTCCAGGCGGCGCGGGCGCCCGAGCCGGCCCCTGCGACGGGCGCCCCCGCCCCTGCCCTCTTCTGACCTTCCGCGAACGGAGATCACCCCATGAAGACCGCGACACACCTGCTGGCCGCCCTCGCGCTCCTCGCCCTGACGGGCGCCGCCCCGGCCCACGAGGACCACCGCGACGGGGACGGGCACGATCACGGCCACGGCACGCCGGGCCACACGCATGAGGGGCCCGCGAAGGCCGGGGCGCCCACCCCCTCCACCAAGGCGTTCGAGGAAGCCGCCATGCGCATGCACGGCGACATGGAGATCCGCTATTCCGGCGACGTCGACCGCGACTTCGCCGCCGGCATGATCCCGCACCACGACGGCGCCATCGCCATGGCCCGCATCGCCCTGCAATATTCGAAGGACCCGGAGGTCCGGGCGCTCGCCGAGACCATCGTCAAGGCGCAGGAAACCGAAATCGCGCAGTTGCGGGCGATCCTGAAGCGGAAGGAGGCGGCGCCGAAGGCCGCGACCGCGCGCTGAGGCGCCGCCCCTGGTCGGGGTGGGCGGCGGCGCTATCTGGACCGGTTCCAGACAGGCATCGCGGAGCCGCCCCGGCATGAGCTTCCCCATCTCGCTGACTGTGAACGGCGTGGCGCGCAGCCTCGTCCTGGAGGATGCGCGCGTCACCCTCCTCGACCTGCTGCGCGAGCGCCTCGACCTCACCGGGGCCAAGAAGGGCTGCGACCGCGGCCAGTGCGGCGCCTGCACCATCCTGGTGGACGGCGTGCGGCTGAATGCCTGCCTGGCGCTGGCCGTGAGCTACGATGGCGCGGCGATCACCACCATCGAAGGGCTGGCCGAGAACGACGCCCTGCACCCGGTCCAGGCCGCCTTCCTGGAGCATGACGGCTTCCAGTGCGGCTTCTGCACCCCGGGCCAGATCCTCAGCGCCGTCGGGCTGATCCGGGAGGGCCAGACCGGGGGCGACCCGGAGCGGGTGCGCGAGGGCATGAGCGGCAATCTCTGCCGCTGCGGCGCCTATGCGGGGATCACGCAGGCCGTGCTCGCCGCCCACGGGGCGATGACCGGCGCCGACGTGCTGCCCGGCCGCCAGATCGCGGAGGATGCGGCATGAAGGCCTTCGACTACATCCGCCCCGCCAGCGTCGCCGAGGCGGTGGCGGCCGCCGCCCGGCCGGGCGCGGCCTACCTCGCCGCCGGCACCAACCTCCTCGACCTGATGAAGGGCGGTGTCACCCGGCCCGACGCCCTCGTGGACATCACCCGCCTGCCCGGCCTCGACCGGATCGAGCGTCTGGCCGACGGCACGACGCGCATCGGCGCCCTGGTGCGCAACGCAGCGCTGGCGCACGATCCCGTCATCGCCAAGCGCTATCCGGCGCTCGCCGAAGCGCTGCTCTCGGGCGCCTCCGGCCAGTTGCGCAACGTCGCCACCACCGCCGGCAACGTGCTGCAGCGGACCCGCTGCCAATACTTTTACGACACCGCCAGCGCCTGCAACAAGCGCGACCCCGGCGCGGGCTGCGAGGCGCGCGGCGGCGTCACCCGCGGCCACGCGATCCTCGGCTGGAGCCAGCACTGCATCGCCACCCACCCCTCCGATTTCTGCGTGCCGCTCGCCGCCCTCGACGCCAGCGTGGAGATCGCGTGGCCGGCCGGCGCGCGCTCCGTGCCGCTGGAGGCGTTCCACCGCCTGCCCGGCGACCACCCGGAGCGCGAGACCGTGCTGGAGCCGGGCGACCTCATCGTCGCCGTGACGCTGCCGGCCGACGCGGAAGGCTTCGCCGGCCACAGCCGCTACCTCAAGGTGCGCGAGCGCACGTCCTACGCCTTCGCGGTGGTCTCGGCGGCCGTGGGTCTGCGAATGGAGGGGGACCGGATCGCCGAAGCCCGCATCGCGCTGGGTAGCGTCGCCCTGAAGCCGTGGCGGGCCCGGGAGGCGGAACACCTGCTCGCCGGCGCCGCGCCGACGCCCGAGACCTTCGCCAGAGCCGCGCAGGCCGCGCTCGCGGAGGCGACGCCGTCCGGCGACAACGCCCACAAGATCGAGCTCGCCCGCCGCCTCGTGGTGCGCGCCCTGACCCTGGCCGCCGCCGGCACCCCGGCCCTCGTCCCCGCGCTGCCTGCGAGCCCCTTCGCCCCCCTCCCCTCGGCCGGAGCCCCTGTGCATGCCTGAGCGTCAGCGCCACGGCGCCTCCATCGGCCAGCCGCTCACCCGGCGCGACGGCCATGCCAAGATCACGGGCGCGGCCCGCTACAGCGCGGATGTCAGGCCCGAGGGCCTGGCCCACGCCGTGATGGCGGTGAGTTCGATTGCCCGCGGCCGGGTCACCCATCTCGACGTGGCGGCGGCCCAGGCGCATCCCGGCGTGATCGCCGTGATGACCCCGGAGAACGCCCCCACCCTCGCCAAGTCCCCGGACCTGAAGGACAATCCCTTCGCGTTCCGCCTCGACCTCCTGCAGAACGACGGCGTGCGCTACGCCAACCAGCCCATCGCGGTGGTGATCGCCGAGACGCTGGAGGCCGCCACCGAGGGCGCGGCCCTGCTGGCACCCCGCTACGAATCGCAGGCCGTCAGCGTCGCCCTCGGGGCGGGCGAGGTGTTCTGCCCCGAGACCATCGGGGCGGGTTCGGCCACCGACGAGGGCTCGGGCGATGTCGGCGCCGGCATGGCGGCCGCCGAGACCCGGATGGAGGCGACCTACGACACGGCCGCGCAGTACCACAACGCCCTGGAGCCGCATTCCAGCGTGGCCGAGTGGGACGGCGACCGCCTGACGCTCCACACGCCGACCCAGGCGCTCTGGATCGCGAAGGGCCGGCTCGCCGGTCTGTTCGGGATCCCGCCGGAGAACATCCGCGTGATCTGCCCCTATCTCGGCGGCGGCTTCGGCTCGAAGGGCTTCATCGCCTCGCCCCAGATCCTCGGGATCATGGCGGCCCGATTCGTCGGGCGTCCGGTCAAGCTGGTGACCCGGCGCGAGCAGATGTTCGGCCCCGTGGGCCACCGCGCCGCCACCCGCCAGACCCTGACGCTCGGCGCCGCCCGGGACGGCACCCTCACCGCCCTCGACCACCACACCCTGACCCTGACGAGCCGGCACGACGACTTCGTCGAGCCCTCCGGCATCCTCTCGCGCCACCTCTACGCGGCCGGCGCGATCGCCACCACGCACGCGGTCTCGCGGGCCGATATCGGCACGCCGATCTTCATGCGCGCGCCGGGCGAGGCCTCGGGCAGCGTCGCGGTGGAGAGCGCCCTCGACGAACTGGCCCTGGAGCTCGACCTCGACCCCCTGGAGATCCGCCTGCGCAACTACGCCGAGGTGGAGCCGATCAGCCACCGGCCGTTCTCCTCCAAGGCTCTGCGGGAATGCTACGCGCAAGGGGCGGAGCGCTTCGGCTGGGCCGCCCGCCCGAGGCAGCCGCGCCAGATGCGCGACGCCGACGGGCTCCTCGTGGGCTGGGGGCTCGGCACCGCCACCTACCCGGCCGGGATGATGCAGGGCGAGGCCCGCGCCACGATCCGGGCCGACGGCACCGCCCTGATCGAGACCGCCGCCCAGGACATGGGCCAGGGCGCCTGGACCGTGCTGGCGCAGATCGGCGCCGACGGGCTCGGCCTCCCCCTGGCCCAGGTGGAGCTGCGCATCGGCGATTCGGACCTGCCGAACGGCGGGCTCGCCGGCGGTTCCACCGGCACCGCCACCGGCGGCACCGCGGTCCACAACGCCGCGCAGGCCGCGATCGCCGAGCTCGCGGAGCTGGCGGTCAACGATCCCGCTTCGCCCCTCTACGGCGCCGGCAATGCCGGCGTCACCGCCCTCGACGGACGCCTCGCCCGCAACGACGACCCCGCCCGCTCGGAATCGTTTTCCGAGATCCTCGCCCGCGCCGGCAAGGCCTCGGTGGAGGCGAAGGGCCAGGGCGCGGGCGACCCCGCCTCGCGAAAGGCCTATGCGATGCACGCGCACGGGGCGGTCTACGCGGAGGTGAAGGTCGATCCCGATCTCGGCCAGATCCGGGTGACGCGGCTGGTGGGCGCCTTCGCGGCCGGGCGGATCGTCAACCCGCACCTCGTGCGCAGCCAGTATTACGGCGGCATGATCTGGGGCGTGTCCCTGGCGCTGCACGAGCACGCGGTGCTCGACCCGCGCTCGGGCCGGGTGATGAACGCCAACCTCGCCGAGTACCACATCCCGGTGAACGCCGACGTGCCGTCGCTGGAGGCGATCCTGGTGGAGGAGCACGACCCGCACGTGAACCCCCTCGGGATCAAGGGGGTCGGCGAGATCGGCATCACCGGCACCGCCGGGGCCATCGCCAACGCGGTCTGGCACGCGACCGGGATCCGCGTGCGCGACATCCCGATCACCCTCGACCGCCTGCTGGGGTGACCCCGTCTCCGCTCCAACGGGGCGGAGACGGGAGCCTCCGGCCACCGCCCTATTCGCGGATCAGCTTGCCCGAATACACCACCGGCCCGGTGGGCTGGCCGGTGGGCGAGCCGCCCTCCGGCTCGACGGAGACCGCGAAGGTGCCGGCGGCGAGCGCGTCGCCCTGCGCCGGCAGGGTCAGGCCCCGCGCCCCCGCCCCGACGAGGCCGAGGGTCCTGGGGGCCTCGCCGGCGCCGACATACCAGAGTTCGAGGCTGCGTCCCGCCGGGGCCTGGGCGCCCACGGGGCGCACCCGCGCGGTGCCGGCCCGGGTGTCGATGCTGACGAGGAGCGCCGGCGCCTCGCCGCCGCTGCTGACCACGGCGAGGTAGCGGCCCTCCCCGTTCGTCGCCGGCCGCGGGCCGGCCGCGATGAACAGGGCGAGCCCCGCGGCCAGGACGGCCGCCGTGCCGGCGGCGAGGCGCCAGCGCCGCAGGGAGCGGTGGAGCGCGCCGACGTGGTCGTCGTTCGCCGCGGCCGGGTGGCCGGCGCCCGCCGGAGGGGCGACGGCTCGGGCGATGGCCGGCCACACGCCGGGACCCGGCTGGACCTCGGGGGCGGCGAGGGCGAGGGGTGCCAGGCGGCGTTCCCAGGCGTCCCGCGCGGCGCGGGCGGCGGGGTCCACCGCGAGTTCGAGGTCCACCGCCGCCCGCTCGGACGGCGACAGGGTGCCGAGCACGTACTCGGCCAGCCGCAGGTCGCGCTCGTTCGGATCCGGGGTCATGCGGCACCGTCCAGACAGCCGCGCAGGGAGGCGAGACCGCGATGCAGCCAGGTCTTGATGGTGCTCACCGGCCGGTCGTAGCGCTGGGCCAGGTCCTCGCGGGACCGGCCCTCGCAATAGGCCAGCACGATGCAGTCGCGATGCAGGGCCTCCAGCCGGCCGAGGCAGGCCCGGAGCGCGTGGCTGTCGAGGATCGCGCCCGCGCTGTCATGTGGGTCGGCCAGCCGCTCCACCCAATCCTCCCCGTCCTCGGTCGCCGGCCCCTGGATCTCGCTGCGCCGCCGCACCCCGTCGATCGCGCGGTTGCGCGCGATGGTACAGAGCCAGGCCAGCGGCCGACCGGCCTCCGGGCTGTAGGACGCGGCGTTCTGCCAGACACGCAGGTAAACGTCCTGCAGCACATCCTCGGCCAGGCTGCGATCCGCCTGGATACGCAGGATCACGCCGAAAAGTTTCGGCCCCGTCCGGTCGTACAACGCCCGCAGGGCGGCCTGATCGCGCCGGGCGATCCGCGCGATCAGCCCCGCCAGGGCGGCGTCGGTGCGCGCGGGATCGTCGGCCGGGGGACCGCCGAGCTGAGGGCTGGCACGCAACGGTTGGGCTTCCTCTCTGCGCGCGGGCCGGCTCGGGGCCCGGTGGCGGGTCTCAACTCAGGTTAGTCGAGGCCGAGCCGCCGCGCCACCGGATCGCGCGCGATCGCTGCGGATACCGGCCCGAGGAGCGGCCCAACTCAGCGGCGCTCGTAGAGCAGGCGGGCCCGGATCGTGCCGTCGAGCGCCCGGATCTCCTCCAGCAGCGTCTCGGCATCGGCATCGGTCACGTCGGTCTCCACCACCACGTAACCGACCTCGCCGTCCGTCTGGTAGAACTGCGCGGCGATGTTCACCCCGCGCCGCGCGAAGGCCTCGTTGAGGCGGCCCAGCATGCCCGGGATGTTGCGCTGGACGTGGATGAGGCGGGTGCCGGTGGGACGCGCGGGCAGCTGCACCTGCGGGAAGTTCACGGTGCCCACCGTGGAGCCGATGTCGGAGTAATCCACGAGCTTGCGCGCCACCTCGGAGCCGATGCGCTCCTGCGCCTCCTCGGTGGAGCCGCCGATATGCGGCGTCAGGATCACGTTCGGCAGGCCCTGGAGCGGGCTGACGAAGCGCTCCTGGTTGGAGCCGGGCTCCACCGGGAACACGTCGACGGCGGCGCCCCGCAGGTGGCCGTCGCGCAGCGCGGATGCCAGGGCGTCGAGGTCCACCACGGTGCCGCGCGCGTTGTTGATGAGGAAGGCGCCGGGCTTCATCGCCCGGATCTCGGCCTGCCCGATCATGTTGTGGGTCTCGGGCGTCTCCGGCACGTGCAGCGAGACCACGTCGCTCTGGGCGAGCAGGGCCTCCAGGGTGTCGGTGGGCTCGGTGTTGCCGTGGCGCAGCTTGTCGGTCTGGTCGTAATAGACCACCCGCATGCCCATCGCCTCGGCCAGCGTCGAGAGCTGCGAGCCGATATTGCCGTAGCCGACGATGCCCAGCGTCTTGCCGCGCACCTCCTGCGAGCCCGTGGCCGACTTGTCCCATTCGCCCGCATGCGCGCCCACCGAGCGCGGCACGATCCGGCGCAGCAGCATCACGATCTCGCCGATGACGAGTTCGGCCACCGAGCGGGTGTTCGAGTAGGGCGCGTTGAAGACCGGGATGCCGCGGTGCCGCGCGGCCTCGAGGTCGACCTGGTTGGTGCCCACCGAGAAGCAGCCCACCGCGAGCAGGCGCTCGCCGGCCGCCAGGGCGGCCGCGTCGAGCTGCGTGCGCGAGCGGATGCCGAGGATGTGCGTGCCCTTGAGCGCCTCGTGCAGGGCCTCGCGGTCCAGGGCCTTGGCCACCCGCACGACGTTGGTGTAGCCGGCGGCCGCGAAGAGGTCGGCGGCGCTGTCGTTGATGCCTTCGAGCAGCAGGACGCGGATCTTGTCCTTCGGGAAGGAGAGTCGTTCGGCCATGGATGTCTTCTTCTTGAATGGCGCGTACTTGGATGGCGCGCCCCTGGGGGCGACAGGGGCGCCGGGCCCGTCACGGACCGCGCGGCCGGGCATGGCGCGCCCCCGAATGGGGGGTGTGAGAGGCCAGTTCGCCGGAACGGTCAAGGCCCGGCCTTGAGCATCGGCGGGGTTTGTCAGGCCGCCCCCTTGACCCCGGCCGCCGGCCCCGAAATGCCGGGCCCAGCTTTGCCCCGGGTCCCCGACCCCGCCCCGAGCCCCGAGCACGAGGACCATTCCGATGAGCCAGACCACCGCGCGGGCCGACCTTCTCGGCCGGCTGGACTCCCGCCTCGGCCGGGGCGGCCTGCTCACGGCGGAGGCGGATCTCGCCCCCTACGCGGTGGATTGGCGCCGCCTGTTCCCGGGCCGGCCGCTGGCGGTGGCGCGCCCGGCCTCCACCGCCGAGGTCTCCGCTGTGCTGGCGGCCTGCCACGCGGCCGGAGTCGCGGTGGTGCCCCAGGGCGGACATACCGGCCTTGCGGGGGGCGCAACCCCCGACGCCTCCGGGGGCCAGGTCGTGCTGTCGCTCGCCCGCATGAATGCGATCCGCCGGGTCGACCCCCTCGGCCTGACCCTGGAGGCCGAGGCCGGCTGCATCCTCAAGGTGGCCCAGGACGCGGCGGAGGCGGAAGGCCGCCTCCTGCCCGTCAGCCTCGCGGCGGAGGGCTCGGCCATGCTCGGCGGCATCATCGCCACCAACGCGGGCGGCATCAACGTCCTGCGCTACGGCATGACCCGCAACCTCGTCCTCGGGCTCGAGGTGGTGCTGGCCGACGGCACCGTCGTCGACGGCCTGCGGGCCCTGCGCAAGGACAATGCGGGCTACGACTGGAAGCAGCTCTTCATCGGCAGCGAGGGGACGCTGGGCGTCGTCACCGCCGCCATCCTGCGCCTCGTGCCGCGCCCGCGCCACACCGCCACGGCGCTCCTCGCGGTGCCCGACCCGGACGCGGCCCTGCGCCTCCTGAAGGCGGCGCAGGACGCCCTCGGCGACACCATCCAGGCCTTCGAGCTGATCGCGGGCGCGTCCCTCGCCCTGGTGGCCGAGCATGCGGGGCTCGCCAGTCCCATCGGCGCGGCGGACTGGACCGTGCTGATGGAGGCGGGCTCGAGCCTCGACGGCCTGCGCGAGGCGGTGGAGACGCTGCTCGGCGAGGTCCTGGAGCGAGGCGACGCCGTGGACGGCGTGCTCGCCGAGTCGGGCCAGCAGGCGGCGGCCCTCTGGGCGCTGCGCGAGCACATCACCGAGGCCGAGGCCCGCGCGGGCAAGAGCGTCAAGCACGACGTCTCCGTGCCGATCCCGGCGATCCCCGGCTTCCTGGCGGCGGCGGACGAGGCCCTCGCCGCCGGCGCGCCCGGCACCCGGCCCAACACCTTCGGCCACATGGGCGACGGCAACATCCACTACAACGTGCTGATCGGGCCCGAGCACGACCCGGAGGCCATCAACCGCCTCGTCCACGACGCGGTGGCGCGCTTCGGCGGCAGCATCTCGGCCGAGCACGGCATCGGCCAGTACCGGGTCGACGAACTCGTGCGCCACCGCCGGCCGGAGGAGATGGCGCTGGCCCGCCGCATCAAGCACGCCCTCGACCCGCAGGGCCTGCTCAACCCCGGCAAGGTTCTGCGCCCGGGAGCCTGATCGGACCCCCGAGACTGTCGAAATCCGAGCCGGCGTCCTATCTCCGGGGTGACACGCGACACGACGGCAGGAAGGACGCTGGCATGGCCTCGCCCGGAGACTGGAAGATCCCCGCATCCGCGCAGCCCCGGGCCGCCGATTACGGCTACGACCTCGAGGCGGCGCTCACCGCCATCGTGGCGCTCTCGACGCGGGTGCCCCCCGAAGCCTTCACCGCCGAGACCCTCGGCACGGAGCGGGCGGGCAACGGCGTCGTGATCGGCGAGGACGGGCTCGTGCTGACCATCGGCTACCTCGTGACGGAGGCGGATTCCGTCTGGCTCACGACCCATGACGGGCGCTCGGTGCCCGGCCACGTGGTCGGGTTCGACGCGGTGACGGGGTTCGGCCTCGTCCAGGCCCTCGGCGACCTCAAGGTGAAGCCGCTGAAGCTCGGGCGCTCGGGGCCCGTGCGCATCGGCGACCGGGCCGTGATGGCGGGGGTCGGCGGCCGGGCGCGCAGCCTCGCCGTGGAGATCGTCGCCCGCCAGGAATTCGCCGGCTACTGGGAATACGTCCTCGACGAGGCCCTGTTCACCGCCCCCTCGCACCCGCACTGGGGCGGGGCCGCGCTGATCGGCCCGGACGGGTCGCTCCTCGGCATCGGCTCCCTGCAGCTTCAGCAGGGCGGCCCGGAGGGCCCGAAGACCATCAACATGATCGTGCCGATCGACCTGCTGCCGCCGATCCTCGAGGACCTGACCACGCGCGGCCGGGTCGACCGGCCCGTGCGCCCCTGGCTCGGCCTCTATGCCAGCGACGGCGAGGAGGCCGTGGTGGTGATGGGCCTGGCCGATGACGGCCCCGCCGAGGCGGCGGACCTGCGCCCGGGCGACGTCATCGTGGCGGTGGCGGGCGAGCCGGTGGCGGATCTCGCCGGGTTCTTCCGGCAGGTCTGGGCGCTCGGCGAGGCCGGGGTGCGGGTGCCGCTGACCATCCAGCGCGACGGCAAGCCGCTCAAGCTCTCCCTGACCTCCTCCGACCGCGAGCGCTTCCTCGTCGGGCCACCTCTCCATTGACCGCCCTCCATTGATCGAAGGACCGGCCGGGTTTATTTCAGGGCGATGACGGACAGTCCCATCCACATCGTCGGCGGCGGCCTCGCCGGGTCGGAAGCCGCCTGGCAGGTCGCCGAGGCCGGCCATTCCGTGATCCTCCACGAGATGCGCCCGGTGCGCGGCACGGAGGCGCATCACGGCGGCGATTTCGCCGAGCTCGTCTGCTCGAACTCGTTCCGGTCGGACGACGCCAACGGCAACGCCGTCGGGCTGCTGCACCAGGAGATGCGCACCCTGGGTTCGCTGATCCTGCGCGCGGCCGACGCGCATCAGGTCCCAGCCGGCGGGGCGCTGGCGGTCGACCGCGAGGGCTTCGCCAAGGCCGTCACCGCCGCGATCGAGGCGCATCCGCGCATCGCGATCGCGCGGGAGGAGGTCGAGGGCCTGCCCCCCGAGGCCTGGGGCTCCACCATCATCGCGACGGGGCCGCTGACCGCCCCGTCCCTGGCGCAGGCCATCCGGGCGCTGACGGGGGCGGATGCCCTCGCCTTCTTCGACGCGATCGCGCCGATCGTGCACCGCGATTCCATCGACATGGGCAAGGCCTGGTTCCAGTCGCGCTACGACAAGGTCGGGCCCGGCGGCACGGGGGCCGACTACATCAACTGCCCGATGAACCGGGAGCAGTACGACGCCTTCATCCAGGCGCTGATCGGCGGCGACAAGATCGGCTTCAAGGAGTGGGAGGCCTCGACCCCCTACTTCGACGGTTGCCTGCCCATCGAGGTCATGGCCGAGCGCGGCCCCGAGACCCTGCGCCACGGACCCATGAAGCCGGTGGGCCTGACCAACCCGCACGACCCCACCGTGAAGGCCTGCGCCATCGTGCAGCTGCGCCAGGACAACGCGCTCGGCACCCTCTACAACATGGTCGGATTCCAGACGAAGCTGACCTATTCCGAGCAGGTCCGGGTGTTCCGCACCATTCCCGGCCTCGAGAACGCCGAGTTCGCGCGGCTCGGCGGCCTGCACCGCAACACCTACCTCGACAGCCCCCGCCTCCTCGACGCGACCCTGCGGCTGAAGGCGCGGCCCAGCTTGCGCTTCGCCGGCCAGATCACCGGCTGCGAGGGCTATGTCGAGAGCGCCGCCATCGGCCTGATGGCCGGCCGCTTCGCCGTGGCGGAAGCGCGCGGGGAGACGCTGGCGCCGCTCCCGGCCACCACGGCGCTGGGCGCGCTGATCGGCCACATCACCGGCGGCCACATCGCGGCCGAGGATGCCGGTGCGCCGCGCTCGTTCCAGCCGATGAACGTGAATTTCGGCCTGTTCCCGCCCCTCGACCATGCCGTGAAGGGCGAGGGCGGCCGGCGCCTGAAGGGCCCCGAGAAGGCGGTCGCCAAGAAGAAGGCCCTGACCGACCGGGCGCGGGCCGATCTCGCGGGCTGGATGGGGATCGGCCCGGCGCAGATCGCGGCGGAGTAGCGGGGGCCTGCGTCCGCTTGTGGGTGCCGGCCTCGTGATGGGCCGGCCCCAGCCGGGGCCTGGAACGTCATGGGTCTTTCGGGGGAATGCCTCCGACGCGAAAGCGTCCATTCCCGCTCCCTGTCCGTTCCGTCTGCGGACACGAGGCGCAACGACGGGCGCGTGCAACGCTCAGTCGCGGGTGGAAGGTCGAGACGCGACGGCGGCGATTGGCAGGGTGAGCGTGATGGGATTCAATCCTCGCTCCGCATGAAACGAATGGCCGTATGGCCATCTTTGCGGAAACCGGCCTGTCCCTGCACCGGCCGGACCATGCAAGCAGCTCCGAAGGTTGCGATCGAGAGGGCGTTGCAGCGTGTCGCGAGCAATTTCACAGGCGCGTTGAACCGCCTCGCGATGTATCTTCGATTCCGGCCCTCAGCCACGACGTGACGCCCACGGGAGCCGAAATAGCCGAGCCGCTTCAATCAACCGTTGGGTCGCGGTCAGCCCGGCTCGTACGTGAAGATCCGCCGGCCTGGCCGGTGGCCCTCGTCGCCGGTGTCACGGAACCCGACCTTCTTGAGCAGCCCCACCGAGGCTGCGTTCTCGGGGCGGCACTCGGCGACGATGAAGCGGTGGGGGAAGCGCTGGCGCAGCAGGCCGAGGGCGGCCGAGACCGCTTCGCTGCCGTAGCCCTGCCCGCGCGCGGCGCCGCCGACCCAGTAGCCCACCTCCACCGCCTGGTCTCCGCGCAGGTGCAGGCCGAGGATGGCCACGAGGGTGCCGTCGGGGCGCTTGGCCCCGAGGAAGCAGTCCTTCGTCACCTTGGCCGGGCCGATGAGCTGGCGCGCGTTCGCCAACGTGAAGGGATCGGGCAGGAAGTCCACCGCCCCGGTGATCGCCGGATCGTCGGTGAGCGCCCGCACGGCCTCGGCATCCGCCGGCTCCAGCCGGTTCAGACGCAGGCGCGCGGTCTCGACGGGGGGCAGCTTGGCGAGGGTGTAGCGCGAGGCGAGATTGAACATGGCCCCGCGAGCCTACCATATCCGCGCCGCGGGATCCGTGTGCGATGGCGGGTTCAGGCGAACCGCTTGGCGCCCGCCACGCAGAGGACGACCAGCCCGGTCACCGCCAGCATGGAGGGGGCGACGGGCTCGCCGAGGAGCCAGCCCGCGAGCGCCAGCCCCAGGAACGGCTGCAGCAATTGCAGCTGGCCCACGCCCGCGATGCCGCCCAGCGCCAGTCCGCGATACCAGAACACGAAGCCGACCAGCATGCTGAACACCGAGACGTAGGCGAGGCCAGCCCAGGCCGGCCAGCCGATGCGGCCCCCGGTCTCGGGCCGGATTCCCGGCCAAGTCTCGGGCCACGTCTCGGGCCAGGTCTCGGGCCAGGTCTCGGGCCAGGTCTCGGGCCAGGTCTCGGGCCAGGTCTCGGGCCAGGTCTCGGGCCAGGTCTCGGGCCAGCTCGCCAGGGCCATGACGGCCATCACCGGCAGGGCCAGGAGGAGCGACCAGGAGATGACCTGCCAGCCTCCGAGACGGCGCGACAGCACCGCCCCCTCGGCATAGCCGAGGCCGCAGAGCAGGATGGCCGCCGTCATCAGGAGATCGCCCGCGACGGAGCCGCCCCCGCCCTGCACGAGGGCGAACCCCGCCACGGCGGCCGCGCCCACGAGGGAGAACAGCCAGAAGGCGGGCCTCGGGCGCTCGCCCCCGCGCAGGACGCCGAACAGCGCGGTGGCGAGGGGCAGGATCCCGACGAACACCACCGAATGCGCGGCGGTGACGTGCTGCAGCGCCAGGGCGGTGAGCAGCGGAAAGCCCAGCACCACGCCGAGCGCCACCAGGGCCAGGGCGCCGAGGTCGTCGCGCCCCGGCCGGGGCTGGCGCAGGAGCGCCAGCAGGGCGGCGCCGAGCACGGCGGCGATCACCGCCCGGGCGGCCGTGAGGAAGAGCGGCGCGAACCCCGTCACCGCCACCCGCGTGGCCGGCAGCGAGGCGCTGAAGATGAGGACGCCCACGAGGCCGCTGCCCCACCCCGCCGTTCCGCTCCGCATGATCCGCCTCCCGATGCTCCCGGCCCCCCCGATAGCGCCGCGGAGCGGCGCCGCGACAGCGACAGAGCCCGAAGGATCCGGATGAACTGTCCGGCGCACGGACCGGACACCGGGTCGGGAACCCCGAGCCGGAAGACTTGGAGCGGAAGACGTGGACACGAAAAGGCCCGCCCCGGTGGTGCCGGGGCGGGCCGATGTCGTCAGCCTGTCGATCAGGCGGCCCTTACGGGTGGATGACCATCGCGGTGAACGGGTAGACGTAGGCCTGTAGCATCACGAGCACGCCGACGAGGCAGGCGAGCACGATGGAGTGCCAGAACACGAAGCGCAGGATCTTGCTCTCCTGGCCGAAATAGCCGGTGGCGGTGGAGGCGACGACGATCGACTGGGCGTCGATCATCTTGCCCATCACGCCGCCCGACGAGTTCGCCGAGGCCATGAGGATGCCCGAGAGGCCGAGCTGCTCCGAGGTGATCTTCTGGAGTCCGCCGAAGAGCACGTTCGAGGCCGTGTCCGATCCCGTCAGCGCGACGCCGAGCCAGCCGAGCAGGGTGCCGAAGAACGGATAGAGGATGCCGGTTCCGGCAAACGCCAGGCCGAGGGTGGCATCGACGCCCGCGTAGCGGGTGAGCACGCCGAGCGCCAGCATCGCCGCGATGGTGATGAGCGAGTAGCGCAGCACCCAGATCGTCTCGAGATAGGCCGTCACCAGCCGCCACGGCGAGAACCGCATGATCAGGCCGGAGAGGAGCGCCGCCAAGAGCACGCCGGTGCCGGTGTAGGACATGTAGGTGAAGGCGAAGACGGCGGCTTCCGGATGGGCGGTCGCCACCACCGGCGGCACCTTCATGATGACGTTGTGCAGGCCCGGCACCTCGTAGCGCCAGGTGAAGATCGGGTTGACGATGGCCTTGAACCAGCCCGTGCCCCAGATCGCCACGATCACCGAGAGGATGATCCACGGCACCCAGGCCATCAGGATCTCGCGGCTCGAGGCGGTGCGGGCACCGGCGGGGGTGGGCATCGCGCCGCCCTTGGCGGTGACGTAGCCGAGCGACGGGTCGTTGCCGCGCAGAGCCGGCGAGGTCCAGATCGTGGCCGGGCGCCAGTACTTCAGGAACAGCACCAGGGCGCCCATGGAGACGAGGGCGGCGCCGATGTCGACGATCCACGGGTTGACGTAGTTCGAGATGCCGAACTGGGCGAGTGCGAACGAACCGCCGCAGACGAGGATGGCGGGCCAGATCTGGAGCATGCCGCGAAAGCCGGCGAACACCCAGATGAGCCAGAACGGCACCAGCACGGAGAAGAACGGCAGCTGCCGGCCGATCATCGCGCCGAGGATGTAGGGGTCGTAGCCCGTCACCGAGGCGAGGCCCTGGATGGGCGCGCCGAGCGCTCCGTAGGCCACCGGCGCGGTGTTGGCGATGAGCGAGAGGCCGGAGGCGGCGAGCGGCGAGAAGCCGAGGCCGATCAGGATGGCGCCCGTCACCGCCACCGGGGTGCCGAAGCCGCCCGCGCCCTCGAAGAAGGCGCCGAAGGCGAAGGCCACGAGCAGGAGCTGGAGCCGCCGGTCCGTGGTGATGCCCGCCACCGATTGCTGCAGCGTGGCGAACCAGCCCTTCTCCACCGTCAGGCGGTAGAGGAAGATGACGTTGAGGATGATCCAACCGATGGGGAACAGGCCGAGCGCGATGCCGTAGCCGGAGGCGCGCAGGGCGAGATCACCCGGCATGCCGAACAGGAAGACGGCGACGCAGAAGGCCAACACCAGGGAGAGTACGGCGGCGATATGGGCCTGCACCTTGCCGCTCGCGATCATGCCAAGCAGGGCGATGACCGGCAGCGAGGCCGCCAGGGTAGAGAGCCAGGCATTCCCGAACGGGTCGTAGACCTGATTCCAAGTGGTGATTGTATTCACGGGCGCCGTACTCCTCCGGGTCGAGCCCGATCTCACGCCGGGCCTTGTTGCGTTGCTAGCAGAGCCGTAAGGGCGGCTCAACGCGGTTAATCATGTATTCAGAGGGTGTTGCAGGGCGGCCTCCGCTCCACGGGCGGTGCGCCGGGCCGAAGTCCCTTGCGTGATCGGCGCACAGGGCCGGAACATGACTCCCTGCGACCCGTTCCCTGCCGGACGATCCTTCTGACCTCTCCGGAGTACAACCCTATGTTCATGCGCGTCGACCAACTCCAAGCCGAGCTTCCCGCGCCGAAGCGCAAAGATCCCAATGCCGCCGCGGCCCTGCAGGAACTGCTCGGCGGCAAGTATGGCGAGATGTCGACGCTGGGGAACTACATGTTCCAGAGCTTCAACTTCCGTAGCAAGTCTAAGCTGCGCCCGTTTTATAGCCTGGTGGCCGCGATCACGGCCGAGGAACTCGGCCATGTCGAGCTCGTCAGCAACGGCGTCGCGATGCTCAACAACGGCCCCGACAACGACGGCGACACCCAGGATGGCGGCGACATCTCGGGCGCGCCCTTCGAGGACATGAAGGACATTCGCCTCGCGGCGGCCTTCCTGTCCAACGGCGGCGGCGTGACCCCGGTCAATTCCAACGGCGCTTCCTGGAACAACGATTTCATCACCACCACCGGCAACGTGGTGGTCGATCTGCTGCACAACTTCCATCTCGAATGCGGCGCGCGCCTGCATAAGCTTCGCGTCTACGAGACCCTGACCGATCCGACCGGCCGCGAAGTCTGTGGCTACCTGCTCGTGCGCGGTTCCGTCCACGCCCACGCCTACGCCCTGGCGCTCAAGAAGATCACCGGCGTGGAGATCGAGAAGTTCCTGCCGACCCCGAACATCAACCTCGACAAGATCCCGGAGTGCCAGAAATACCTGCAGGAGGGCTCGCACCGCCGGCTCTACACCTTCAGCCCGAGCGACTACAAAGAGATGGCCGGGATCTGGGGCAACGGCGAGGTGGCGCTTCCGGGCGACCCGCCGGGCGAGCTCACCGTGGTCGAGGGCATGCCCGACGGCGGCAAGATCCACCAGCTCACCGGCGTCCCCTCCGCCTTCACCCCGGACTACGCCCCGGAGGAGATGTTCGAGATCGCCGCGAAGCTGACGAAGAAGGCCCGCTGAGGCGCTCGTCTCCGGCCTGATTCAGGGGCGGCTCCTTCGGGGGCCGCCTTTTCGTTTGCGTGCGGGCCGGCGTTCGATCCGGCTGGCGTGGTCAACTCCCACGCCGGCCCGCACCACTGCCCGCGTCACTGCGCCGGCGAAGTCCGCGCGGTGAGCTTGTTTCCATCCGGGTCGCGAAGATACGCGACGAAGGCCCCGTTCGGACGCTCCGCGGGCGGGCTCTCGATCGCCATGCCCCCATGCGCGGTGCCGGCCTCATGCCACGCCAGAACGTGATCGCGGCTGGTCGCGGCGAGACCGATGGTCCCGCCGTTGGCGGCGGTCGCCGGCTGGCCGTCGATGGGTGTCGTGATCATCAGCCGACCGCCCGCGTAGGCGTAGATCAGCCGGCCCCTGGCATCCATCTCGCCGGGCTCGCCGCCCAGCGCGACGAACGTGGCATCGTAGAAGCGCCGGGCCTGCTCCAGGTCGTTGCTGCCGATCATGACGTGGGTGAACATGGTGTCTCTCCGCAACAGGGGCAGCACGTGACCGCCGCGCACGGCAGCCCTTTTGAGGTGCGCCGTTCGGAAGCCCCGGCGCGCGTCGGCACGTCCGGTCCCCTAGAACGCGCCCCGCGACGCCCGCCACAGGCGCCAGAGCCGGCGCCAGCGCGGCATCTCGACGACGGTGTTCAGCGGGTCGTAGCCCGGCCGCTCCATCGCGGCGAGGTAGGGCTCCACCAGCGCCACGGGCAGGAAGGCGGGGCGCGCGGCCGGCGCGATGGTGGCGCGGGCCGCCTCGTAGGCCTTGAGGTGGCGGCGGGCGAGCGCCCGCAGGTCGGCGGTCGCGCCGAGCAGGCCCGGCCCGCCGCGCCCGGTGACGATGTCCTCGCGGGTGACGCCGTAGGATTTCAGGATGTCGGCCGGCAGGTAGACCTGGCCCGCGCGGGCGTGCCAGGGCAGCGCCCGCAGGAGGCCGGTGACGCCGTAGGCGACGCCGGCATGGCCGGCCGCCGCCGCGCCCCCGGGCTCGACCCCGTCGCAGAGGACGAGGGCGCCGAGGCGGATCAGCGCCGAGACGGTCTCGCCGCAATAGCCTTCGAGGTCGTTCACCCGGGGCATCGGGTCCTCGTAGAGGTCGAAGACGCGGGCATCGATGAGGTCGACGAAGGGCTGGCGCCCGAGCTTGCGCGCCACGATGGCGTCGTCCAGCGCGGCGGCCACGGGGTTGGCCTTCACGTCGCCCCGCGCCTCGCCCTGGAGGGCGTCGCGCCACCATTGCAGGCGGATCTCGCCGGCCATCGGGTTCGAGGCCGCCTCGCGGACCCGCGCGATGGTGAGGCTGAAGGCGATGAGTGCGAAGAGGTGGGGCCGGGCGCTCGCGGGGGCGAACAGGGTGGCGAAGTAGCGGTCGGGGTCGCCCTCCCGCACCAGGGCCTCGCAATGCTGGAAGGCGAAGGCGAGGCTGCCCTCGGTCCGACCGGTCCGGGTCTCGGATTCCGTCATGTCCAGGATTCCCTCAAGACCCGTGACTCCGTCATGCGACCGCGATCAGGGCGGCGGCGACCTTGCGGTTCTCCGCCATGAGGATGTTGTAGGTGCGCGCCGCCGCGCCCGTCTGCATCACGTCGAGGCCGATGCCGCCCTCCTTGAGCCAGCGCCGGAGGGCATCGGGGAAAGGCGCGATCTCGAGCCCGGTTCCGACGAGGAGGAGTTCCACCGCCCCCGCCTCGGCGAGGACGGGGCGCAACGCCGCGCGGTCGATGCCGCGCGGCTCGGTGACGTCCCAGGCCCGGACGCCGGACGGCGTCACCAGGATCGAGCCGCGATGCGACATCTCGGCGAAGCGGAAGCCGCCGTTGCCGTAGGCGTCGATGAGGTGGCGCCCGGGAACGAAGCCGTCATGCAGGCTGCCGGTGGACGCCATGGCTCCCTACTCCGCCGCCTGGGGCACGCGCCCGCCGGTGGGGCGCGCCTGCGCCTTCACGCCGGAGAGCATCAGGCCGAGATAGATCAGCACCGGGGTCGAGACGAAGATCGCCGAGTAGGTGCAGATCACGACGCCGGCCAGCATCACGATGGCGAAGCCCTTGATCGCCTCGCCGCCGAACAGCACCAGGGCCAGCAGCGACAGGAAGGCGGAGGTCGCCGTCATCACCGTACGCGACATGGTGGAGTTGATCGACAGGTTGAGGAGTTCGACGGTGGGAATCGTCTTGTAGCGCCGCATGAGCTCGCGGGTCCGGTCGAACACCACCACGGTCTCGTTGAGGGAGTAGCCCACGATGGTAAGGATCGCGGCGATCGAGGTCATGTTGAACTCGATGCGGGTGATGACGAAGACGCCGAGCGTCAGCACGATGTCGTGGAGCGTGCCCACGATGGCGCCGAGCGCCAGCTCCCGCTCGAAGCGGAACCACAGGTAGAACAGCACCGCGAGCACCGAGAGCACGACGCCGATGGTGCCGGACTGCACGAGTTCGCCCGAGACGCGGGGGCCGACCGTCTCGGTGCGGCGGAACTCGTAATCGGCGTCGAAGGCGGCGTGCGCCTTCTGCATCACCGCCGTCTGGCCCTGCTCGCCCGGCTGCAGGGGGAAGCGCACGAGGATGGTGCCCTCGCCGCCGAGTTCCTGCACTTCGGTCTCGCCGAAGCCGAAGGCGTTCGCCGTATGGCGCACGGCCCCGACATCCGCCGTCTTCGACTTCGCCTGGAGCTCCACCAGGGTGCCGCCCTTGAAGTCGATGCCGAAGTTCAGCCCGACGGTGAGGAACAGCACCACGGTCGCCACCGACATGAAGGCCGAGAGCGGAAAGGTGAAGCGCCGGAAGCGCATGAAGTCGACGTGCGACTCGTCGGGCCAGAGGCGGAGCAGGCGCATGATCGGTCTCGAAACTCTCCTCCGCGACGCCGGCCGCGAGGGCCGGTCGTCCGGAATGACGGCAGGGCCGGCGACTAGAACGGCAGGGCTTTGGGCCGGGCCATGTTGTACCACAGGGCGATCATCATGCGGGTCAGCGTCACGGCGGTGATGACCGTCGTGAGGATGCCGAGGATGAACACCACGGCGAAGCCCTTCACGGGCCCCGAGCCGAGGAAGAACAGGATCAGGGCGGCGATCGCCATGGTCGAGTTCGAGTCGATGATGGTGGCGAAGGCCTTGTCGAAGCCCGCCTGGAGCGAGGAGACGATGGAGCGGCCCGCCCGCACCTCCTCGCGCACGCGCTCGTAGATCAGCACGTTGGAATCCACCGCCGTGCCGATGGTGAGCGCGATGCCGGCGATGCCCGGCAGGGTCATGGTCGCCTCCAGCACCGACATCAGGCCGAGGATGAGGCCCACATGGACGATGAGGGCGATGTTGGCGAAGAAGCCGAACACCCCGTAGGTGGCGAACATGAAGACGACGACGAGGGCGCCGGCCACCAGGGTCGCCATCTTGCCCGCCTCGATGGAGTCGCGGCCGAGGCCCGGACCGACGACGCGGCGCTCGACCACCGTGAACTTCGCCGGCAGCGCGCCGGCGCGCAGCAGCACCGAGAGGTCGTTGGCCTGGGCCACGGTGAAGTTGCCGGTGATCTGGCCGGAGCCGCCGGTGATCGGCGTGTTGATGCGGGGCGCCGAGACCACCTCGTTGTCGAGGACGATCGCCATGCGGCGGCCGACATTCTCCGAGGTCGCCTGGCCGAAGCGCTGGGCGCCCTTCAGGTTGAACTTGAAGCTGACCATCGGCTCCTGGGTCTGATGGTCGAAGGCCGGCTGGGCGTCGGTGAGGTCGCCGCCATCGGCCATGATCCGGCGCTCGACGGGCACGCGGGCGCCCTTCTCGTCGCGGGACGGCAGGAGGTCGACGTCGCCGGAGGGCGAATCCGCCAGCATGCGGAACTCGAGCTTGGCGGTGGAGCCGAGCAGCTTCTCCAGGCGCTCCGGGTTCTGCTCGCCCGGCACCTGGATCAGGATGCGGTCGGCGCCCTGCTGCTGAATCGAGGGCTCGGTGGTGCCGGTGGAATCGAGGCGGCGGCGGATGACCTCGATGCCCTGGCTCACGGCCCGGCGGGTGCGCTCGGTGATGCCCGCATCCGTCAGCGTCATGCGCACGAGCCCGTCGGGCTGCTCGGCGATGTCGAGGGTGCGCCCGCCGCCCTGGCCGACGAGGGGATTGGCGATGGGCTGGGCGAGTTCGCGCAGCTTCGGCAGCAGCTTGGCGCGGGCGGCCGCGTCCGTCACCCGGACCTGGACGCCGCGCTGGAGCAGCTGGATGCCGCCTTCGGCCCGCACGCTCTCCTGCTGGAGGATGCGGCGGACGTCGTCGCGCAGGCCCTTGGCCTGCGAGGCCACGAGCTCGCCCTGGTCGACCTCGAGCAGGAGCTGCGAGCCGCCCTGGAGGTCGAGGCCGAGCACGATGGCACGCTGCGGCACGATCCAGCTCGGGAACCAGCCCGGCAGGGAGGCCATGAAGCCCTTGCGCTGCTCGGCCGAGAAGAAGCTCGGCACGGCGAGGCTGAGGCCGATCAGGATGACGGCCAGCGTCGTGACGATCTTGGTTCTCGAAAAGCGCAGCATCCGCCGGGTCCGTCCCTTGAAGTCGGTCTTGTCGTTATGCGGCCGGTGCGGACACCGGCCTCTTCGCGCGCGCCGTTCAGGCGGCCTTGACCGGGGCGCCCTTGACGCGGACCTCGGAGATCATGGTGCGCACGACCTTGACGCGGACGTTGGGCGCGATCTCGACCTCGACCTCGGAGGCCTCGTCGGCGACCTTGGTGACGCGGCCGACGATGCCGCCGGTGGTGACGACGGTGTCGTCGCGGCGCAGGTTCTTGACCATGTTCTGATGCTCCTTCACGCGGCGCTGCTGCGGGCGGAGGATCAGGAAGTACATGATGACGAAGATGAGGACGAACGGCACCACCTGCAAGGCGATGTCCGCTCCGCCAGCGGCCGAGGTGGCCCCTTGCGCGAAGGCGGGGGTGATCAACGGGTGACTCCTCAAGGATGCGGCCCGCGCCGCCAGACCCTCGGTCGAGGGGGCGTCCGGGCTTGCCAAAAAGCGCGCGGACTATAGCCACGGGCAGGTCGAAAGCAACGCCGCCCGGGTGGGGCGAATGGGCCGCCCGTCCGGATTTCGCCGGCCGCGAGGCGATTTACCGGGTTCATGCCGGCCGCCCGGGGCCGTAAAGGACGGCACGCTCCGTTGTCCCCGCGTTCGAGGATCCGCCCATGACCGCCACGCCCGCCGACCCGGCCGCCCTCGCGGCGTTCCTGCCCGTGCTGGAGCGGATCGCCGCCGCCCTGGAGCGCGCCGCCCCCGCACCGCGCCCGCCCGTGGACCTCACCGCGGCGGATGCCTTCCTGTGGGGGCCGGAGCGCCGGCTGATCCCGGTGGCCCGCGTCAACCGGGTGGCGATCGGGCTCCTGACCGGCATCGACCGGGCCCGCGACACCCTGGTGGAGAACACCCAGCGCTTCGCCGCCGGCCTGCCCGCCAACAACGCCCTGCTCTGGGGCGCGCGCGGCATGGGCAAGTCGTCGCTGGTCAAGGCGGCGCATGCCGAGATCAACGCGGCCCGCCCCGCGGGCACCCTCCCCCTCAAGCTCGTGGAGATCCACCGCGAGGACATCGAGGCCCTGCCCGACCTGATGGCGACGCTGCGGAGCGACGCCCATCGCTGGATCGTCTTCTGCGACGACCTCTCCTTCGACGGGGACGACACCTCGTACAAGTCCCTGAAGACGGCGCTCGACGGCGGCATCGAGGGGCGCCCCGAGAACGTGCTGTTCTACGCCACCTCGAACCGGCGCCACCTGCTGGCCCGCGACATGGTGGAGAACGAGCGCTCCACGGCGATCAACCCGGGCGAGGCGGTGGAGGAGAAGGTCTCGCTGTCCGACCGCTTCGGCCTCTGGCTCGGCTTCCACAAGTGCAGCCAGGACGAGTACCTGGCGATGATCCGCGCCTACGTTGAGCGCCACGGTCTCAGGGCCGAGCCCGACCGAGTGCGGGCCGAGGCGCTGGAATGGGCCACCACCCGCGGCTCGCGCTCGGGCCGCACCGCCTTCCAGTTCATCCAGGATTTGGCCGGACGCCTGGGGCAGCGCCTGGAGGCGTGAAGGGGCGTCGTTGGACGTGGCTCCTGCGGCACCGCCCCCTCACCCCCGGCTGCCGCCTTGCCACGCCGACGACAGGGTCGTCGCAGCCCTCTCCCCGCAAGCGGGGCGTGGGAATGCACACGCCGCTGGGCGATCAGGGCGAAATGGCTGGGACCGGCATCGGCATGGCTCAACACGAAAAAGGGGCAGAGGACGATGTCCCCTGCCCCCGCGAGCGCGACCCGGATTCAGGCCGTGCCGAACCTCCGAAAAAGATCAGTCCTTGAGGTCGGCCGGGACCTTGCCGCCGTTCTCTTCCAGCTTCTTGATGACCTGCTTGTGCAGCCAGACGTTCATTGAGGCCGAGTCGTCCTTGTCACCGGTGTAGTGAAGCTCGTCGGCGAGCTGCTTGCGGGCGGTGAGGCTCGAATCGAGGTCGAGGAGCTTCATCAGGTCGACGATGGAGGTGCGCCAGTTCAGGGACTGCGCGTTCTTCGCCGCCATGCCGTTCAGCACCGCCTCGACATCGACGGGACCGCCCGCCGGGGTACCGGTACCGGTCGAGGCGGGAGCGTCCGAACCACCGGCCGAGGGCTGGGCCGGGGCATCGGCCGGCTTGGCCTGCGCGTCTCCGCCGCCGAAGGGATGGAGGATCTTGCTGACGATGCTGCCGAGGAGGCTCATAACAGGTGTTCCCTCAATCTCACGTCGGCGGCCGGTGCCGCGACGGGGTGACAACGGAACTTACCCCACCCTGTTCCCGTGAGCGGGCAGATGGTTCGGATCGCCTCATCCTGCGCTGTACGGTCCCAAGGGCCTGGAGGCGGAGAACAATCGTCTCCCGCTTCTCCGAACAGGAGACGAAAACGCCAAAGATCTCGGAGGTATCACGCGGGCGAGAGTGCATTCTTGCGTCGCAACCCCGTGCATGCCACTCGCGACCTCTCCGCTTCCCGACCGCGCCGCCGCAGGCGCCCGCATCGCGCGCGCCCTGCGATCCAGCCTGCTCTCACCGGACCTGCCCGATGCGCCTGACCCGCCGAGCCCTCGCCACCGCCCTCGCCGCCTGCGCGGGCCTCCTCGCCGCCGGCCCGGCGTCCGCGCAGACCGCCGTGCCCGTGCGCATCGGCGTCATCCCGGTGATCGGCGCGGCGCCGGTCTTCGTGGCCAACGGCGAGGGCTGGCTCAAGGAGGCGGGCCTCGCCCCCACCTTCACCACCTTCGAATCCGGCCCGAACATGATCCAGGCGCTCGCGTCCGGCACCATCGACGTCTACGTCGCGGGCGTGGCGCCGCTGGCGGTGGCCCGCACCAAGGGCATCGACGTGCGGGTGGTGGCCTCCACCGCCATCGAGGAGATGGTGTTCGTGGCGGGCCCGAAGCTCGCGCCCTACTTCGCCGACGGCGCCAATAAGGCCGAGGCCTTCGCGAAGTTCCGGGCCAAGGAGGGCAAGGCCGCCCGCCTCGCCACGCAGCCGCCGGGCTCGGTGCCCAACACCACCCTGCAGCATTGGCTCTGGCAGGTGGCCAAGGCCGACAAGGCGAATGCCGAGGTGGTGGCCATGGGCATCGACGCGACGCAGCAGGCGATGCTGGCGGGTGCCGTCGACGGCGCCTCGATCCGCGAGCCGGCGCTCACCATCGTGCAGATGCGCAACCCCGCCATCAAGCTGATCGCCACCGGCGGCGAGATGTTCCCCGACCAGCCGGGCACGGTGGTGGGCGTGTTCGGCGCCTTCGCCGACAAGAACCCCGCCGCGGTGGAGGGCCTGGTGAAGGCCGTGGTGCGCGCCACCGAGCTCCTGAAGAGCGATCCGGCCCGCGCGGCCAAGCCCGTGGAGGCGGCGCTCGGCAAGGGCATCACGGATCTGGTCACCATCACCAGGGCCATCACCTCGCCGGCCGCGAAGTTCACCGCCGACCCGCGCGCCATCATCGAGGCCACCAAGCAGATGCAGGCCTATCAGGTCTCCATCGGCACCCTCGACAAGGACGTGCCCCTCGAGGGCCTGTTCGAGCCGAAATACTACGAGGCCGCCACGAAGCGCTGAGGCGCTTCGGTCAGGCCCGGTCCCGGGCGCGCCGCGCCTGGGTCAGCCCGCCATAGCCCCAGGACTCCGCCGGCACCTCGTCCACCACCACGTAGGTGGCGAGGGGCAGTCCCGCCCCGAGCGTCTCGGCCAGCAGCCGGTGCGCCGCGGCGATGAAATCCGCCTTCTGCGCCGGGCTGTTGCTGCCCGCCGTGACCGTGGCGGCGAGATGGGCGGCGACGTCCACGGGCTCGGCCCCGACGCTCCAGGCGCCCGGCGCCACCCGCTCCACCAGCACCGCCGTGAGATCGGCGCGCTTGGCCAGGGTCCCGGCCATCAGGCGGGTGACGCCCGCCCGCAGGGCCGCGAGGGCGGGCTCCGTCAGGGACGGGCTGGCGAGGGTGACACGAACGAACGGCATGGGCTGCGCCTCCAGAGGGTCGGTTCACGGGGATGCCGTGTTGACGAGCCCAGGCTTAGGTGCGCAGCATCGTCGCGAATATCGCGAAGATCCCAACGGATCGTTTGGGAAAACCGAATGGTCGCCCCGCCCGCCACCCTCGACCTCGAGGCCCTGCGCAGCTTCGTCACCGGGATCGACCTCGGCAGCTTCGCCAAGGCCGCCGCGCGCCTGGACCGCTCGCCCTCGGCGATCAGCCTGCAGCTGCGCAAGCTGGAGACGCAGACCGGCCGTTCGCTGACCCGGAAATCCGGCCGCGGCCTCGCCCTGACCGAGGCCGGGGAAGCACTCCTCGGCCCGGCCCGGCGCCTGCTCGCCCTCAACGACGAGACCCTGGCCGCCCTGCACGGACCGGCCCTCTCCGGCCCCGTGCGCCTCGGCCTGCCCCAGGATTTCGCCGAGACCTGGCTGCCCGGCCTCCTCGGCCGCTTCGCGCAGCAGCATCCCGGCGTGCGGGTGGAGGTGCTGGTGGACACCAACGGGGCCGTGCTGGCGGGCCTCGCGGCCGGGCGCCTCGACCTCGCCTTGGTCTGGGAGAGCCCGGCCCTGGTCCGGGACAGCCCGCAGGCCCCCGCGGCGTGGCCGGGCTCGCAGCCCCTGGCGTGGCTCGACCTGCCGATGGCCTGGATCGGGCCGCGCGCGGGCTTTGCGCGTAACCCCGGGGAACCGCTGCCGCTGGTGGCCTTCGCCGCGCCGTGCCTGTTCCGCCAGGCCGGCCTGCAGGCCCTCGACGCGGCCGGGATTCCCTGGCGGGTGGCCTTCACCTCGCCGAGCCTGACCGGCCTCTGGGCGGCGGTGGCCGCCGGCCTCGGCCTCGGTCTGCGGGTGCCCCACGGGCTGCCGGCGAATCTGGCCGCCCTCGCGGCGGGCGACGCGACCCTGCCGGCCCTGCCCCGGATCGGGCTGTCGCTGCGGGCCTCCGGCACGGGCCGCTCACCGGCCCTCGAGCGCCTCGCGGACCTGCTGCGGGCCGCGATGGCCCCGACCCTGTTCGCCTGAGGCGGCCGGAGTCACTCGGCCGGCGTCACTCGGCCGCGAACAGACCCGGCATCTCGGGGGCCTGGGCCGCGTTCTGGCCCCCCTCCGACGGGGCGGCCTTGCTCGAAGGTCCGTCGGCGAGGGGCGCCTTCGGGTCGCCCGGCGCGGTCTCGCAGTTCAGGGCCGGCAGGGCGACGATGCGGTTGCCGCGGTAATCCATGCGGCACACGATGGTGCCGCGCGTCTCGACATAGGCCAGCAGGCGCTTGGCGCGGCCGGGCGAGCGGCTGCCGATGGCCCGGGCCAGGGCCTCGTCGCCGGGGCAGGGCTCGTCGGCGAGCGCCGCGCGGGCCAGCAGCAGGAACAGGCCCTGGACCTCGTCCGGCAGGGTGGCGGCGACGCCCTGCGCCTCCTCCCAGCGCCCGTCCACCTCGCCCGGGGCGGCATCGGCCGCGTCGAAGCCCGCGCGGGCGACGCCGAGGCGGCGGCGGAACGTGGCCAGGTTCATCGCCTCGCCGTCGAGGCCGCGCATGCGGCAGCGCACGAGAAAGTCCTGGTAGACGACCGCCACGGGCTGGCCGCCGGCATCGGGGTCGGCGGCGATGCCGCGCAGGACCGCGTCGAGCCCGGCGCGGATCTCCGCCTCGCTCAGCGGCTCGGGCGCCTCCACCGGCTCGGGGCGGTAGGCGCTGAGTTCGCGCATGAGGTCGGCGGGCGTGGCGCGCGGGGTCGGCGGCGTGCGCGGGGCCGGGGCCCAGGCGTTGCCGGGCTCGTCGGGCGAGCGGGTGAGGATGAGCGCGCGTAGGTCCGCATCCGCGGGGGCGGGGAGCGGCACGAGCTTCGGCGAGCCGGAGCGGGCCGAGGTGGTGACGGGCCCGATGCGGAGCGCCAGGGGCCGCCGGCTCAGGGCCGGGCCCAGCGCCACGAACTCGCCGCGCGCCAGATCGCGGAAGCGCTCGGCCCCGCGCCGGTCGAGGCCGAGGAGGTCGGCCGCGCGCGCCATGTCGATGTCGAGGAAGGTGCGGCCCATGAGGAAGTTGGTGGCCTCCGCCGCCACGTTCTTGGCGAGCTTGGCGAGGCGCTGCGTGGCGATGATGCCGGCCAAGCCCCGCTTGCGGCCCCGGCACATCAGGTTGGTCATGGCGCCGAGCGAGGCCTTGCGGGCCTCGTCCGAGACGTCGCCGGCGGCGGCCGGCGCGAAGATCTGCGCCTCGTCGACGACGATCAGGGCGGGGTGCCAGTGGGTGCGCTCGGCCTCGAACAGCCCGCCGAGGAAAGCGGCAGCGGCGCGCATCTGCGCCTCCATGTCGAGGCTCTCCAGGGTGAGCACCACCGAGACCCGGTGCGCCCGCACCCGCGCGGCGATGGCCTGGAGGTCGGCTTCGCCGTGGGCGCCGTCCACCACCACGTGGCCGTAGGCCTCCGCCAGGGTGACGAAATCGCCCTCGGGGTCGATGATGACCTGCTGCACCGCGCCGGCGCTCTGCTCCAGCAGGCGCCGCAGCAGGTGCGACTTGCCCGAGCCGGAATTGCCCTGGACCAGGAGACGCGTCGCCAGGAGTTCCTCGAGGTCGAGGCGCGCGGGCTCCGCCCCCGGCCCCATGCTCAGACCCATCTCGATGCCGACCGTCATGCCTGCTCCGGCTCCCGCGCGGGGGCTCGTTCCCCCGTGCTCCCTGGCTCTCGCACGAAGACCTTAACACGCGCCGCCGCCGGCGGGTCCGGGCGGCGGGGCCCGCATCCACAGGCCAGGGGTCGCAGAAGGACAGCGGCGGCGGCCGCCAGACGCTTTTTGTTCGATTTTTGTTCTCAGCGAGAGAGTCAACAACGGCGCAGGACAAAGAACCTAGGCCTACAGTCTTAGGTGCGTAGACCTAGGTCTTTCTTCCGGTACGTTTTATCTTGCCGCCTGCTTCGGGGTGCGTCGCGGAACAAACGATAAACATCATGCCGCGCCGACAGGATCGGCATCCCCCTGCATGAACTTCCCTGCATGAGATGACGGGCGCGGCCCTTGCCGCACGGGCGGGCTGATCCAGGTAATCCGGGCATGAACCCAGTCCTCGTCGTCGCCCTCGTCTGCGCCTCCACCGTCCAGGCCCCGGATTGCTCCCGGGACACGGCGCTCGACATCATCACCGGGCCGGCCCACACGCTTCAGGAATGTCTGATGCAGGGGCCGGTGCTCGCCGCCAATGCCGGCCACGGCAATGACCAGGGCACCTACGTGAAGACGCGCTGCGAACCGCGCCGCTGAGCGTGAGCCGACCGGAGACGGAACAGCCGATGGACGATGTCAGCCCCGAGCGCGCGGTGATGATCCGCCTGCGGGCCCGCCTCGCGGTGGTGGAGCGTGCGGCCTGGTTCGGCCTCATCGAGGCCATGCGCGCGCGGCCCGCCGAGACGGAGGCCTACCTCACGGCCGAGCGGGCGAAATGCGCCGAGGGGTTCGGCCAGCGCGGCTGGGCCGCCGACCTGACGGAGGCCGAGCGCCGCCTGCTCGGCGCCGAGGTCGATGCCGGGCTCGCCGGCCTCATCGCGGATGCCAAGTCGGAACTCGGTCAGGGCTGAGGCCGGCCCCGCGAAGGGGCGGCGTCCCGCCCGGTCACATCGCGGCGCGCAGGCGCGCGAAGCCCGCATCGAGATCCGCCTGCAGGTCCGAGACCTCCTCCAGCCCGATATGGAAGCGCAGGGCCGGCCCGTCGGGATCCCAGCGGGTGGCGGTGCGGTAGGTCCTGCAGTCGAACGGAATCACGAGGCTCTCGAAGCCGCCCCAGGAAAACCCCATCCCGAAGAGTTCGAGCCCGTCGAGCATCGCCGCCACGGCGTGCTCCGGGGCGGGCTTCAGGATCACGCCGAACAGGCCGGAGGCGCCGGAGAAGTCCCGCTTCCAGATCGCGTGGCCGGGATCGTCGGGGAGCGCGGGATGGAGCACGCGGGCCACCTCCGGCCGGGCCTGCAGCCATTGCGCCATGGCGAGCCCCTGGGCGCCGTGCTCGCGCAGGCGCAACGCCATGGTGCGAAGGCCCCGCAGCGCCAGGAACACGTCCTCGGGGCCGGGGCACATGGCGAAATGCTCGAAGGTCCGGTGCAGGGCCGGCCAGTAGCGTTCGTTGGCGGAGGTGAGGCCGAGGAGCAGGTCCGAGCCGCCGGAGAGGTACTTGGTGCCGGCCTCCACCGCGATGTCGACGCCCCGCGCATGCGGCGGGAACAGCAGCGGGGTCGCCCAGGTGTTGTCCATGATCACGGCGGCCCCGCGCGCCTGCACGACCTCGGCGATCGCCGGCACGTCCTGCATCTCGAAGCTCTGCGAGCCCGGCGCCTCCACGAGCACGGCCCGGGTGTTCTCGCGCATCAGGGCCCCGATGCCGGCGCCGATCAGGGGGTCGTAGTAGGTGACCTCCACGCCGAAGCGCTTCAGCACGCCGTCGCAGAAGATGCGCGTGGGGCGATAGGCGGAATCGGAGACCAGCAGGTGGTCGCCCGCCGAGACCGCCGCCATCAGGGCCACCGTGAGCGCCGCCAGCCCCGAGGGGGTCAGCACGGTGCCGGCCGCGCCCGCGAGCTCGCTCCAGGCGCTCGTCAGCGCATCCGTGGTCGGGGTCCCGGAGGTGCCGTAATCGTAGCGCCCGCGCCGGTGCTTGAGGTCGTCATAGGTCGGGAACAGCACCGTGGAGCCGCGATAGATCGGCGTGTTGACGAAGCCGTGCTGGGCGGAGGGGTCGCGCCCCGCATGGACGAGGCGGGTGCTCGGCCCGAAGCGGGCGGGATCGCGGGGCGGGGTGTTCGACATCGGCACCGAGGGCAGAAGGCTGAAGACAGGGGATGAACCGGCCGCGACCTCAGCCCGGCCCGCGCGCTCCCGTCAACCCGACGTGCTTGGCCGCGGAAGTCTCGCAGGCGTCTCGTAGGCCGAAGCACGCGTGACGTCTGCACCACCCACCCGTCACTCCGGTGCGCCGCAAATCCTCTGAGACGTGGCACCGGGACGGGAAGATCCCGCGGATCGCGGAGTTCGACCTGGACGGGTCCGATCCGACCGCGCGCCTGTCTTTTCGGCGGTGGCAAGGCTGCGCATGAGCCCTGATCTCGCGGAGCCCGGTCCCGAACTCCGCTGGGCGGCACCGGGATCACGGGGTGGATATGAGGCGCCGCGCGCAAGCTGAAGGGCGCCGGCTTGACCCCGGCCCCCGATCCTCTGCAATGCGCGGATGCGACCCCTCTCGATCCCGCTCCTCGGCGCGCTCCTCGCCGTCATGCCGGCCCAGGCCCAGGAGGGCACCCTCGCCCAGGTGAAGGCGCGCGGGCACCTCGTCTGCGGGGTCAGCGGGGGGGTGGCGGGCTTCAGCATGCCGGACGGCCAGGGGCGCTGGCACGGGCTCGACGTGGATTTCTGCCGGGCGCTGGCGGCGGCGATCTTCGACGATCCGGACAAGGTGCGCTTCATCCCGCAATCCTCGGCCGCGCGCTTCACCGCCCTGCAATCGGGCGAGATCGACGTGCTCGCCCGCAACACCACCTGGACCCTGTCGCGCGACACCGCCGCGATGAACTTCCCGGTGATCACCTTCTTCGACGGGCAGGGATTCCTGGTCCGCAAGGCGCTGAACGTCACGAGCGTGAAGCAGCTCGACCGGGCCACGATCTGCCTGCAGCAGGGCACCACCACGGAGCTCAACACCGCCGACTGGTTCCGCACGCGCGGGCTGAGCTATCAGGTCGTCACCTTCGCCAACAGCGAGCAGACGCTCGGCGCCTATGAATCGGGGCGCTGCGACGCCTACTCCACGGACAAGTCCTCCCTCTACGGCGAGCGCCTGAGGACCGCGCACCCGGAGGAGCACGTCATCCTGGAGGAGGCGATCTCGAAGGAGCCCTTCGCGCCGGGCGTGCGCCAGGGCGACGACGCCTGGCGCGACCTCGTCGCCTGGACCCACTACGCCATGGTCGACGCGGAGGAGGCGGGCATCCGCCAGGACAATGTCGATGAGTTGCGGAAGGAAGCCCTGAGCCCGGACGTGAAGCGCATCCTCGGGGTGGAAGGCAAGTACGGGCAGGCCCTCGGGCTGACCACCGACTGGGCCTACCGGATCGTCCATCACGTCGGCAATTACGGCGACGTCTTCGCGCGCAACCTCGGGGACGCGACGCCGCTCAAGATCCCGCGCGGGCTGAACGCCCTCTGGACGCAAGGGGGCCTGCAATACGGGCCGCCGATCCGGTGAGGGTGGGGGCAAGACGGATCGTGGGCGCGCGGTTCCTCCCTCCTCTGCCGGATCGGAACCGCTGGATCCCTCCATCGTGCGGGAAGCACGGGTCCCCTCTCCTGGAAGGAGAGGAGCCCCGCTGCGCGCGACGCACGCGACCGACGGCCGCCTTCGCACGGTCGCGCACGGACGATCGATCCGGGTCCCGTCGTATGAATCCCGCCCCGCGATGGGGGACGGACCGTGCCTAGCCGCCCGCTCCGCCCCCGCGCCCTCGCGCTCCAGGCCCTCGTCGTGCTGGCACTCGCGGCGCTGGCGTATCTCGCCGCGACCAATGCCTCCGAAAAGCTCGCGCGCCAGGGCATCACGGCCGGGTTCGGGTTCCTGTCGCGCGCCGCCGGGTTCGACATCAGCCAGCGGCTGATCCCCTACGCGGCGGCGACCTCGACCTATCTCGACGCGTTCTGCGTCGGGCTCCTCAACACGCTGCTGGTCTCGAGCCTCGCCATCGTGCTGGCCACGGTGATCGGGTTCGCGGTGGGCATCACCCGGCTCGCGCCGAACTGGCTCGCCCGGACGCTCGCGGCCACCTATGTCGAGACGCTGCGCAACCTGCCGCTGCTGCTCCAGCTCCTGGTCTGGTACGTGGCCGTGCGGGTGGCGCTGCCCGAGGCGCGCGACCCGGCCGCCTGGGGCGGCGCCTATCTGAGCCAGCGCGGGCTGGTCCTGCCGCGCCCCGAGTTTTCCGGGGCCGCCTGGCTCGTGCCCCTCGCCGTCGCGGCGGGCCTGCTCGGTGCGTTCGCCCGGGTGCGTCGCGGGGCCCGGCGGGTCGAGGCCGGGGCCGAACCCGGCCCGGTCGCGGGGCCCGCCCTCGCCCTGGTGCTCGGCCTGCCGGCCCTGGCCTGGATCGGGCTGGCGCTCGCCGGCCACCCCGTCGCCATCGCCTGGCCGGCCCCCGGCCCCTACGGCCCCGAGGGCGGTCTCGGGGTGCTGCCGGAATTCGCCGCCCTGCTCCTCGGCCTCTCCACCTACACGGCGGCCTTCATCGCCGAGATCGTGCGCGCCGGCCTCGCCAGCGTGGCCCGCGGCCAGGGCGAGGCCGCCGCCGCCCTGGGCCTCGGCCGCGCCAAGGCTCTGCGCCTCGTCACCATCCCGCAGGCGATGCGGGTGATCGTTCCGCCGCTCACCAGCCAGTACCTCAACGTGACGAAGAACTCGTCGCTGGCGGTGCTGATCGGCTATCCCGACCTCGTCCACGTCTTCATGGGCACCGTGCTCAACCAGACCAACCAGGCCGTGGAGGTCGTGGCGATCACCATGGCGGTCTACCTCACCCTCAGCCTCGGCCTCGCCGCCGTGATGAACGCCTACAACCGCCGCGCGGCCCCGGTGATCCGATGAGCGGCGTGACCCGATGAGTGGCGTGACCCGATGAGCCGCGTGCCCCGATGAGTATCGTGCGCGAAACCCTGCTGCCCCCGGCGCCCCCGCCGCGCCGGACCGGCGGGCCCCTCGGCTGGCTGCGGAACAACCTGTTCTCGGGGCCCGGCAACACCGTCGCCACGCTGGTGATCCTGGCGGGGCTGGCGCTCCTCGTGCCGCCGCTGATCCGCTTCCTCGTCACCGACGCGGTCTGGAGCGGCGCTTCGGGCGAGGCCTGCCGGCCGGAGGTCGCCGGGCATCCGGTCGGCGCCTGCTGGGCCTTCATCGGCGACAAGATCAACTACCTCGTCTACGGCTCCTACCCGGCCGCCGAGCGCTGGCGCCCGAACCTGTTCTTCGCGCTGGTGGCCTTCGGCGCCGCCTGGATGCTGTGGCTCGACGCCCCGCGCCGGGGGCTCGGCGCGCTCTTCGTCTTCCTCGCCGGCCCGCTCCTGTCCTTCTGGCTGCTCTCGGGCGCCCCGCTCCTCGGCCTGGTGCCCGTGGCCACCAGCCTCTGGGGCGGCATGCTGGTGACCCTGGTGGTCTCGCTGGTCGGCATCGTCGCCTCCCTGCCGCTCGGCATCCTGCTGGCGCTGGGACGGCGCTCGGAGCTGCCGATCGTGCGCTATGCCTGCATCGGCTTCATCGAGTTCTGGCGCGGGGTGCCGCTGATCACCGTCCTGTTCATGGCCAACGTGATGCTGCCGCTGTTCCTGCCCGGCGACCTCACCGTGGACCGACTGGTGCGCCCCCTCGTCGGGATCGCGCTGTTCGCCTCCGCCTACATGGCCGAGGTGGTGCGCGGCGGCCTGCAGGCGATCCCCGAAGGCCAGGGGCGGGCGGCCCTGGCCCTCGGCCTGACGCGGGCCCAGGCCATGCGCCTCGTCGTCCTGCCCCAGGCCCTCAAGGTGGTGGTGCCGGGCATCGTCAACACCCTGATCGGCCTGTTCAAGGACACCACCCTGGTCTCCATCGTGGGCATCGCCGACTTCATCCGGGTGCTGGAGGCGGCCCGCGCCGATCCGCGCTGGTCGGCGCCGACGATCCCCGCCACGGCCTACGCCTTCGCGGCCCTGTTCTACCTCGCGTTCTGCTTCGCGATGGCGCGCTATGCCGGCTTCGTCGAGCGTCGGCTCGCCGCCGGGGAACGGGACCGGTCATGACGGCGCCCGCGGTCGAATTCTTCGGGGTGAACAAGTGGTTCGGCACCACCCACGTCCTGCGCGCGGTCTCGCTGAGCGTCGCCCCGTCCGAGCGAATCGTGATCTGCGGCCCCTCGGGCTCGGGCAAGTCGACCCTGATCCGCTGCGTCAACGGCCTCGAACCCTACCAGGGCGGCACGATCCGGCTGGACGGCCGGGACCTGACCCCGGCGCGCATCCCGGCGGTGCGACGCACCGTCGGCATGGTGTTCCAGCACTTCAACCTGTTCTCGCACCTCACCGTGCTGGAGAACTGCACCCTGGCGCCGATCCACGGGCGCGGGATCGGGCGCCGGGCGGCCGAGGCGCGGGCGCGCGCGGAACTCGAGCGCCTCGCCATCGCGGACCTGGCGGGGCGCCATCCCGGCCAGCTCTCCGGCGGGCAGCAGCAGCGCGTCGCCATCGCCCGCGCCCTCTGCCTCGACCCGAGCGTGATGCTGTTCGACGAGCCGACCTCGGCCCTCGACCCCGAGATGGTGGGCGAGGTCCTCGACACCATGACGGCGCTCGCCGAGCGGGGCATGACCATGCTCTGCGTCACCCACGAGATGGGTTTTGCCCGGCGGGTGGCCGACCGGGTGGTGTTCATGGACGAGGGCCAGATCGTCGAGGTCGCCCCACCGCAGGCGTTCTTCGATCACCCCGAGCATCCGCGCACGCAGGCCTTCCTCGCCCGCCTGCTCTGAGATTCCCAACCTCCCGGACCCCGGATCGCATCGGACCCGTCGCGCTCCGGGACGCGGGCACAACTGTGCCGGCGCAGGAAGTCTCGCGAAGCGCTCCGCTCCGGTTCGTTAACGCCGATGCGCTAAATCCCGTCTGGTACTCGCGTATCCGGGAAGTTGATCCCTTGCGTATCCTGCGTCACATCGTGGTCGGCAGCGTCTTCGGCGGCAGCGTCCTCGCCATCGCCTTCGCCTGCGTCGACCGGCTCGACCACCCGGCGCCCGTCCGGTCCGCCGCCCCGGTGGCGACGCTCACCCGGCTCCGCCCGCCCGAACCCGCCGTGACGGGCTCGCTGCCCGCCGAGACCGGCCCCTCGATCAGCGACATCCTCGGGCGCGACGCGGCGCCCCGGAACGCGGTGACCCGGACCGCGCCCCCCGCCCCCAAGGCGGCCGCGGTCCGCGAGGCGACGGCCAAGGTCGCGCCGAAGCCCGCCGCTGCAAAGCCCGTGGTGAAGAAGACCGCCGAGGGCTTCGACACCGAGCGCCTGAACGCCCTGATGCGCGGCGATCCCACCGTCACCCTCACCCGCAGCCGCTGAACCGGCTTCGAGGCAAGCGACTCCCAGGCAAGCGACTCCCAGGCAAGCGACTCCCAGGCAAGCGGCTCCCAGGCAACCTCCCGCGCCGCCTTGCGTGCCCGGCATACCGGTGCGCGCCATCCCGCACGCCGCGATCCCGCCCCGCCTTGTATGATACCGAGCCTCACCGGCCCCGACCGAGGGTCGGGGCCGGCGGATGGCCGCCGCCGCGCGGTCGCGCGGGCAGACCGCGACGAGTCCGGCTCATCGCGGTCCGGTATGAGCCGCTCCGGATGGGCGAAGGGCGGCGGGGGAGACGGTCCTTGGGTCTGATCTACGCGCTCGGCGCCTACCTGAGCTGGGGCCTCGTGGTCCCGGTGCATTTCCGCCTCCTCGACGCCGTGCCGGCCCCGAGCATCCTCGCCCACCGCATCGTCTGGTCGAGCCTGCTCGTCGCCGGGCTGCTGCTCGCCCTGCGCCGCCGCATCCGGAACCCGTTCCCGCTGGTGCGCCGGCACGGGCTGCTCGTGCTGTCGGCCGGGCTGATCGGCGTGAACTGGCTCCTCTACCTCCAGGCGGTGCAGTCCGGGCACATGCTCGACGCGAGTCTCGGCTACTTCATCAACCCGCTGATGAGCGTGGCCCTAGGCGCCCTGGTGCTCGGCGAGCGGCTGCGCCCGGTCCAGGCGGGGGCGGTGGCGCTCGCGGCCGGCGCCGTGCTGCTGGCGGTGGCGATGGCGGGCAGCCTGCCCTGGGTCTCGCTGGCGCTGGCGGGGAGCTTCTCCCTCTACGGGCTCGCCCGGAAGGTCGTCGGCGTCGACGCCATGGTGGGGTTCGCCGCCGAGACGCTGCTGCTCCTGCCGGTGGCGCTGGTCTATCTCGCGGCCGTCGCCCCGCCGGTGATCCAGGGCGATCCGGTGCGGGCCGGGCTGATCCTGCTCACCGGGGCCACCACCGCCCTGCCCCTGATCTGGTTCGCGGCGGCCGCCGAGCGACTCACCCTCGCGACCCTGGGGCTGATGCAGTACCTCGCGCCCTCCTGCCTCCTCGCCCTGAGCACCCTCGTCTACGGCGAGCGGCTGGAGCCCCACCGCATGGTGCTGTTCGAGCTGATCTGGCTGGCGCTGGCGATCTACGCCGCCGATGCCTATCGTGCCGCCCGGCAGGCGCGGGCCGCCTGAGGGCTTTCCGGACCGGACGGGCCCGGGACGCCGACGCCCGCCGATCCTGGAGACTGCCATGTCCCTGACCGTCATGTCCCTGACCGCGCTTCTCGTGCCGACATATCGGAACATGCTGGGGACCCTCGCCGGGCTGCTGGACACGGTCGAACGGCAGGCGCCGACCCAGGCCGAAAGCCTGCTGTCGGCGCGCCTCGCCACGGATATGCTTCCGCTGGCCGCCCAGCTGCGCTTCGCCGCCTTCCTGGCGCAGGAAGCGACCTTCCGCCTGCGCGGGCAGGCCATGCCTCCGTCGCTCGAGGCGGTGGCGGCAGAGGGGCGCCATGCCGGTGACGCTCCCGGATCCTTCGCCGAGGCGCGTGACCGGATCGGCCAAGCCCTGTCCCATCTGGACGGTCTGGCCGGGGACGCGCTCGACGCAGGAGCAACGTTGCCGATCGCGATCGAGCTTCCGGGCGGCCTGACCTTCGACATGACGGGCGAAACGTATGCGCGCGACTGGGCGCTGCCGCAATTCTACTTCCACGTCGTCACGGCCTACGCCATCCTGCGGAACCAGGGGATCGAGATCGGCAAGGCCGAGTACGTGCCGCACATGTTCGCCTATCTCAGGTCCACACCGGCGGCATCGGCCCAGGCGGAGCCCGGCGACGCGCGGTCCTGAATCCTGCGGGCTCTCCGATCGGAGACCGCGCCGAGGGACCCGCGGGAAGGCGCCGTGCTGACCAACCGCATCACCGACATCGCCGGCATCCGGGTCGGCCACGCCACCGACCTCCGGCTCGCCAGCGGCGTCACCGCCCTCCTCTTCGACGCCCCCGTGGTGGCGGGCGTCGACGTGCGCGGCGGCGGCCCCGGCACCCGTGAGACCGACCTCCTCGACCCGGAGCGCACGGTGGAGCGCATCGACGCGCTGGTGCTCTCCGGCGGCTCGGTCTTCGGCCTCGACGCGGCCGCCGGCGTCGTCGCGCACCTGGCCGAGACCGGGCGCGGCTTCGCGGTGGGGCCGGCGCGGGTGCCCCTCGTGCCCGCCGCGATCCTGTTCGACCTCCTCAACGGCGGCGACAAGGCCTGGGGCCGGTATCCGCCCTATCGCGACCTCGGCTACGCGGCGGCCCGCGCGGCCGGGCGGGCCTTCGCCCTGGGCTCCGTCGGGGCGGGGACGGGGGCCGCCACCGCCAACCTGAAGGGCGGGATCGGCTCCGCCTCGACCGAGGTGACGGGCCTGCCGGTCCGGGTCGGGGCACTGGCGGCGGTGAACGCCTTCGGCCGCGTGACGATCGGCGAGGGCCCGCATTTCTGGGCCGCCCCCTACGAGACCGGGCCGGAATTCGGCGGGCTCGGGGGCCCCGCGGCGATGCCGGACGACGCCTTCGCGTGGCCGCGCGAGGCTCTGGCGGGGGCGAGCACCACCCTCGCCGTGGTCGCCACCGACGCCGCCCTGACCAAGGCGCAGGCGCGCCGCCTCGCGGTGATGGCCCAGGACGGGCTGGCCCGGGCGATCCACCCGGTTCACACGCCCCTCGACGGCGACGTGGTCTTCGCCGTCTCCACCGGCCGGGCGGCGCTCGCCGACCCCGTCACGGATCTCGCCCGGATCGGCGACGCGGCGGCCCGGACGCTCGCCCGCGCGGTGGCGATCGGGGTCTTCTCCGCCACGTCCCTGCCGGGGTTCGCCGGTCCGCCCGCCTGGCGGGACCGCTTCGGGCCGTGAGCCGCGCCCCTACGGCGCCAGCCAGCACCCGCGCCAGCCGTCGGCGCGCATCCAGGCGGCGCGGCGGTGTCCGCGCCGGTCGAGGAAGAGGAATTCGAGGCGGGCCACCTCGACCACCACGGCGCAGAAGTTCGGGCGCCCCGTGGTCAGCGCCGTCTCGGCATCGGGCAGCGCGTAGGCGCCGCCCGTGGGCAGGACCGCCCCGGGGGCCGGGTCGGCACCGTAGCAGACCCGGCTCATCGCCCGGGATTCGGCCCAGGCGGCCTCGGCGAGCGCGTCGTCGGTGTGGAGCCGGGCGGGGCCCGACGCCCGGATCTGGATCTTGGCGTCGGAATCGTAGCCGTGCAGGGCCGCGACGCCCGTGGCCGCGATCTCGACCGCCTTGTCCGAGCGGCGGTCACAGTGGAAGCGCAGGGCCCCGCTCGCGCGGTCGGCCGCGCGCAGCACCACGGTGCGCACCTGCGGCTGTCCGGCCGCGTCCACGGTGGCGAGCGCCGGCATGTGGAAGGCGTTGCGGCGCAGGACGGGCCCCGCCTCCAGCAGGCGCCAGATCTCGGTGAGCGCCGCCTCGAGGTCGTCGTGGAAGGGCGGCAGCGGATCCATTCAGGATCCCGCGCGGGCGGCGCGGCGCTCGCGCAGGATCAGGTTGACGTTGCGCAGATAGATGAAGGTCGAGAGCGCCTGCCCGAAGATGATCACCGGCTCGCGCCGCACGAGGCCGTAGACCAGGGTCATCAGGCCGCCCGCGATGGACAGGAACCAGAAGGCCAGCGGCATCACGCTCTTGCCCGCCCGCTCGGAGGCGAGCCACTGCACCACGAAGCGGGCGCCGAACACCGCCTGGGCCAGGATGCCGAACACGAGCCAGGCATCGAAGCGGGTGACGAAGACGTCGTAGACGTAGCCGCGGATGTCCTCGGCGAGCTGGATCAGCATGGCCTCAGGCCTCCGTCACGTCGGTCACGCGCGGCGTCACGCGCTTGCGCCGGATCAGCCACCACACGCCGGCCAGGTCGAGGAGCCCCACCCAGAGCCGGTCGAACAGGCCGTATTTCGAGGTGCCGGTGAAGCGCGGCCGGTCGACCACGTCGCGGTGGACCACGCCGAAGCCTTCGCGGGCGACGAGGGCCGGCATGAAGCGGTGCTGCCCGTCGAAGAACGGCAGCGTGTGGTAGACCGCCCGGCGCACGAGCTTGTAGCCGCAGCCGGTGTCGCGGGTGGCGTCCTTGAGGATGCGCACCCGGACCCCGTTGGCGATGCGCGACTGGAGGCTCTTCAAGCGGCCGTCCTTGCGCCCGACGCGCTGCCCCTGGGCGAGGCCGGTGCGGTCGCCGCCCGCCTCGATGGCCTCGAGCAGGGGGGCCAGGTACGCCGGGTCGTTCTGGCCGTCGCCGTCCATCAGGGCGCAGACCGGGGCGCGGGCCACCGCGATCCCGCTGCGGAGGCCGGCGGCCTTGCCGGCGGTGCGGTCGTGGGCGAGCACCCGGAGCCAGGGGCGCCCGATCCGCGCCGCCGCCAAGGCCTCGGCGGTGCCGTCGGTGGAGCCGTCATCGACGTAGATGACCTCGAAGGGGCCGAGGGTGGCGCAGGCGGTCTCGAGTTCGGAAACCAGGCTCGCGATGTTGCCGGCCTCGTTCTTCACCGGAATGATCACGGAGAGGCGCATGGGTGTTCGGTCCGTGAGGTTTCAGGGCGTCACCGCGTAGGCCGAGAGATCGACCGCACGCCCGCCATTGATGTTGAAGCCCGAGACGGTGCCGACCCGGTGCGGCGCCAGCCCGGCGGCCGTGGCGGCCTCGGCGAAGCTTTTCGCGAAGCGGCCCTCCACGTAGACGAGGCGGCAGCCTTCCCCCGTGGGAGCGCCTTGCCCCTTCAGGAAGTCCGCGGCCTCCGCGCCGGTGCCGAGCATGGCGAGATCGGTGCCGATCAGGAAGACGAAGCTCGGCTCGCGGTAGCCGAGGCTCGCCACCCGGGGCTGCGGGCAGGGCAGGCGGTCACGGATCGCGGCCAGGCGCGGCGAGACCTTGAGGGCGGCGATCACCGGCTGGGTCAGGCCGAACACCGCCGGCGAGAGCAGCATCGCGGCCACGATGCCGAGGGCGAGCGCCCGCTCCGCCAATCCCCGGGAAAAGGCGCGCCAGCTCGAGACCGCCACGGCGCTGGCGGCCAGCAGCAGGGGCAGCCCGGCGAGCGGCAGGGTCCGGTCGTAGGCCCAGGCGAAGGCCGAGAGCCCGAGGGTGAGCGCGACGGGGATCAGCACCACGAGCCCGGCGGTGAGGCGCGCGCCCCGGCGCTCCGGGTGGAGCGCGCCGGCGGCGAGCGCCCGCAGGGTGAGGATGGCGATGGCGGGCATCAGGGGCAGCACGTAGTGCGGCAGCTTGGTCGGCACGATCTCGAACAGGATCCAGGTCGGCACGATCCAGGCGACCAGGAAGGCGATGGCGGGCTCGCGCCGGAACCCCCAGGCGAAGGGCGCGCTCAGCGCCGCGAAGGCGGCGCCCGGCCAGAAGGTGCCGAAGAAGGCGATGAGGTAGGCGCCGGGCGGGGCGAAGTGCTTCTCCGAGCCGCCCTGCACCTTGCTCAGCATGTCGTGGCCCACCGCCTCGCCGTAGAAGGCGCCGCCGCTCTTCCAGGTGATGGCCGCGAACCAGGGGGCCACGATCAGCAGGGTCAGGGGCAGGCCGAGGCCGGGCCGCAGGGCGCCGAGCCAGCGGCCCGAGCGCGCGCGCACCGAGAGGACGAGGGCCGGCAGGCCGCAGAACAGCGGCACCATCGGACCCTTGATCAGGATGCCGAGGGCCAGGCCGAGCCAGAAGGCCAGCACGGTGGCAGTGTCGAGGCGCTCCCGCTCCCGCTGCAGCCAGGCACGGGCGAGAGCCCCGAAGGTCGCCACCGCGCAGGCGCAGAGGAGCGCGTCGGTCTTGGCGAGCCGCGCCTCGGCCGAGAGCACCACGCAGGCCCCGAACAGGGCCGCGGCGAGGAGCGCCCCGCGCCGGGGCAGGAAGGACAGGGCCGACCAGTAGGTCAGCAGCACCGCGCCGATGGCGCCCAGCAGCGACGGGATGCGGTACAGCCCGATGGTGGTGCGGGCGTTCGGCACGCCGAGCGCCTCGGCGGCGCCGACCACCGCGGCCTGCGCCCAGTAGATGCCCACCGGCTTCTTGTGCCGGGCCTCCGCCTGGAAGCGGATGTCGATGAGGTCCCCGGTCTCCAGCATCTGCTTGGAGGCCTGGGCGAAGCGCGGCTCGTCCCGGTCCATGGGCTGGAGCGAGGCGATCCCGGGCAGGAAGCAGACGAGGCAGAGGACCACCAGCAGGACGCAGGCGCGGGCATGGCTCCGGGTCGCGGCCGCCAGGATGGCGTCCGGGAACGCCAGGGCGTCGCCGCGGGCCGGGTGGGGCACGAAGGCGCGGTCGGTCATGCGGGAGGATGGGCCGTCTGGGGGGACATACGCGGCTCCGCACCGGCGCTCGGCCCCGGAATCCGCTCGATGATTCCGGTCGATGCCGCGAGGCCGGCGGTGTCGATGATGCGGCCGGGAATGTCAAATCCCGGGGTCGGCCCCCGGCCCCGGGGCGCCCTCGCGAAAGCGCCGGCGGTAGGCGGCCGGCGCCACCGCGACGTGGCGGAGGAAGCTGCGCCGCAGGGTCTCCTCGGAGCCGAAGCCGCAGCGCGCGGCGATGCGCTTGAGAGGAAGCGCGCTCTCGGCCAGCAGCCGCCGCGCCGCCTCGACGCGCAGCCGCTCCAGGGCGCGGGCCGGGGTCAGCCCCGTGGCCGCACGGTAGTGCCGGGCAAAGCCGCGCGGGCTCATGCCGGCGGCCTCCGCGAGGCGCGCGACGGTGAGGTCCTCGCCGAGGTGCTCGGCGATCCAGGCGTGCAGCGCCTCGAAGCGCGTGCCCGCCGCCTGGAGCGACAGGGCAGTGCTGAACTGGGCCTGCCCGCCGGGTCGCTTGAGGAACACCACGAGGTGCCGGGCGACCGCCAGGGCCGTCGCCCGGCCGAGGTCGGCCTCCACCAGGGCAAGGGCGAGGTCGATGCCCGCCGTCACCCCGGCGGAGGTCCAGAGCGCGCCGTCCCGGATGAAGATGGGGTCGGGCTCGACCCGGGCCCGCGGGTAGCGCCGCGCGAGTTCGGCGCAGCGCGTCCAGTGGGTCGCCACCCGGCGCCCGTCGAGGAGGCCCGCCGCCCCGAGGAGGAAGGCGCCCGTGCAGACCGATGCCACGCGCCGGGCGCGGGGGACGCGCGCGGCGATCCAGGCCGGCAGGTCGCCCGCCTCCGCCGCCGTGACGCCGCGCCCGCCCGCCACGAGGAGCGTGTCGAGGGGCCGATCCGCGGGCGGCAGCGCCTCCGTCGCGAGCCCGAGCCCGGCGGAGCTGCGGACGGGCTCGCCCGCCGACGCGACCACGTGCAGGGCGTAGGGCGCCGCGCCGGGGCCCGCGAGGTCGTTGGCCGTGGCGAAGACCTGCAGCGGCCCCGCCACGTCGAGGAGTTGGACATCCGCGAAGACGAGGATCTCGACGCGGCGCGGGTCTGGCAGGAAACGAGGGGACTTAGTCATTTCCGCCAGAGACTGACCGGTTAGGGTCCTGCCTGTCCAGACCGGCTGGACCAGCCCTGCGGAGATCCTGGAACGATGACCCTCGACATCGGCCTCCTCACCTTCCCGAGCGTCCAGCAGCTCGACCTCACCGCGCCCTACGAGGTGTTCGCCGGGATCCCGGGGGCCCGCATCCACCTCGTGGCGGCGGGGCTCGACCCGGTGACGAGCGCCACCGGCCTCGTGCTCACCCCGACGACGCGCCTGGCGGATTGCCCGCGCCTCGACGTCCTCTGCGTCCCCGGAGGGGTCGGGGTGAACGCGCTGATGCGGGACGAAAGCGTGCTCGGCTTCGTGCGCGCGCAGGCGGAGCACGCGCGCTACGTCACCTCCGTCTGTACCGGGGCGCTGGTGCTCGGCGCGGCGGGCCTGCTCAAGGGCCGGCGCGCCACCACCCACTGGGCCGCCCTCGACCTGCTGCCCGCCTTCGGGGCGATTCCCGTGGCCGAGCGGGTGGTGCGCGACGGCGCCCTCTTCACCGGCGGCGGCGTCACCGCCGGGATCGACTTCGCCCTGACGCTCGCCGCCGAACTCGTGGGGCGGCCGATGGCCGAGGGCATCCAGCTCGGCCTCGAATACGCACCGGCCCCGCCCTTCGCCTCCGGCACGCCCGAGGCGGCCAGCCCCGCCGTGCTCGCCGCGACGCGGGCGCGCCTCGCGGCGAGCCGGGCCGAGCGCGAGGGCATCGTGCGGGCGCTCACCGGCGCGGCGGACGTCGCGGCGTGGGAGCGCCCGGCTCCGACCGCGTCCTGAGGATCGCCGCGCCCGTTCGCGGGGTCTTCGTGGATCCGCAAGGTCTTCGTGGTTCAAAAGAACCTTCGCAGGTTGATCAGAAGAACCTTCGGGGGTTGGAAAGTATTCTGCGCGCCTATCGAGCGGGGCGGGCGGCGCTAGAATGGGCATCGTGCGCCGCATCCTCGGCGCAGGAGCGGACCATGACGACGGGCATTGCCGGCGGTGCGCAGGCCGCGAGGCGGGCAGACCTCCCCGATGCCGTGCGCGTCGGGACGATGGGCCTCATCCTGCTCTTCGTGCTGATCGGGGCCGATCCGTTCTACGACGGGACGGCGGCCGAGAACGCGGCCTCGCGGGCCGGTGGCAACCTGCTCAACCAGGTGCTGTTCCTGGCCATGGGCGCCATCGCGGCCGTGGTGCTGGCCTGGCGCGGGCGGGAGGCCCTGCGCCCGCTGGCCACCCTGCCGATCCTGGCCACCCTCGGCTGGATCTGCGTCTCCACCGCCCTCTCGATCGAGCCCGCCGTCTCGGCGCGCCGGCTGATCTCCCTCGTGATCATGTTCAGCGGCGTGGTGAGCGTGCTGGTGCTGGCCCGCGACGCACGCCAGTTCGCCGACGTGTTCGGCACCTGCGTGCTCGTCGTGCTCCTGCTCTGCTACCTCGGCGTCGCCCTGGTGCCCGAGCGCGCCATGCACACGGCCCTCGACCTCATCGAGCCCGAGCATGCGGGGAGCTGGCGCGGCCTCTACGCGCACAAGAACGGCGCGGGCGCGGCCATGGGCCTGTTCGTCATCGTCGGCCTGTTCTGGGCCGGGATGGGCCGGCGGGTGCTCGGAACCCTGGTGGCCGTGCTGGCGGGTGTCTTCCTCGCCTTCACCAACGCCAAGACCTCCCTGGTCATGACCCCCCTGGTGCTCGGCCTGACCTGGGCCTGCACCCTCTCGGCCTCGCGGCCCTGGCGCCGGCTCGTGCTCCTCGGGCCCCTGGCGCTGCTGCTGGTGGCGACGGTGGGCTCCGTGATGTCCCCGGCCATCGGATCGGTGATCGCGAGCCTGACCTCGGACCCGACCTATACCGGCCGCACCGAGATCTGGGCCTTCGCCCTCGACAACATCGCCAAGCGCCCCCTCACCGGCTTCGGCTACGGGGCGTTCTGGGAGAGCGTGTTCTACGGCGGCGGCGGGGACGCGACGACCTGGGTCAACCGCGCCACGGATTCGCATAACGGCTACCTCAACACCGCCCTGGAGAGCGGCCTGCCCGGCCTCGCCCTGACCGTGTGGTGGCTCGTGCTCGCCCCCCTCTCCGACCTCGAATCCCACCAGTCCCGCCAGAGCGCGCGGGCGGCCGCGATCGACCCGCTCAGCCTGCTGTTCCTGCGGATCTGGCTGTTCACCCTGCTGGTCGCGGTGTTCGAATCGGTGTTCTACCAGGCCACCAACGCGCTGTTCTTCCTGCTCGCCGTCGCCGTGCTGGGCCTGCGCTTCTCCGCCGGGGCGCGGGTGATCGAGGCGGGCTCGCGGTGACGGACCCGGCCGGGATCGCACCGTCCGCGCCGGGCCGCGCCCACCCGCCGGTCGCCCCCTTGCGCGCGCTGACGGCCCTGCGCTTCGTGGCCGCCGCCTACGTCCTGGTGTTCCACTACGCCCGGTTCTTCTTCCCCGAGGCCGCGATCCCGGCCCCGATCGGGCTCGGCTATTCCGGGGTGACGTTCTTCTTCCTGCTCTCGGGCTTCATCCTGGCCTACAACTACCACGCGGTGGACCTGCGCGAGCCCGGCGCCCGCGCCCGCTTCCGCCGGGCGCGGGTGGCCCGGGTCTATCCCGTCTACCTGCTCTCCCTGGCCCTCGCCCTGCCATGGCTCGCCGCCTGGGTGGCGAAATCGGCGCCCCCCCTGCAGGGGCTGATGGCCGCGAGCGCGGTGCTGGCACCGCTCGGCCTGCACGCCTGGGTGCCGGGCGCGGCCTGCGCGCTGAACTGCCCGAGCTGGTCGGTCTCGGTGGAGCTGGTCTTCTACGCCCTGTTCCCCGTCCTGCTGCCGCTCGCCCTGCGGACACCCGGCCGCACCGCCGCCCTCACCCTGGCGGCCTGGGGCGCCCTCGCCGCCGCGGCGAGCCTCGCCTTCGCGCGCTACGCCCCCGGTGCGTCGCTGATCGACCCGACGGGCACGGGACCGGTGCTGCTCGCGCAGGCGATCAAGTACAACCCCCTGCTGCGCCTGCCGGAATTCGTCGCCGGCCTCCTCCTCTACGCGGCCTCGCGGCGGGTCCGGATACCGACCGGCGGCCTCCTCGGGCTGGCGGCGCTCGCCGCCCTCGGACTGGTCGCGGCCGCCCCCCACCTGCCGGAGGTGGTCCTTCACAACGGCCTCACGGCGCTGGCCTGGGCCCCCCTGATCCTGGCCGGGGCGCAGATGCGCTCCGGCCCCCTGGTGGCGCCGGGATTCGTCTTCCTCGGCCGGATCTCCTTTGCCCTCTACCTCATCCATGCGCCGGCCTACGCCCTGGTGAACAGCCTCGACCGGGCCGCCCTCGGCGGCCGGCTCCGGGACCTGCCCTGGCTCGGGGCGGGTCTCGCCGCCGCCCTCGCCCTGGGCTTCAGCGTCGCGCTGCACCGCCTCGTCGAGGAGCCGGCGCGCCGGCGCATCCTGCGGGCGGGCGGGCCGGCGCGCGAACCCGCGCCCGCCTCACCGTGACCTACCGCCCCGACATCGACGGCCTGCGCGCCCTGGCGGTGCTCGCGGTCCTGGCCTTCCATGCGGGAATTCCGGGCTTCGGGGGCGGCTTCGTCGGGGTCGACGTGTTCCTCGTTATCTCCGGCGCCATCATCACCGCGCGGATCCGCGCCGAGGTGGAGGCCGGGCACTTCTGCGTGGCGGGGTTCTACGAGCGGCGGATCCGGCGCATCCTGCCGATGCTCGCCGCCACGATCCTCGCCAGCGCCCTCGCCGCCGCCGTCCTGCTGCCCGCAGAGGCGCGGACCGACCTCGCCCGCAGCCTCGCCGCCGCCGCCGGCTTCGTCTCGAACCTCTATTTCTGGAAGACCTCGGGCTACTTCGACGTCGCCGCCCAGACCCGCCCCCTGCTCCACACCTGGTCGCTCTCCCTGGAGGAGCAGTTCTACCTCGTCGTCCCGCTCCTGCTGCCGGTGCTGCTGCACCGGTTCCCCCGCCGGGCGGTCGCCCTCCTGCTCCTGGGGGCCCTGGCCTCGTTCGGGCTCAGCCTCTGGCTCACCGCGCGCGCGCCGACGACGAGCTTCTACCTGCTGCCGACCCGGGCCTGGGAACTCCTCCTCGGGAGCCTCCTCGCCTTCGCACGGCCCGGCGCGATCCGGGCGCCGGCCCTACGCGAGGCACTCGCGGCGGCCGGGCTCGCGCTGATCCTGGTGCCGGTGCTCGCCTATGACGAGGCGACCCCCTTCCCCGGCCTCGGCGCCGTGCCGCCCTGCCTCGGGGCGGCGCTGGTCATCCTCGCCGGCGCGTCCGGCCCGAGCCGCGTCGGCGCCCTGCTCGCGGCCCGCCCCTGCGTCGCGGTCGGGCTCGTCTCCTATGCCCTCTACATGGTGCACTGGCCGCTGATCGTGTTCACGCGCTACGCCCTGCTGCGCGAGCCCGAGGGCCTGGAGACCGTGGCGCTGCTCGCCGCCTGCGGCGCCCTCGCCTATGCGGGCTGGCGCTGGATCGAGACGCCGTTCCGGCGCCCGGCGCAGGCCCTGCCCCGGGCCGTCCTGTTCCGCCGGACCGGGGCCGCCCTGGCCGGGTGCCTCGCCCTCGGCCTCGCGGCCGGGTTCGGGGCGCCCCCCGCCGGCCCGGCCGGGACGCCGCTCGCCGGCCTGGAACGCGAGGGCTGGCGGGGCGGGCGCTGCTTCCTCGAGGATCAGGATCCCGCCGCCTGGGCCGGCGAGGCCTGCCGGATCGCCGCCGGTACCGGGCGCACCGCCCTGCTCTGGGGCGATTCCTTCGCCGCCCATTACGTGCCGGGCCTGGCGCGGCATGCCGGGGACCTCAGCCACGACATCCTGCAATACACCGCCGCCGGCTGCCCGCCGCTCCTCGACCACCGGTCCCGCGCCCGGCCGACCTGCGCCGCCTTCAACGCCCGCCTGCCCGAGGTGATCCGCGCCTACGGGGTCAGCCAAGTCATCCTCGCCGCGCGCTGGGACCTCGTGCCGCCCCACGCGCTGGCGACCCTGCCCGACACCCTGGCACGCCTGCGGGCGGCGGGGGTCGCGGTCTCGCTCATCGGCCCCTCGCCGCTCTTCGCCTTCGACGTGGGGCTCCTCGGCGCGCGCGGCGCCGGAACCCGGGACGACGGCTCGGCCGCCTGGTTCGCCCGGTCCGGGCACCGCGCCGCCGAGACCCTGCGGGCCCTGGCGCCGGAGGTGGGCTTCGCCGACCCCGAGGCCTTCTTCTGCGCCGGCCCCCTCTGCCGCTACCGCACGGACGGCAGCGACCTGTTCGTCGATTACGGACACCTCTCGCAGGCGGGCAGCGACCGGGCGGTGCGGGCCTATTTCCCCCTGCTCCGACCCCAGCGGGCCTCCCTGGCGCCCTGAGGCGCCGACCCCGCGATCCGGCCGTTCCCTGTCAGCGGATGTTCAGGACGCCCCTGGCAGGTTTCGGGGGTCCGGCCCGCGAGGCCGGATTCGGACATCAGCAGAAGGTCATGGTTCCATGCCCGTGAAATCGCTCGTGGCGGCCCTCGCCGTCGCCGGCGGCGTCAGCCTCGCCCCCGCCGCCCACGCCGCACCGATCGCTCCGGCCCAGCCCCTGGCGGGCGCGGCCGTCGAGACCGTCGCCTATGGGTGCGGCCCCGGCTTCATTCCGAACCGGTTCGGCTATTGCCGGCCGATGGGCCGCCCCGTCTACGGCCCCCGCGCCTTCTACGGGCCCAGGCCCTTCTACGGACCGCGTCCCTTCTATGGACCGCCCCCGTTCTACGGGCCGCGCCACGGCTATTACCGCCCGCGCCCGCTCTACGGGCCGTACTTCTAGGATCGGACCGGACCGGGCGGCCCCGCGCCGCCCGCGTCATTTGGTGTCGGCGCCGGACGGGGCCGGAAGGACTAGGAGCGGGCCCCTCCGCGAATGCCGCGACGGGGAGCCCCCATGCGCGCCAACCTCCTGCCCGGTCGTCTCTTCGGCCCCTTCGGTCTTTTCGGCCTCTCCGGCCTCTTGGGTATCCTGGTCTTCTTCGGGATCCTGGCGGGCGGGCCCGGGCCGGCCCGGGCCGAGCCGGTGCTGCCCACCCTCGACGCCGCCAACACCCGCTACTCCGCCCTCGACCGGATCACCGCCGACAATGTCGGCCGCCTCCAGGTCGCCTGGACCTTCTCCACCGGGGCCTTGCGCGGCCACGAGGGCGCCCCCCTGGTGGTCGACGGGGTGATGTACGTCCACACGCCCTTCCCCAACACCGTCACCGCCCTGGACCTCGACCACGAGGGCCGCATCCTGTGGCGCTACGAACCGAAGCAGGACCCGGGCGTCCAGGCCCTCCTGTGCTGCGACACGGTCCATCGCGGCCTCGCCTATGCGGACGGCGCCCTCCTCCTGCAGCTCGCCGACACCACCCTGGTCTCCCTCGACGCGAAGACCGGCCGGGTGAACTGGTCGGTGCGCAACGGCGACCCGGCCCGGGGCGAGACCAACACCGCCGCCGTCCTGCCGGTGAAGGGCAAGGTCCTGGTCGGCCTGTCGGGGGGCGAGTTCGGGGTGCAGTGCCACGTCACCGCCTACGACGCGCGGAGCGGGGCCCGGCTCTGGCGCGCCACCGCGACGGGCACCGATGCGGAGATGCGGGTCGACCCCGAGCGGACCACGTCCCTCGGCAGGCCCATCGGCCGGGATTCCTCGCTGAAGAGCTGGGAGGGCGACCAGTGGCGGACCGGCGGCGCCTGCGCCTGGGGCTGGTTCGCCTACGACGCGGCCCTCGACCTCGTCTATTACGGCACCGGCAACCCCTCGACCTGGAACCCGGCGCAGCGCCCCGGCGACAACCGCTGGTCGGCCTCGATCGTGGCCCGCGATCCCGACACGGGGATCGCCCGCTGGCTCTACCAGATGACGCCCCACGACCAGTGGGACTACGACGGCGTCAACGAGATGATCCTCACCGACCAGGCGGTCGACGGCGTCACCCGCCCGCTCCTCACCCATTTCGACCGCAACGGCTTCGCCTACACGCTGGATCGCGCCACCGGCGAACTCCTGGCCGCCCGGAAATTCGACCGCGCGGTGAACTGGGCCAGCCATGTGGACCTCGACCGGGCCTCGCCGGGCTACGGCCGCCCGGTGCTCGACCCGCGCTACGCGCCCGAGGCCACCGGCGAGGACGAGACCACCACGGGCATCTGCCCCGGCGCCATCGGGGCCAAGAACCAGCAGCCGGCCGCCTACTCGCCGCGCACACGGCTGTTCTACGTGCCGACCAACCACATCTGCATGGATTATGAGCCCTTCCGGGTCTCCTACACGCCCGGCCTGCCCTATGTCGGCGCCACCGTGAGCCTGCGCCCGGCCCCGGACGATCCCCGCACCGGCACCCTGACCGCCTGGGACGGGGTGAAGGGGGGCATCGCCTGGTCGATCCCCGAGCCGTTCTCGGTCTGGTCCGGGGTGCTCGCCACCGCCGGGGACGTGGTGTTCTACGGAACCCTCGAGGGCTATCTGAAGGCCGTCGACGCGCGCTCGGGCCGCGAACGCTACCGGTTCAAGACGCCGTCCGGCATCGTCGGCAACGTCACCACCTACACGCATCGGGGCCGGCAATACGTCGCCGTGCTCTCGGGGGTCGGCGGCTGGGCCGGGATCGGCCTGGCGGCGGGCCTCACCGATCCCAACGACGGCGCCGGCGCGGTCGGCGGCTACGCCGCCCTCTCCCGCTACACCGCGCTCGGGGGCCAGCTCACCGTGTTCGCCCTGCCCGAGTGAGGCTTGACTGGCGATAGGTCCCGCCTCCCGACGCAGCGACCGGGGGCGGCCGGGCCTCGACCCGGCGCGCCCCACGACGCTTCGGCCGTCCGCGATGGCCTCAGGCGGCCCGGACCATCGCCAGGAACCGCACGACCTCGGTGTTGAGGTGCACGGAGTCCCGCGAGAGTTCCGACGCGGAGGCCAGGACGAGGTTGGCAGCCGCTCCGGTCTCCTCGGCGGCGCTGGCCACGCCCGCGATGTTGCCCGTCACCTCGCCGGTGCCCGTCGCGGCCTGGGACACGTTGCGGACGATCTCCTGGGTGGCCGCCCCCTGCTCCTCCACCGCCGCCGCGATGGTCGTGGCCACGGCGTCGATGTCGCGGATGCGCGCGGTGATCACGGCGATGGCCGAGACGGCCTGACCGGTAGCCCCCTGCATCTGCGTGATCTGCTCGGAGATCTCGCTGGTCGCCCGCGCGGTCTGGCTCGCCAGTTCCTTCACCTCCGTGGCCACCACCGCGAAGCCGCGCCCGGCTTCGCCGGCGCGCGCCGCCTCGATGGTGGCGTTGAGCGCCAGCAGGTTCGTCTGGTTCGCGATGTTCGAGATCAGGCCGACGACGTCGCCGATGCGGCTGGCGGCCTGGCTCAGGGTCTGGACGAGGGCGCCGGTCTGGTCGGCCTCCACGACGGCGTGCTGCGCGAGGTCGGCCGATCCGCTCACCTGGCGGCCGATCTCCTGGACCGAAACCCCGAGTTCCTCGGCGGCGGCCGCCACGGTGCTGACGTTGACGGCGGCCTCCTCGGCGGCGGCGGCCACGGTGGTGGACTGGTTCGCGGTCTCGGTGGCGGTGGCGCTCATGGCCTGGGCCGTCGTCTGCAACGCGGTGGCCGAGGACGACACCCGGTCGACGATTCCGCTGACCGCCGCCTCGAAGGCGTCCGCCATCTGACGCATGCCGAGCTTGCGCTGCTCCTCCGCCGCCAGGCGCGCCTGGAGCGTCTCGGCTTCCACGGCGCGGGCCTGGATCATGCCGTCCTTGAACACCTGCACGGCGCCCGCCATCGACCCGACTTCGTCACGGCGATCCTGGAGTGCGATCTCGGTGGTGACATCGCCCGAGGCCAACCGGGCCATGATGCCCGTCAGGCGCGCGATCGGGCGGGTGATGCCGACCATGCCCACGGCGATCGCCACGATCATCCCGAGAGCGACGCCCAGCGCACCCGTCACGATCAGGGCCAAGCGCGTCGCATCGGTCTGCCGGGTCAGATCGTCGGAGGCATTGGCCACGAATTTCTCGAGATCTTCGGCCATGTCGGCACCGGATTGGGTCAGACGCGTGAAGATCGGGTCGATCCTGACGTGGACCAGATCCAGGGCCTCGGCGTTCTGGTTCCTGCGCGCCAGGTTCCGGACCTCGGTGATCTGGTGGAGATAGGTCTCGACCTGGGCCGATTGATCGGACAGCCGCGCGGCGAAGGTGGGTGCCTTCTCCGGAATGGTCTTGATCAGGGCCCTGAGTGTCGTGGCGGTGGCGTCGAACTGCGCGGAAGCGCTGTCCATCTGCTTTTCGTCCGTCTCAGCGACCAGTCTGTACACGTTGTAATTGAGCTCGACAACGAGTCGATTGACCCGGCGCAGACTGGCAATCGCACGCGTTTCCCGCAGGATGAACAGGCTGTAGGCGTCGTCGATTGCTGTCATGCGCGACTGCCCATACCAGACGAGGCCGCCGACGATCACGCCCATGAGAGAAATTACCGCCAGGATCTTATGGATAATTTTGATATTTCCGAGTTTCATTTCATCAGACTCCCGCCGGGATCGCCGAATTTGACAACATATCTGTAGAAATGATCGATTAAATTATTGATAAAACCAGTACCTCCCCTATAAGGCTGTACCTCTGCCAATTTATCCCGAATCCAAAGCGGAGATCACACGGCTATCCTCGCTCTTTCTGGTGGATGGCCCGGCCAAGACTGGTGTGAGGCGCCTGCCGCCCGCGCGGATGGAGCATCGCCGCATCCGTTGCAATCCGGCCATTCCGAGAGCGGTTCTCGCAGGTGCGGATAGCCCGGGCCCGTCCCCCGAAAGCCCCTCGCCTCCCCTCCGGCGGCACGCCGTCCTTCCCCACCGCAGGTTGTCTCGAGCCTGACGCCGGCGGCGGCTCCGGACGGCCCGCCTCCGCCTGCGGCCGGCCTCCCCGGAGAGGGGCGGGACGCCTGGAACCGTGACGAGACCGGCCGGATCGGGGCCGACCCGCGCGACGGAGAGGCGGCCGCCGTCCGCCGGCCCTCACGGGATCCGACCGATGGGCCGGGGGCCGTCGAGACCCCGTGCCGGACCGTCCGGGACGGCCCGAACGGCAGGCCTCAATCCGGATCCTCGTCCTCCTCCACCGGGGCGTAGACCGCCTCGCCGAGGCGCTTCAGGGGACCGCCGGGCCCCGAGCGCTTCCACAGGCGGGTGTTGAGGGCCGCCACCGGATCGTGGCCGGGAAGTTCGAAGCCGAGGGCCGTGAGGCCCTGCAGGATCTCGCCCGCATGGAGCGGCCGGCCGGCCTCGTGCAGCAGGTTGACCGCCGCCGCCACGAGGGCGCGCCCGTGCCGGCGCGCCGCCACGAGATCCTCGCCCGCCCGGGCGGGTTCGGCGGGGCCGGGCAGCGGCCCCAGGGCGGCGGGCGGGGTCTCGGGCTCAGGCCCGGACGGGGCTTCCGGCATTGGGGCGGCCCGGCCCAGGCGCCGGCCGAGCTCGAGATAGAGCTGGTGCTCGGCGATGGCGCGGTCGAGCTCGTCCCGGCGGCGGCGCAGGTCGCGCAGGGCCGCCTCGGCCTCGATTTCGGACAGGAACACGGCACCCCCACGGACGGTGTCTGGATCGGGCGATTATTCCGTCCGATATTCCATGGGGTCGGCGCCGCAGCAAGGCATCTTCCGCGATTTATTCCTTCTAATCGAAGGAATATACCGTCAGCCGGACACGGCGGCGGCCCGACGCGGCAGCTTGGCCCCGCGCGGGGGGATCATCAGGGTGCTCGGGTCGGCGGGCTGGAGCAGCATGCCGTTGTCGTCGAGGCGGATCGGCAGCTTCGGGAACACCTCCTGCAGGTGGGCCAGATCCGCCTTGAAGGCCTGCCGGAAGCTGCGGATGCTGGCATTGTCGGCCCCGAACTGCTTGTGCAGGTTGTCCCAGGTGAGGCGTAAGGGCCGCTGCAGGGCGCGCAGCCGGTAGCCGACCCAGAACAGGAGGTCGAGCTTGCGCGCCGAGCCCGAGAAGGCGCGGGCCGCGCGGATGTCCACCGGCAGGGCGTGCTGGATCAGGTTGTCGTAGAAATCCTGGTGGAACTGCACGCTCTTCTGCCAGACCACCCCGTCGGCCCCCTGGGGCAGCCAGAGGTCGAGCTGGCGGAAGGGCGGCACGTTGAGGGTGCTGGCGCTGCCCGCCCCGTCCCAGAGGCCGATCTGCAGGGTGCAGGCGGCGAGCCGCGCGAGCTGCTCCTTGAACTGCCGGATGGTGCCGCGCTCGCCGCCGGTCACGGCGAAGCCCATCTCCTTCATGAAGCCCGACAGGCTGTCGGCCACCGCGATGGTGGGGCTGCGCTGGCGCACGGCCTCGGTGCAGAGGTGCAGGAGCACGAGGCGGGCCTTGGGCCCGTAGGGCAGGCCCTGGAACTCCATCTCGCCGGTGGCGGGGTTCTTCAGGCGCCCGGCCAGCAGGCTCAGGGAATTGCGGCCATATTCGCGAAAGAACTCGCGGGCGTCGCCGGGGTCGCGATAGGGCAGCCCGCAGAGCGCCAGCACGGAATGGATGTGCTGCAGGTTCTCCGGGCCGGTGGGCTCGTTCTCGATGACCTCGCGCACGGCGTCGCGCCGGCGCTGATCGCGGCCCATGGCCTGGCGCCGGCCGACGACGGCGCCCCGCGCCGCGGCCTCCGCGTCCCGGGCCCGCTGCCGGTGCAGGATGGTGTTCGCGATGGTGGCGAACAGGAAGCTGCCCCGCGCGGCCTCCACCTCGGCGAGGAGATCGGCATCGCGGATACCCGCCACTACGTCCTCGATCCCCATGATCCCGGTGATGACCCTCGCGTGCCCAGATGCGGCCGATCCCCGGATCGGGCCGCGCCGCGACCATGCCCGATTCCCCGCCGCCGAGTCTCGGGCGACGGCGCCTCCGGGCGCGGTCATCCCGGCTATCCACCGGCCGCACCTCGCGAAAACCGCCCGGGCGCGGGTGGGCGACGGCGCCCCGCGCAGAGTTCGATACGGGGTCGAATCCCGCCCTGTCCCCAGAGTTCACCGGCGCGGAGCCTTATCCACGCCGAACCCGATACGGCTGGACGCAGAATCCGATGCGCCGGGGCCGGCCGCCGACGCCGAATCCGATACGGGCGCACGCAGAGTTCGATACGGATCCACGCAGAGTTCGATACGCAACCACCCCGCAGGACACTGGAAAGATTGGGGTTTCGCCGCCCCCATATAACTCTCAGAAATGACTCTCTGAGAATCTCTTACTGATACCTTTCCTAAGGGTCCGGGGGTCCGTTCGGAAGAACGAACACACCCCCGGCCAAGGCTTTTTGAAGGGAATTTCGGGAATTAGGCACCGCTTCTCCCGCATTCGTCCCCAGCCTCACGGCCCGTCCCACGATCGGCTATGGAACCATCATCGAGGGACGGGACGCGGAGCGACGTGGTGAGGATCGAGGATCTGCTGGCTCTGATGGCGACCCTGCGGGACCCGGAGGTCGGCTGCCCCTGGGACGTGGCGCAGGATTTCGCCAGCATCAGCCCCTACACGGTGGAGGAAGCCTACGAGGTGGCTGACGCCATCGCGCGGGGCGACGTGGCGGACCTGCGCGACGAACTCGGCGACCTGCTGCTCCAGGTGGTCTTCCACGCGCGCATCGCCGAGGAGGCCGGGCTCTTCGCCTTCCCGGACGTGGTCCGCGCGGTGGTGGAGAAGATGGTGCGGCGCCACCCGCACGTCTTCGCGCCGGACGGCGCGCTCCTGCCCGCCGGCTCCCCCCGGCGCGAGCCCGAGGCGGTGGCGGCGCAGTGGGAGGCGATCAAGGCGGAGGAGCGCCGGGCGAAGCCCCCGGCCGAGGCGGGGCCGCTCGCCGGCATTCCCCTCGCCCTGCCCGCCCTGACCCGCGCCCAGAAGATCTCGGCCAAGGCCGCGACCTACGGCTTCGACTGGCCCGATCCCGATCAGGTGGTGCTGAAGGTGCGCGAGGAGATCGACGAGGTCGCCGACGCGATGGCGAACGGCACCCCGACGGCGGTGGCGGAAGAGATCGGCGACCTGCTGTTCTCGGTGGCCAACCTCGCCCGGCATCTCGGGATCGATCCGGAATATTCCCTACGAGAGGGGAATATGAAGTTCACCCGGCGCTTCGACGCCATGGCGGCGACCCTGGCGGCGGAGGGGCGCGGCCTCGCCGACAGCGACCTCGACGCGATGGAGGCCGCCTGGCGGGCGGTCAAGTTGTCCGAGACGGGCGGGGCCAGTCGATGACCCGCGCGGCATAGAGCGCCCACCAGACGAAGACGGGCTGAAACGCCAGCCGCGGGCCGTGATACCACCAGCTGTCGGGCAGGCCCGGCACGGCGATGCCTTCGAAGGCGTGCTTGAGATTGGCCGGGAAGACGCAGACCGCGTAGAGCGCGAGCCCGATCCCGGCCCAGCGCCGGGTGGGCGCGAAGGCGAGGCCGAGCACGCCGGCGAGTTCGCACAGGCCCGTGACGATCACGGTGAGGCGGGGCGCCGGCACCCAGTCCGGGATGATCGGCAGGAAGGCGTCGGGGGCAGCCAGGTGCACGGTGCCGATGAAGCCGTAGGCGGCCATCAGCGGGAGGCGCCACCGGAGCCGCGACGTCCTCACGGGGCCATCGCCCCGCGCAGGTCGGCCACGAGGGCCGCGACCCCGGAATGGTCCGCGCTGGCGAAGGCGGTCGCGCCGATCGCCGTCACGGGAGCCAGGCCCCGCAGGGAATTGGTCGCGAACACCGCCTCGGCGCGCAGGAGCGCGTCGAGATCGAAGCTCCGTTCCGCGCTCGACAGCCCGAGCCGCGGCGCGCGCGCGAGAACCTCGGCGCGCAGGATGCCGGGCAGCACGCCGTCCGAGAGGGGCGGGGTGACGAGGACGCCGTCGATCACCGCGAACAGGTTGGCCGTGCCGGCGCAGGCCACATGCCCCTTCGTGTTGCCGAACAGGGCCTCGTCGAACCCGGCCGCCCGCGCCTCGCCCGCCGCCAGCACCGCGTCGAGGTAGCCCAGCGTCTTCAGGCTCGCGGCCGGGGAGGTCTCGTTGCGGCGGATCGCGGTGGCGTGGAGGGTGAGGGGGGCGAAGGCCAGGCTCGGCGCCACGGGGGCGGAGCGCGCGAAGAGCAGCGGCCGGGCCTCGGCGGGGGGCGCGAGGCCGCGCGGTCCGGCGCCCCGCGTGATGGTGGTGCGGATCGCCGCGAGCGGGCCTTCCTCCGCCGCCGCCAGGGCCCGCATGGCCGTGGCGATGCGCTCGGGCGGAACCGGAAAGCCGAGGGCCGCGGTGGCCGCCGAGAGGCGCGCCACGTGGGCGGCCTCGAACAGGATGCGGCCGTGGCGGGCGAGCGCGGTGTCGAACACCCCGTCGCCGAGCGTCAGGCCCCGGTCGGCGAGGTCGAAGGGCACCGGCCCCGGCGTGAGGCGTCCGTCAAACCACAGCATCGGTCGAGGCCGGTGCCGCGTGATCGGTGCGCCAGTCGCGCGCCAGTCGCAGGAAGTTGCCGAACAGGGCGTGGCCGTCCTCGGTGAGCACGGATTCCGGGTGGAACTGCACGCCCCAGGTCGGGTGGCTCCGGTGCGAGAGGGCCATGACCTCGCCCTCCGTCGAGACCGCGTCGATGCGCAGGCGCTCGGCCATGCCGGGCTCCGGCGCCACGATGAGGGAATGGTAGCGCCCGACCCGCATCGGATCGGGCAGGCCGGTGAACAGGCCGGTCCCGTCGTGCCGGACCGGCGTCGCCTGCCCGTGCAGGGGGCGCGTCGCCCGCGCGACCCGGCCGCCGAAGGCCGCGCCGATGGCCTGGTGGCCGAGGCAGACCCCGAGCAGCGGCACTGCGCCGGAGAGTTCGCGGATGGCCGGCAACGAGATGCCGGCCTCCGCCGGGGTGCAGGGGCCGGGGGAGATCACGATGGCCTCCGGCGCGAGCGCCCGGATGCCCGCCACATCGAGGGCGTCGTTGCGCGCCACCTGCACGGTCTCGCCGAGCTCCTCGAAGTAGCGCACCACGTTGAAGACGAAGCTGTCGTAATTGTCGATGACGAGGATCACGGCGCCCTCCCCGTCCCGGATCCGCGGGCGTCGGGCTCGAAGGCTTCCGGTTCGAAGGCTTCCGGTACGAAGGCTTCCGGTACGAAGGCTTCCGGTACGAAGGCTTCCGGCTCGAAGGCCTGGAACACCCGCGCGGCCTTGGTCAGGGTCTCCTCGTATTCCGGCCCCGGCTCCGAGAGCAGGGTGACGCCCCCGCCCGCCTGGAGCACGGCCGTGCGCGCGTCCATGAACACGGTGCGGATGGCGATCGCGGTGTCGAGGTCGCCCTCGAACCCCAGCGCGCCGATGGCGCCGCAATAGAGTTCGCGGGCATCCCCCTCGATCTCGGTGATGATGTCCATGGCGCGCAGCTTCGGCGCGCCGGTGATCGAGCCGCCCGGGAAGGTGGCGGCGATCAGGTCGAGGGCGTCGAGGCCGGGTTTGAGGGTTCCGGTGACCACCGAGACGAGATGGTGGACGGACGCATAGGATTCGAGCCCGCACAGGACCGGCACCCGCACGCTGTGGGGCTCGCAGATGCGCGAGAGGTCGTTGCGCAGCAGATCCACGATCATGATGTTCTCCGCCCGCTCCTTGGGGTTGGCCTGGAGGGCCTCTCCCAGGCGCGCATCGGCTTCCGGGTCGGCCACGCGCCGCACCGTGCCCTTGATCGGCCGGGTCTCGATGGCCCGCCCGCTGAGCTTGAGGAAGCGCTCGGGGCTGCTGGAGGCGATGCGCAGCGGGCCGAAGTCGAGATAGGCGCCGAAGGTCGAGGGGTTCGTGGCGCGCAGGCGCCGGTAGAGCTTGAGCGGGTCGAACCCTTCGGGCAGGTCGGCCTCGAAGCGCTGGGCGATGTTGGCCTGGTAGATGTCGCCGGCCCGGATGTAGGCGCGCACCCGCTCCACCGCCGCCTCGTAGGCGGCCTGCGAAAAATTCGAGCGCCATTCGAGCGGCCCCTGCGCCGCCGGCGCGGGGCTCGGCCGGGCCTCGGCCAGCAGGCGTGTGAACTGCGCCAGCCGGGCCCGGGCCCGGGCCTCGCGCGCGGCCGGGTCGGTCTCGGGAAAGCCGGTGGCGAGGAGGCGGCAGCGCCCGGTGGCGTGGTCGATGCTGAGCACCGTGTCGTAGAGGTTGAAGGCGATGTCGTCGCAGAGACCCGCCCGCCGGGCCGGGGGCGCCACCCGCTCCAGCGCCGCGCCGAGATCGTAGGCGACGTAGCCGATCGCCCCGCCCGCGAAGTCCGGCAGGTCGGGGTCGCGCGCCGTGCGATAGGGGGCGAGGCAGGCGCGCAGGGCCTCGAGACCGGAGCCCGGCAGGTTTCGTCCGTCGAGGGTGGCGACGCCATCGCGACAGCGGAAGCGCCCGAACGGGTCCGCCGCCAGGGTGGAGGTCCGGCCCAGGGTGTCGTGGTGCATGGCGCTGTCGAGGAAGGCGAGGTCCGGCAGCGCGGCCAGGGCCTCGGCCGCCGCGACGGCATCGACGGACGGGATGTCAGCAATCCACATGATGACTCGAAGATGTCGGGGACGCGGCGAAGGTCATGAGTCGGGTTCTGGAGCGGGCCTGCGGGTACCATGCTCAGGTGGCATGCGCGACGGCGTGGCAAAAGCGCGATCCGCGCATGGCTCGGATCCGCGCGGCTCGCCTGACGGCACGAATCCCGTTATAGGGCTGTCAACCTCTTTGTCCCGCCCTCCCCCGATTCCACGGCCCCTCCGGTCTCCGGTCCGGCCCGACGAGCCTCCATGACCGCATCGCCCCTGCTACCCACCGTCCCGACGGCGCCCGATGCGGCCCTCAAGGCGGCTCCCAAGATCTCCTTCGTGTCGCTGGGCTGCCCCAAGGCGCTGGTGGATTCCGAGCGCATCCTCACGCACCTGCGCGCGGAGGGCTACGAGCTCGCCCGGCGGCATGACGGCGCGGACGTCGTCATCGTCAACACCTGCGGCTTCCTCGATTCGGCCAAGGCCGAATCGCTCTCGGCCATCGGCGAGGCCATGGCGGAGAACGGCCGCGTCATCGTGACGGGCTGCATGGGCGCCCAGCCGGACGAGATCCGCGAAAAGTACCCGAACCTGCTCGCGGTCACCGGGCCGCAGGCCTACGAATCGGTGGTGGCGGCGGTGCACGAGGCGGTGCCTCCGGCCCACGACCCGTTCCTCGATCTCGTGCCGCCGCAGGGGGTGAAGCTCACCCCGCGCCACTACGCGTACCTGAAGATTTCCGAGGGCTGCAACAACCGCTGCACCTTCTGCATCATCCCGAGCTTGCGCGGCGACCTCGTCAGCCGGCCGGCGGGCGACGTGCTGCGCGAGGCGGAAAAACTGGTGAAGGCCGGCGTCAAGGAACTGCTGGTGGTCTCGCAGGACACCTCCGCCTACGGGGTCGACATCCGCTACGCGTCGAGCCCCTGGCGCGACCGGGAGGTGCGGGCGAAGTTCTACGATCTCGCCGCCGAACTCGGCGAACTCGGGGCCTGGGTGCGGATGCACTACGTCTACCCCTACCCGCACGTGGACGAGGTCATCCCGCTGATGGCCGAGGGCAAGGTGCTGCCGTATCTCGACATGCCGCTCCAGCACGCCAGCCCGTCCGTGCTCAGGCGCATGCGCCGGCCCGGCAACCAGGAGAAGCAGTTGGAGCGCATCCGGCGCTGGCGCGAGATCTGCCCGGACCTCGCCATCCGCTCCACCTTCATCGTGGGCTTCCCCGGCGAGACCGAGGCCGAGTTCGAGGAATTGCTGGCCTGGATTCGCGAAGCCAGGCTCGAGCGCGTCGGCTGCTTCGAGTTCGAGCCGGTGGGTGGCGCGGTGGCCAACGGCCTCGGCGATCCGGTGCCGCCGGAGGTCAAGGCCGAGCGCAAGCGCCGCTTCATGGAGGCGCAGCAGGGCGTCTCCGCCCGCCTGCAGAAGGCCCGCATCGGCAAGCGCCTGCCCGTGATCATCGACGCGGCCGAGGGCGGCATCGCCAAGGGCCGCTCGAAGTACGACGCCCCCGAGATCGACGGCAACGTCCACGTCACGTCGCGCCGGCCCCTGCGGGTCGGCGACATCGTGACCGTGAAGATCGAGCGCGCGGACGCGTACGATCTCTATGGGAGTGCGGTCTAGGACCCGGGGAACTCTCCTCCCCGCAAGGGGGAGGGAAACGCGTCTGACTCGGACAGGGAAGCGCCGCTGGGAGGATTTGGGGCCAATCGGTCTCGCGTCCTACCCGCTCCCGCCCCCGATCGCTCCGCTCACGACCCGCCCGACCCCGGCCGCCGCCATCTCGGCCCAGGCCCGCGCCACCGAGCCGTCGCGGTCGATCCCCCGCACGGCATCCTCGACCACCACGGCCTCGAACCCGGCCGCCCGGGCGTCCAGGGCGCTCCAGGCGACGCAGTAATCGGTGGCGAGGCCGCACAGCACCACGCGGGTGAAGCCGCGCTCCCTCAGGTAGCCGGCCAGCCCGGTCGGTGTGCGCCGGTCGGCCTCCAGGAAGGCCGAGTAGCTGTCGACGTGCCGGTGATGGCCCTTGCGGATCACCAGTTCGGCGCGCTCCGCCGCGAGCCCGGGAGCGAGCGCGGCCCCGGCGCTGCCCTGCACGCAATGCTCCGGCCACAGCACCTGCGGGCCGTAGTCCAGCGCCACCGTGTCGAAGGGCGCCCGGCCGGGATGGCGCGTGGCGAAGGAGACGTGGCCCGGCGGATGCCAGTCCTGCGTCACCACCGCGTGCGGGAAACGCCCGAGCAGGCGGTTGATCGGGGCGATCACCGCGTCCCCATCGGGTACGGCGAGCGCCCCGCCGGGCAGGAAATCCACCTGGACGTCGATGACGAGGAGGATCTCCCGCTCGTCCGGCGTCACGGGATCATCACCGTGGCGCCCGTGGTCTTGCGGGCGGCCAGATCCCGATGGACCTGCTGCACGTCGGCGAGCTTGGCCGTGCTGTGGACCGGGATCTTCACCGCCCCGCTCGCCACTACGGAGAACAGGTTCTCGGCCATGGCGTCGAGGGTCTCGCGCTTGCTCGCATGGGCGAAGAGCGAGGGGCGGGTGGCGTAGAGCGAGCCTTTCTGGCCGAGCAGCGCCAAGCTGAAATCGTCCACCGGGCCGGAGGCCGAGCCGAAGCTGACGAACATCCCCAGCGGGCTGATGCAGTCGAGGGAGGCCGGGAAGGTGTCCTTGCCGACCCCGTCATAGACCACGGGCACGCCCTTGCCCTTCGTGATCTCCCGGACGCGTGCGGCAAAATCCTCGTCGCGGTAGAGGATGACGTGGTCGCAGCCGTTGGCGCGGGCCAACTCCGCCTTCTCCTCGGACCCGACGGTGCCGATCACCGTGGCGCCGAGGTGCTTGGCCCATTGGCAGGCGATGAGGCCGACGCCGCCGGCGGCGGCGTGGAACAGGATGGTGTCGCCGGGCTTCACCGCGTAGGTCCGGTGCAGCAGGTACTCGGCGGTGAGGCCCTTGAGCATCATCGCGGCGGCGGTCTTGTCGTCGACCCCGTCGGCGAGGTGCACGGCCGCGCTCGCCTCGATCACGACCTCCTCCGCATAGGTGCTCGCGGCCGAGCCGTAGGCCACCCGCTCGCCGACCCGGAAGTTCGTGACGCCGTCGCCGACCGCCACGACCTCGCCGGCGCCCTCCTTGCCGGGGGTGAAGGGCAGCTGCGGCGCCTTGTAGGCGCCCGAGCGGAAGTAGATGTCGATGAAGTTGACACCGATGGCGGTCTGCCGGACGTGGATCTGACCGGGACCCGGGGCCGGAAGCGTCACGTCCTCGTAGCGCATCACCTCGGGGCCGCCGTACTCGTGAACCTGGATCGCCTTCGGCATCGTGTCGTTCCTCTGTCTGGGTCTTCGTTTGGTCTTGGGCTGATCTGCGGCGGGACCGGCGCGGGGCCACCGACCGCGATGGACAGCGACATAGACGGTCCCGGCATCCCGGCAACGGCGCAAGCTCTCATCCCGCCTCCGCCACGCCATGTGCGCCAACGCACCGGCCTGGAACGGCGGGGCTGCGGTCGCGATCCGATTGCGTCCGTGGCGGCCGCGTGATTAACGCAGATTAATCGGCTTCGCGGCCCGCGGAGGCGTGGGGCGCGGGAGACGGCCGACCCGGTCCGGCCGGGACGACACGACCACGAGGGCGGATCGGCTGGATGGACGAGATCGTGTGGATACGTCCCGCCGGGTACGACCCCGCCGTGCAGCCGGGCACGATCCTGCGTCCGGATGCGGGGCTGCCGGAATTCCGGGTCCTGGCCCGCCGCCCCGTGGTGATGATGTTTCATGCCGGGCCGGACTGGGACATCCGGCCCTTCACCCAGCTCACCCTGCGGCTCGTCGAGCCGGAGGAGGCCTCCCCTCAGACGATGCCGGTGAGGTAGTAGACCCCGATTACCAGGAACACCGCCGCGGTCTTCAGGAGGGTGATGGCGAAGACGTCGGCATAGGCCTGCCGGTGGGTGAGGCCCGTGACCGACAGCAGGGTGATGACGGCGCCGTTGTGCGGCAGGGTGTCCATGCCGCCGCTCGCCATGCTGGCCACCCGGTGCAGCACCTCCATGGGGATGTTGGCCGCCTGCGCCGCCGCGATGAAGGTGGAGGACATGGCCGCCAGCGCGATGCTCATGCCGCCCGAGGCCGAGCCGGTGATGCCGGCCAGCGCCGTCACCGTGACGGCCTCGTTGACCAGCGGGTTCGGGATCGCCGAGAGGGCGTCGCGGATGACGAGGAAGCCGGGGAGCGCGGCGATGACCGCGCCGAAGCCGTATTCGGAAGCCGTGTTCATGGCCGCCAGCAGCGAGCCCGCCACCGCCGCGCGGCTGCCTTCCGCGAAGCCCTGGGAGACCGGGCGCCAGGCGAAGACCAGCACGGTGATGATGCCGGCGAGCAGCGCCAGCTCCACCGCCCAGATCGCGGTGACCGACGAGACCGTCGTGACGATGGGCTTGTCGAGGCCGGCCAGCGCCGTCTCCGCCTTGGCCCCGTAGAAGCGCGGGATCGCGGCGGTGAAGGCGAGGTTCGACAGGCCGACCACGATCAGCGGCAGGAGGGCGATGGCCGGGTGGGCGCGGGCGGCCTCGTCCATCACCTGCGGCTCGTTGCTGTGGCCGGTGCCGTAGCCCTCGCCCTTGCGCTTGGCCGAGGCGATGCGCCCGTCGAGATAGGCGACGCCGACCACGAGGATGAAGACCGCGCCGATCAGCCCGAGCCAGGGGGCGGCCCAGGTGTTGGTGCCGAAGAAGGTGGTGGGGATGATGTTCTGGATCTGCGGCGTGCCGGGCAGCGCGTCCATCGTGTAGGAGAAGGCCCCGAGCGCGATGGTGCCGGGGATCAGGCGCTTGGGGATGTCGCTGAGGCGGAAGGCTTCGGCCGCGAAGGGATAGACCGCGAACACCACCACGAAGAGCGAGACGCCCCCGTAGGTGAGCAGGTTGCAGACCAGCACGATGGAGAGGACGGCGCGCCTGGCGCCCACCAGTTCGATCACGGCGGTCACGATGGAGCGGGAGAAGCCCGACATCTCGATGACCTTGCCGAACACCGCGCCGAGCAGGAACACCGGGAAGTACAGCTTCACGAAGCCGACCATCTTCTCCATGAACAGGCCGGAGAAGACCGGCAGCACCGCCGAAGGATCGGTGAGCAGCACCGCCAGCAGGGCGGCCACCGGCGCGAACAGGATGACGGAAAAGCCGCGATAGGCGACGAGCATCAGGAAGCCGAGCGCCAGAAGCGCTATGAACAGGCTCATGGGAATGGCGTCCTCCGGGTGGCCGATGTCCACGGCCTTGCGCAGGATGGTACAAGCCGCGCCCCTGCGGCACCATCGCGGCCTTGACCGCTGCGGTGACACGCCTCTGTAAGCGTTAGGTTTTTATGGGCGGGCCGAGGCGCCGCTTGAGTCCGTTCAGGAGACCGCGAAGCCGTGGCGACACTTCCTCCCACATCCGAATCCTTCGCGGTCGCCGTGGTCGGTGCCGGCGCGGCGGGCCTTGCCCTCGCCCTCGCCCTGACGCGGGGCGGCGTCGCCACCGCCCTCGTCGGACGCCACGCCCCCGTGGCGGACGGGCGCACGGTGGCGCTCCTCGACGGGTCCGTGCGCTTCCTCGACGCGCTGGGAGTCTGGCCGGCCCTCGCGCCCCATGCCAGCCCGCTTGCCGAACTCCACATCGTCGACGACACCGGCAGCCTGTTCCGGCCGCCTCCGGCCCGCTTCGTCGCCACCGAGATCGGGCTCGAGGCCTTCGGCTGGAACGTGGAGAGCGCCCGCCTCGTGGAGGGACTGCGGGCGCAGGCGCGCGGGACCGAGAACCTCACCCTGGTCGAGAGCGACGCGGAGGGTTTCTCGGCCGGCGAGGCGGAGGCCACGCTTACGCTGACGGAGGGCGGCACGCTGTCGGCGCGCCTCGTCGTCGGGGCGGACGGGGCGCGCTCGCGGTTGCGCGAGGCCGCCGGCATCGTGCCCCGCACCTGGTCCTACCCGCAGGCTGCGATCACCACGATCCTGGCCCATGCGCGGCCCCACCGCGACGTCTCCACCGAGTTCCACACCCGGCAGGGGCCGTTCACCCTGGTGCCGCTGCCCGGCGGGCATCGCTCCAGCCTCGTCTGGGTGATGGGCGAAGGCCCGGCCCGGCGCATGGCCGACCTCGACGATGCGGCGCTGGCCCGGGCGGTGGAGCATCAGGCGCAGGCCATGCTCGGCGCCATGCGGATCGACGGCCCGCGCGGCCTCGTGCCGATGCGGGGCCTGTCCCTGCCCAGCCCCGTCGGAGCCCGGCTCGCCCTCGTCGGTGAGGCTGCCCACGTCTTCCCGCCCATCGGGGCGCAGGGGTTGAACCTCGGCCTGCGGGACGTGGCGGCCCTGCGCGACGCGGTGATGCGGGCGGTGGAGGACGGGCGCGACCCGGGTTCGCGCGCGGCGCTCGCCGGCTTCGCGCGGGGGCGCCGCCTCGACGCCCGCCTGCGCACCACGGCGGTGGACGCCCTCAACCGAAGCCTGCTCGCCAGCCTCCTGCCGGTCGACGCCCTGCGCGGCCTCGGGCTCCTCGCCATGACGACGATCGGCCCGCTGCGCCGCCTCGTCATGCGCGAGGGCGTACTGCCCCGCCTGGGCGCCCCGAGCCTGATGCGCTGACGCCTCAGCGTCCGGCGAGGCTCCGGATCGCGGGCGGGTCCGTCGCCTCGCGCGCGGCCCGGTGATCCACCGAGCCCGTGGCGATCTCCGCGGGGTCCGGGCCGTTCCGGAAGGCGGTACCGTCCCGGCCGAGCGCCGCGCCGTGGGCGAACAGGGCCTTCATGTAGCCCTGGTCGAAGGGCGCCGCGGAGGTCTTGCCGAAGCGCCCGTCGATCTGCGCGACCTGCAGGTCGAGGCCGGTGCGCCGGGCATAGCCCTCGCTCAGCGCCAGGGTCGCGCGCGTCTGCGCCTTGATCGCCGCCGACATCGAGCGGCCGAGCACGCTCAGGGTGGTGCGCGACGCCATCTGGAAGTCCGGCGTCAGGCTGTTGTTGATCACGAGGTACACCCGATGCGTCGGCAGGGGCTTCGGGTCCCGGGCCAGCAGCATCGCTTCCGGGGCGAGGTAGTACGGCGCGGTGGTGCCGCCGTCGTCGTGCATCTCCTGAAAGCGCTTGGGCTGGGCGCCGTTGCCCGCCACCGCGTCGATCATCACCGGCGGGAATACGCCGGGTACGGCGGCGGAGGCCAGGATCACCGACCGGAACAGGGCGAGCGCCTTGGGGCCGCCGGCCTGCGCGATGGCCCCCATGTCCCACAGGACCGGGCGCTCGCCGTCCACGATCGTCGTCACCACGAGGAGGCGGCGGCCCTTGGCGTGCTCGGCCGCCACGGCCTTGAGGAGCGCCGGTGTGACGGCCCGCTCGATGCGCCGCTTGAGGGGCCAGGTGTCGGTGAGCGCCTCGTTCGTGCCGCCGAACTCGAACACGTCGGCCGCCGAGACCTCGGTGTAGTTCTCGCGCAGCATCGCGTCGCCGGATGATCCGATGAACGCGAAGGGCGCGATCATCGCGCCGGTGCTGACGCCCGTGATGACGCCGAAATCGGGCCGGGTCCCGGCCTCGCTCCAGCCGTTGAGCAGGCCGGCCGCGAAGGCGCCGTTCTCGCCGCCGCCCGAAAGGACGAGCCAGGGCCGGCTGGCGGCGGCGGCACCGTTGAGGAGCGTGCGGAACGCGCCGGCGTCATCGCCCGCGATGCGGACGGCGGGGCTCAAACCCTCGGGCCGCGCTGTGATCGCCTCGGCGGCGGTGAAGGCCACGCGCTCGGTCTGGCGGGACTCGCTCGCCCTGTTCCGCTCGGCGGCCAGGACCGTCTGCGGAAGGCTCAGGGCGATCACGGCCGTGCAGAGCAGCGCCCGGGACCGGAAGCCGCTGCGCCTGATCGATGATCCGGACATGGGGTCCGTCCTTCGTGTTGGGTGAGGTGCCCCCCTCATCGTGAGAACGTGAGGGGGCGACGCGCGTTCCGGGTAGGTCCTCCGATCCGGTTGCATGGCAAACGTTCTGCGTGCGTCCGCACACCTTTACGCGGGGGCGGACCTTGAACTAACCGCTGGGGCGGGACCCCGATACGACAGAAGAACCGGAGCCTGAGACGCCCATGAAACTGCCACGCCGCTTCTTCCAGCCGCTCGCCACCGGCGCGCCGGCCCCCTTCCGCGAGCTTCCCGTCAAGCTCGAGCGCATGATCCACTTCGTGCCGCCCCACAATGAGAAGGTGCGTGCCCGCGTGCCGGAGCTCGCCGCCACCGTCGACGTGGTGCTCGGCAACCTCGAGGACGCGGTGCCGGTCGACCAGAAGGAGGCCGCCCGCAAGGGCTTCGTGGCGATGGCGCAAGCCACCGACTTCGCCGCCACCGGCACGGGCCTCTGGACCCGCATCAACGCCCTGAACTCCCCCTGGATCCTGGACGACCTGTTCGAGATCGTCTCCCAGGTCGGATCCAAGCTCGACGTGGTGATGGTGCCCAAGGTCGAGGGGCCGTGGGACATCCACTACGTCGACCAGCTGCTGGCTCAGCTCGAGGCCCGGCACGGGGTGGAGAAGCCGATCCTCGTCCACGCCATCCTGGAGACGGCGGAAGGCGTCGCCAACGTCGATGCCATCGCCTCCGCCTCGCCCCGCATGCACGGCATGAGCCTCGGCCCCGCCGACCTCGCGGCCTCGCGCGGCATGAAGACCACCCGCGTCGGCGGCGGCCACCCGGATTACCGCGTCGTCGCCGACCCGACCCAGGACGGCGCCGCCCGCGCCAGTGCGCAGCAGGACCTCTGGCACTACACCATCGCGAAAATGGTCGATGCCTGCATGGCCAACGGGCTCAAGGCCTTCTACGGCCCCTTCGGCGACTTCTCGGACGGGGAGGCCTGCGAGGCCCAGTTCCGCAACGCCTTCCTGATGGGCTGCGCCGGAGCCTGGACCCTGCACCCGAACCAGGTCGCCATCGCCAAGCGGGTCTTCGCGCCCGACCCGGCGGAGGTCGCCTTCGCGGTGCGGATCGTCGAGGCGATGCCGGACGGCACCGGCGCGGTGATGCTCGACGGCAAGATGCAGGACGACGCCACCTGGAAGCAGGCCAAGGTCATCGTGGATCTCGCCAGACTCGTCGCCGAGAAGGACCCGGAGCTGGCCAAGACCTACGGCCTGGCCTGAGCTTTTCGGCCCCGCGTCCCATCGTCGGCGACATGCCGACGATGACAAGCGGCGCGGGGCATCTTATTTTGCTGGTCATGACCGACACGATCACCGCCGATCCCCTGATGAGAACCGCCAAGTTCGGCCTCGGCGCCGTGGTGCGCCACCGCATCTACCCGTTCCGCGGCATCGTCTTCGACATCGACCCCGTGTTCGACAACACCGAGGAATGGTGGCTGGCGATCCCCGAGGAGGTCCGGCCGCGCAAGGACCAGCCCTTCTACCACCTGCTCGCCGAGAACGCGGAGAGCGAGTACGTCGCCTACGTGTCCGAGCAGAACCTGCTGCCCGACACCTCGGGCGAGGCCCTGCGCCACACCGGCATCGCCGAGGTGTTCGAGCGCGGTGCCGATGGCCATTACCGCATGCGCGGGGCGGCCCACGCGAACTGATTCGGGCTCCGGTCGGCCGATTCGACGACGTTCCCAAGGATTCTCCGAGCCGCGACGAAACAAGGCCAGGCGCGATGCCTGGCCTTGTTTCGTCGTGCGGGGCCGGCCGCGCGAGGCGACCGGCGGGGGCGCTCAGGGCTTGAGCGCTTAGGACTTGAGCGCTTAGGGCTTGGGCGCGGGGGCCGGGGCGCCGCCGGCGGCGTTCTGCTGCTCCAGCTTCTTGCGCATGTCCTCGGAGCGCTTCTCCAGCTCGCTCTGGAGCTTCTTCTGCTGCTCCTCGAGCACCTTCGGGTCGATGGCCGGGCCGTCGAAGGCCTTGCCGAAGCCGGCGATCGGCACCGCGAAGGTGACCTCGCGCTGGGTCTGGTTCTGGACGCTGACGTTCAGGGCGGTGCCCTTCTTCATCGCGTTGACGAGCTCGGGGCCGACGCCGCCGGCTTCCGCGAAGCAGCCGTTGGGGAAGCAGACCGCGAACTTGCCCGCCGTGCCCTGCTGGCCGTCCACGGTGAAGCGGATGCCCGGCTGCAGCAGCAGGCCCAGCGGCAGGAGGAAGCGGACCACGCGCGCTTCCTGCTTCTGGGCGGCGTTCTTCATCTCGTAGACGGCGACCGCGAGGACCGGCTGGCCCTGGTCGGAAACGAAGTCGCGGGTGGTGTAGCAGACGTCGGTGCCGCTGCCCTGATCCTTGCCGCAGACCTTGGTCCATTCCGTCTGGGCGGGATCGGACTTCACGTTGACGATCTGCGGGCCGGTCTGGGCGGCGTTGGTCGGGGCGCCGGCGGGCGGAGCCGTCGGAGCGGGCGCGGCCGGGGCCGCCTTGCCCTTGGGGGCCTGCGCGTAGGCCGGTCCAGCAAGCCCTGCTCCTGCAAGCCCCGCGAGGGCAAGGAACGTGGCGGCGCGCAGCGGGCGTGCGGGACTTTTGGCGAAGAACATCAGCTCTGACCCCTTAGGATTCGGCGTAACGGATTCGGCTTGCGGAATGCGCCTCGAAGCTGGGGCGCGGATTCGCATCGAACGGTTTGGACTTCAAGGGCGCTTCGGCCTCGGGGCAGCGTTCCGGCCCCAGTTTGGCGGATTGACCGCATCCGGACGGGTCGGAATGGTGCCCCTGCGACCGAGATTGCTCCTCGCGAACATGAATGGACCGGGATGCGACCGGCGCGGTGGAGCCCCCTCAGCCCCGCCCGGAAACCCCTGGACCGCAACCCCTGGACCGCGCCGGTGGGCGGCGCGTCCCGCCTGAACGACAGGGCGGCCTGCTTTCCCCCCGATTGCGGCGAAGACATGACACCCTCGGGGCCGGGACCGCTGCGTGGCCGCGCCGGCGCGCCCTGAGGCCCGAGACCCGTGCCCGAGACCGAACCGCGATGAGCTCGCTGGAATCCGGGTCTGCTCACGCGTCGGCAGCCGTCCGCCGGACCTCACGGGCTCCGACCCTCGCTCGGGGTCGACGGGCCTCGGTCTTAAGCCGCGCTTAACCCTAAGGGTTCACGAACAGCCTGTAGCGGGAGTCAGCGCACGTGTCGGCGCAGCAAGCAGCCCATCTCCTCGAATCCGTCCGTGCGGGGATTCCCCTGTCCCGGGTCGGCGCGCTCATGTCCGGTGGACCGGCCGCGACCGGAATCCGTTCCGCCAGCGGAGTCCCCTCCCCGGCCCCGCCGGCGCCGCCCACGCGGGGCTCCGCCGATCCCGGCCCCGACGGCGTCCGGGTTCCGCCCCGGGCCCAGCGCCTCTGCACCCTGCTCGCCGCCACGGCGCAGGCTCATCCGGACCGCCTGGCCTTCATCGATCCCGCGCACAAGCCCCTCTGGAGCGCCCGGCCCGCCATCAGCTGGACCTATGCGGCGGCCGCCGAGATCGTCGCCCGCCTCGCCCAGGGCCTGCGCAGCTGGCGCCTGGCCCCGGCCAGCCGCATCGGCATCGCGCTCGCCGGCAGCTCCGAGAGCTTCCTCGCCTACCTCGCGGTGGAGGCGGCGGGACACGTCCCCTGCCTGCTGCCCCTCGCCTTCGACGAAGAGGCCCTGCTCGCGGCGGTGCAGGCGGCGGCCCTGCCCGCCGTGATCACGCAGACCCGCTTCGGCGCCCTCGCGCCCGCCGAGCGCCTCTGCCGGGTCGCGGTGCGGTATTTCGGCCTGCGCTACCTCGCCGCCTTCGGGCCGGACGTCCCCGATGGGGTCATCAACCTCGACGCGATGGTCCTCGACCAGGCGGGCGGGGCGTTTGCGGACGGCCCCGGCGGGATGATCAGCTTCCTCGGCGGCGATCCCGCGCGGCCGGTCCATCGCGGCAGCGACGCGCTGCTCGCCGCCATCGCGGTCTATCTCGTCACCGCCCGGGTGCAGCCCGGCGACCGGATCCTCAGCCTGCTGCCGCAGGACGACCTGCGCGGCCTCGTCACCGGCCTCGGCGCCGCCCTCGTCTCCGGCGCCGGGCTCGAGACCCTGCCGGTCTTCGAGGCCCGGAGCTTCGCCGCCAGCCTCGACCGGCCGCTCCCGACCCGGCTCGTCGCGCCCGCCGCCCTGGAGCGCAACCTCGCCGCCTGCCGGCTGCCGGCGAGCCTCGCCTCCCTCACCCTGGCGCATCGCGCACCGGGGCGCCTCGGCCAGCGCTGGCTGAGCCCGCAGGCGGACCGCGCGGTGGTGGATGTGGTGGCCTTCGAGGAGACCGCGCTGCTGGCCGGTGCCCGGGCGGCCAACGACGTCGCCCTCGCGCTGACCCATCCCGAGCGCGGGCACCTGTTCTCGACCCTCATGGCCCTGCGCCGTGACGCGGAGGGGCGCCTCGCCTTCCGGGGACGGGCCTGCCAGGCCGGTGCGCTGCAGCGCGATGGGACGATCCCCGAGATGGTCGATGACTGGATGCCCTCGTCCTTCGTGACGGGCGTCGAGGACGACCGCACCCTGGCGATCCGCCACGCCTGAGGCGTCATGCGCCCGTCACGTCCCTCCGGGCCGGACCGCACGGTCCGGATGCCCCCGCCTCGTCTCCGGGGCTGCGCTGCGGCGACGGGGCTGCGCTGCGGCGACGGGGCTGCGCTGCGGCGACGGGGATTGTCGGTGCCTGACAGGGCCTTGCGCCGCACCGGAGCGCAAGACCATCGCCGCATGATGCGGCGCACCGAATCGGTTCATCCCCGGGTCACCGAAGAGAATGCAAGGTCATTCTCGAAACGTGGCCGGCGAACCAACCGCCTCCATGTGTGTTGTCACACGGGTCTCTTTCCAAGAGACGATGGATGGGCTAGCACTGATGCTCATGGGTGCGCTGCAACAAGTTCTCGTTGTCGACGATGGCCATCGCGCCGTCGATCATTCGCTCGCCGCCGAGCTCGCCGAGCTCGGTTATGCCAGCGTCACCGCCTCGCTCGAGGCTGCACACGACGTGCTCGCGGTCATCGCGCGCCCGGCCGCCATCCTGCTCCAGGCTTCCTCCCGGCGCGATCCGGCCTATGACCAGCTCTCCGAGCGCCTGCGCGAGCAGATGCGCCAGGCCGGCATTCCGGTAATCGTGGTGGACGACGCGATGGGACGCCGGTCCGGCACCTGTATCGATCTCCAGAGCCAGATCGGCCCCTACGTCCTCAACCAGCCCGACCTCTGAGGAGCCGGCCGAAGCGGCCGGATCCAACCACTTCCGTTCCCCGCGAAAAGGGCGTGCCGGCGGCGCGCCCTTTTCGCGTCGTGGGGTCAGGCCGCCTTCTTGCCCCGGGCGATCTTCGAGAGTTCGCGCAGGATCGAGGTCGTGATCTTCAGGCGCTCGGGGATGGAATCGAGTTCGCGGATGAACACGATGCTCATGTCGGGCCGGACCTTAGCGAAGGAGGCCTGACCGCCGACGAAGGCCACCAGACCCTGCGGGTTGGCGAAAGCCTTGTCGCGGAAGTGGATGACGACGCCCTTCGGCCCGGCCTCGACCTTCTCCACGTTGGTGTCGCGGCACAGGATCTTGATGGTGACGATCTTGAGGAGCTGCTCCACCTCCGGCGGCAGCGGGCCGAAGCGGTCGATCAGCTCGGCGCCGAAGCTCTCCATCTCGGCGTCGTTCTCGAGGGTCGAGAGCCGGCGGTAGAGCCCGAGGCGGACGGTGAGGTCCTCCACGTAGTCTTCCGGAATCGTGACCGGCGCGCCCAGCGCGATCGTAGGCGACCAGGCCTCCTCCACCGGCTCGTCGATGCCGGCCTTGAGGGCGGTGACCGCATCCTCCAGCATCTGCTGGTAGAGTTCGTAGCCGACCTCCTTGATGTGGCCGGACTGGGCGTCGCCGAGCAGGTTGCCCGCGCCGCGGATGTCGAGGTCGTGGGAGGCCAGCTGGAAGCCGGCGCCCAGGGTGTCGAGGGTCTGCAGAACCTGCAGGCGCTTCTCCGCCTGGACCGTGAGGGTGCGGTTGGCCGGGGTCGTGAACAGCGCGTAGGCCCGGGCCTTGGCGCGCCCGACGCGGCCGCGCAGCTGGTAGAGCTGGGCCAGACCGAACATGTCGGCCCGGTGCACGATGAGGGTGTTGGCGGTGGGGATGTCGAGGCCGGATTCCACGATGGTGGTGGAGAGCAGCACGTCGTACTTGCCCTCGTAGAAGGCCGTCATCACGTCCTCCAGCTGCCCGGCCGCCATCTGGCCGTGGGCGACCGCCACGGTGGTCTCGGGCATCTCCTGGTCGAGGAAGCGCTTGACCTCGGCGAGATCCTCGATGCGCGGCACCACGTAGAAGGACTGGCCGCCGCGATAGCGCTCGCGCAGCAGGGCCTCGCGGACGAGGAGCGGATCGAACGGCGTCACGGAGGTGCGCACGGCCAGGCGGTCCACCGGGGGCGTCGCGATGATCGAGAGTTCGCGGACCCCCGTCATGGCGAGCTGCAGGGTGCGCGGGATCGGCGTCGCCGAGAGGGTGAGCACGTGCACGTCGGCCTGGAGCGCCTTGAGGCGCTCCTTGTGGGCCACGCCGAAATGCTGCTCCTCGTCGACGATGATGAGGCCGAGATCCTTGAAGGCGACGTTCTTGGCCAGCAGCGCATGGGTGCCGACGACGATGTCGACGGTGCCGGCGGCGATGCCCGCCCGGTTCTGCTTCATCTCGGCGGCCGGCACGAAGCGCGAGAGCTGCGCCACCTGCACGGGCAATCCCTTGAAGCGCTCCGCGAAGGTCCGGAAATGCTGGCGCGCCAGGAGGGTGGTGGGCACCACCACCGCCACCTGCTTGCCGCCGAGCGCCCCCGCGAAGGCGGCGCGCAACGCCACCTCGGTCTTGCCGAAGCCGACATCGCCGCAGACGAGGCGGTCCATCGGCCGGCCGGCGTTGAGGTCGGTCAGCACCGCGTCGATGGCGTTGGCCTGGTCCTCGGTCTCGTTGAAGGCGAAGCGCGCCGCGAACTCGTCGTAGAGCCCCTCCGGCGCGTGCAGGCGGGGCGCCTGGCGCACGAAGCGCTCGGCCGCGACCCGGATGAGCTGGCCGGCCATCTCCAGGATGCGCTTCTTCATCTTGGCCTTGCGGGCCTGCCAGGCGCCGCCGCCGAGGCGGTCGAGGGCCACCTCCGCATCCTCCGAGCCGTAGCGCGTCAGGAGCTCGATGTTCTCCACCGGCAGCAGCAGCAGGCCGCCGGCATACTGGATCTCCAGGCAATCGTGCGGCGCGCCCGCGGCCGTGATCGTCTTCAGGCCGATGAACCGGCCGATGCCGTGGTCGGCATGGACCACGAGGTCGCCGGGCTGGAGCGCCTGGACCTCCAGGATGATGTCCTGCGGGCGCTTGGCCTTGCGCTTCTGGCGCACCAGCCGGTCGCCGAGGATGTCGCCCTCGGAGATCACCGCGAGCCGGTCGACGGTGAAGCCGGATTCGAGGCCCCAGACCGCCACCGCCACGTCGGTGCCGCGCTTGAGCGCGTTCACCGCCGTGAGGGTGTTGATGGCGACGGGCTTCTTCAGGCCGTGGTCGCCGAGCACGGAGCAGAGCCGGTCGCGCGAGCCGTCCGACCAGGAGCCGAGGATCACGTGATGGCCGCTGGCCTGAAGCTCCTTCACGTGGGCCACGGCCGCGTCGAAGACGCTGGCGGCCTCGTTCGCGCGCTCGGCGGCGAAGCTGCGGCCCTGGCGGCCCTCGCAATCGATGGTGGCCCGCTCCGGGCTCTCCGGAATCGCGAAGGGCGAGAGCCGGGCGACGGAGGCCGCCGCCACCCGGTCGCGCCACTCGTTCGGGGTCAGGTAGAGGGCGGAGGGCTTGAGCGGCTTGTAGGGCGCGACCCCGGGGGACGGCGCCTTCATCGCCTCGGCGCGGGCGTCGTAATAGTCGCGGATCAGGGTCAGGCGCTCGCCCGCCGCCTCGTCCACCTGCGCGTCGAAGATCATCGGCACGCCGCCGACATAGTCGAACAGGGTGTCGAGGTGGTCGTAGAACAGCGGCATCCAGTGCTCGAGGCCGGCATAGCGCCGGCCCTCGCTGATGGTCTCGTAGAGCCGGTCGTCGCGGTTGGCCGCGCCGAAGGTCGAGAGATAGCCCTGGCGGAAGCGCCGGATCGTCTCGGTGGTGAGCTGCACCTCGCTCATCGGCACGAGGTCCAGCGAGCGCAGCTGCCCGATGGTGCGCTGGGTCTCGGGGTCGAAGGCGCGGATCGACTCGAGGGTGTCGCCGAAGAAGTCGAGGCGGATCGGGTTCGGCAGGCCCGGCGGCGACAAATCGAGGATGCCGCCGCGGACGGCGTACTCGCCCGTATCCCGCACCGTCCCGGTGCGCAGGAAGCCGTTGGCCTCGACCCAGGCCGTCACCGTATCCATCGGCACCACGTTGCCGATGGCGGCCGAGAACGTCTCCACGGCGATTTTTTCCCGCGGGGGGACGCGTTGGATCAGGGCGTTGACGGTGGTGCAGAGGATGCGGGGCTGCTCCTCCGAGGAGCGCGAGCGCGAGAGCCGCGACAGGGCCGTCATGCGCTGGGCCGCGATCGCCCCGTTCGGCGAGACCCGGTCGTAGGGCTGGCAATCCCAGGCCGGCACGCTCATCGCCTCGATCTCGGGGGCGACGAACTTCAGGGCGTTGACGAAGGCGGCCGAGCGTCCGGAATCGCGGGCCACGTGCACGAGCACCGCCGGCCCCTCGAAGTCGCGGCTCAGCGCCCGGGCGAGGTCCGCCACCACCACCGCGTCGAATCCCTCCGGCACGTTGGCGAGCGTCGGGCTGTCGCCGCGCTTCAGGGCGTCGAGGGCCCGGGCGAGCGGCCCGGATTTCGGCAGGGCGAAGCGCGCCGTCTGGGGCTTCGGCGCGGGAGCTTTGGGCTGAGGTTTTGCCATCGGATCGGGGTTTTGAACTCGTGCTGTGCCGGGCGGACCCTGCTGGTCGAAACCGGCCGGTCCGTCCGCCATCCTGCCTCTGAAGGACCGCCTCGGCCGCCGCGAAAGGACGTTCTCCGTTCCCTGGGGCGCGGACCGGGGGAACGGAAGCGCGCGGGGACGAGACCGTATGTATCCCTGAGCCCGGTCCTTACCAGACCCGGGCGGCGGCGTACCGGCGTTAATGCAGCCCACCGCGTGGATCCAGCGCGGCGGTGGTGTGGGTCCGCGTGACCCCGTCCCTTCCTCTTTCCAGGCGCGTCCGTCCCCGCATCGTGGATGCCGCCCGCGTGTCCCCTCTCCCGCAGAGGGAGGAGGGTTGAACCCGCACATCCCCACGCGGCTTCACCCCCGCGCGCGGTTCCGCGCCGGGGGCATGGCCCAAGTTCACCCCCGCGCGGTTCCGCGCCGGGGGCATGGCCCAAGTTCACCCCCGCGCGGTTCCGCGCCGGGGGCATGGCCCAAGTTCGCCCCCGCGCGGTTCCGCGCCGGGGGCATGGCCCAAGAACGCGCCGGACGGGGACGCGGGACGCCGCGGAACCCAGTGTTGCGCTTTATGATGTTGCCGGTTCCCCGGCGTCCCGGGCTCCGGCGTCGCCGCCGGGGCCGTTCGCGTCGCGGTGTCTCCGACGGGGCTCGTGCTGGCGCTAAGTTCGGCGGGTGATGGCTACCCCGCACGCTTCCGAGCGAGCCTTCGTCGCACGCCGCCTCGTCATGGGCGGCGCCGCAGCTATCCTCCGCTGTCCCAGTGACGGGTCGGTCGGCGGGGGCATTTCCTCCCCCGGCGCGCCGCCCTGTCCCGAGCCTACGGTCGTGACGAGCCGTCGCCCGGGGCGGCAGCGACCGAAGCCACCGACGCGGGCACCGCCCCGCCGCCCTTCAGCCCGCCCGGTCGGTCTCCGGTCAGGCTCCCGATTCGTTCCGGGCGGCAGGTGGGGGGATATAGGCACGACATAGGAATATTGTCAAGATCTTTCGCAGGCTCGACGGGCGTTCGCGCGGCCGGCTCGGCGCCCGTCCACGTCGTTCGGCGGCATCGCCCGGATGCGGGATGGTCGGGTCATCGGGTCTCGCGCAGCCACGTCCAGACGTGCTGCACCGTCCCGCGACCGTCGATCCGCTGGGCCACCCGGCGCTGGCCACGCCAGGCCTGGGGAGGGGCGCCGTAGTGACCGCGGAAGCTGCGGCTGAGCTGCGAGATGCTGCTGAAGCCGAAGACCTCGGCCAACCGGCCGATGGTGCGCCGCTCCATGGGATCCGCGAGGGCGTCGCGGACCGCCCTCAGGCGCTCGCCTTGCACGAAGTGCATCACGCCCCCCTCCGGCTCGAACAGCCGGTAGAGGGTGGACCGCGAGACCAGCATCTGCCCGGCGATGAGCTCGGGCGACAGATCGGGCCGCGACAGGTTCGCCTGCACGATCATCCGGGCCAGCGCCATCAGGCCGCCGTCGAGTTCGCGGCCGTCCAGCACGTCCGGGGCCTGCGAGGCATCGAGCAGGCGGTGGAGGAAGGCGACGAACTCGTCGGCGAGCGCCGGGGCCTCGTCGGCGCGCGTGGTCGGCAACCGGCGGTAGATGTCCGAAATGCGCGCCGCCAGGAGCCGGTTGCGGGCCGCATCGAAGCGCAGGTCATGCGCCTCGAGCGGTAGCCCGTGAAGGCGGGTGCAGGGTACGGCGATGCCGATCGCGTCGGCTTGGTCGAGCAGGCCATCGAGCAGGTGGCGGCGGCCGATGAGGGTCACGGTGCCCCGCGAGGCCGAGAGCGGCTTGCCGGCGACCGAGCCCTGGAAGCTGCCGGATCGGTAGAGTTGGACCATGTAGTGGTCGGGACCGGCCTCGACGCGTCGGCGGTCTCGCTGGAGCCGCTGGGTCGAGAGCAGCGTGCGGTGGGTGACGAGGTCGCCGATCTGGTAGGCGACGTTGGTGCCGAACGGCAGCGGGGCGGAGGGCGTGATCGGACTGACCGCGTACATCGGCGCCAGCAGGGTGCGCCATCGCTCGAAGGCCTCCCCGCGGGGCAAGCCCGACGTCGTCAGGAAGAAGTGCGGCAGGCCCGCCTCGAGCGTCGTGTCGTCCGCACTCAACGGGCCGCATCCTTCGCCATCCGACCCGTTCGGTCTCGGAGGTTAGGCATGCGAACCTTGGCGGGGCAAGCCGATGACCGCCGCGCAAGCCCATCCCTGCACCGCAACGCGACCGCGGCACGATAAGTTGATCGCCCGGGTGTGGGCGGAACCACCGCGAACACGGTGGCTGCCCGGGTCGACCCCGCACGCGGCCCGTCTCGGAGAGGCCGAGCGTGAGGCTAATGGATCGGCGCGTCGTGCTTGTGGAACGCCTTGAGGCGGCGATAGACCGGCGTGTCGTAGTTCTCGGGCGTCTCGTCCTCGCCGGTGAGCCAGCGGAACAGGTCGCGGTCGGGTACCTCGATCAGGGCCTCGAAGACCGTGAGCTCCTCCTCCGTGAGGGTGCCGATCTCGGCATCCGCGAAGCGGCCCATGATGAGGTCCATCTCGCGGATGCCGCGGTGCCAGGCGCGAAAGAGGGTGCGGCGGCGGCGCGGATCGAGGTCGGCGCTGGTGCGGGTGGTGCCGGACATGCGGTCAGCCTGTGATGCGGGGATCCCGGGATGCTGTGATCCTTGGATCACCGCATCCCAGGCCCTGCCCCGATGCGGCATCCGTGACGGGACCGGGCCTTCACGGACGTATATAGACAGACCGGTCCGTGCCACCATCCCGATCGCGCGTTAAAGCGGGATCCCGGTCTCCGGGGTCTTCCCGCATCGTCCCCGCCACCGAGCCGCATGACCGACGCCGCACCGCGCCAGCCGCCCCTCCGCCCGAGCATCCTCGATGCCCTGTTCGCGCCCGCGCGCGGATTGCCCGGCATCGGCCCGAAGATGGCGCCGATGATCGAGCGGCTGCTCGGCACCCCCGAGCAGCCGGCCCGGATCGTCGACCTCCTGTTCCACCTGCCCCAGGGGGGCGTCGCCCGCCGGATGATGGGCTCCATCGCGGAGGCGCCCCCCGGCGAGCCCGTGACCCTCGGCGTCACCGTGACGGGCTACCGGGCCCCGCAGCCCGGGGCGGGGCGCCGGCCGTTCCGGGTCCTGGTGGAGGATCCCACCGGCGACATCACCCTGGTGTTCTTCGGCATGCCCCAGGCGCGCGTCGAGAAGATGCTGCCGCTGGGGAGCCACCGCTACATCACCGGGCGCATCGACCTCTGGGACGGCCACCGCCAGATGGTGCACCCCGCCCGGATCGTGGACGAGGCGGGGCTGGCCGCGCAGCCCAGCGTCGAGCCCATCTACGGGGCCACCGAGGGGCTGACCTCGCGGGCGATCTCGAAGCTGGCCCATGCCGCCCTGGAGCGCCTGCCGGTGCTGCCCGAGTGGCAGGACCCGGCCTGGATCGCCCGCGAGGGCCTGCCCGCCTTCGCCGATGCGCTCAGGGCCGAGCACCGGCCCGAGCACGCGCCGCCCCCCGTGCCGGAGGGCGCCACCGCCCCGCCGCGCACGCCGGCCCGGCGGCGGCTGGCCTATGACGAACTCCTCGCCTCGCAGCTGGCGCTCGCCCTGATGCGGGCCCGCAACCGGCGGGCGCCGGGCCGGGCCAATGCCGGGGACGGCGCCTTGAGCGGGCGCATCCGGGCCGCCCTGCCCTTCGGGCTGACGGGGGCGCAGGATCGCGCCGTGGCGGAGATCCGCGCCGATCTCGCCTCCGACCGGCGCATGCTGCGCCTGCTCCAGGGCGATGTCGGCTCCGGCAAGACCGCGGTGGCGCTCCTCGCCATGGCCTCGGCCGTGGAGGTCGGGCGCCAGGCCGCCCTGATGGCCCCCACCGAGATCCTGGCCCGCCAGCATTTCGAGCGCCTCGCGCCCCTGGCCGAGCCCTTGCGCCTGCGCCTCCTCACCGGGCGCGACAAGGCCTCCGAGCGCCGCGCCACCCTGGCGGCCCTGGCCTCGGGCGAGATCGACATCGTGGTCGGCACCCACGCGCTGTTCCAGGACAGCGTGGCCTTCGCCGATCTCGGCGTGGCGGTGGTGGACGAGCAGCACCGCTTCGGCGTGCACCAGCGCCTTGCGCTCGGGGCCAAGGGGGCCGCCGTCGACATCCTGGTGATGACGGCGACCCCGATCCCCCGCACCCTGGCGCTGACCTGCTTTGGCGACATGGACGTCTCGGTGCTCGACGAGAAGCCGGCCGGGCGCCAGCCCATCGCCACCCGCCTCGTCTCCACCGACCGCCTCGACGAGGTGGTGGCGGGGCTGGGGCGCGCGCTCGCCGCCGGCGACCGGGTCTACTGGATCTGCCCCCTGGTGGCGGAATCCGAGTTCGTGGACCTGGCCGCCGCCGAGGAGCGCTTCGGGGATCTCCGCCACAGCTTCGGCGACGCGGTCGGGCTGATCCACGGCAAGATGCCGGGGCCCGACAAGGACGCCGCGATGGAGCGCTTCCAGCGGGGCGAGACGAAGATCCTCGTCTCCACCACGGTGGTGGAGGTCGGCGTCGACGTGCCGGAGGCCACCATCATGGTCATCGAGCACGCCGAGCGCTTCGGGCTGGCCCAGCTCCACCAGCTGCGCGGCCGGGTCGGGCGCGGTTCGCGCGCCTCCACCTGCCTGCTGCTCTATCGCGGCCCCCTCGGCCAGGTCTCGCGGGCCCGCCTCGAGATGATGCGCGAGACCGAGGACGGCTTTCGCATCGCCGAGGAGGATCTGCGCCTGCGCGGCGAGGGCGAGGTGCTGGGCACCCGGCAATCGGGCCTCGCCGCCTTCCGCCTCGCCAGCCTGGAAAGCGACGCGGAACTCCTGCAGGTGGCGCGCGACGACGCGCAGCTCGTGGTCCAGCGCGACCCGGGTCTCAGGAGCGCGCGCGGCCAGGCCCTGCGGGTGCTGCTCTACCTGTTCGAGCGCGAGGCCGCGATCCGGCTGCTCGGGGCAGGCTGATGGGACGATCCGACGTTTGGTTCGCTGCACCGAACGTCCGAGAAGGAGGGTAAAGCAGTCTGCTTCCGGCCGGCCATTGCATCGAAACGGACAGACCCGCGAGGACCGAGTCATTCTGGACGGCAAGATTCAGGATCAGGCTGGTGCCGGTCGCCTTATGCCAGCCATACGCGCCAGCCTTCTCCTGATCCGAGAGGATATGAGCAGCATGATCAGGCGCTACAGCATCTTTGCCGACTATCATCAGTTCTACCTGTGGGATCACGGGGCAAGTCCGGATGTGCCGACAGATTACGCCGAGGCGGATCTGGTCCGCCGCATCAAGACGGGTCCGTTCGTGGTCGTCGTTCAGCCCGAGCGTAACATGGACGTGCCGGTCGAGGTCGAGATCACGGACGAACCGCCGGACCTCGACCTCGACGCTTGGGATCACGTCACCGAGGCCAGCCTCGACCTGCCGTCAGGCAGGCTTGAAATCCACGAATGCACCGGAGGATCGCTCGACGTCCTGGTGGTCTCGCCGGGCACGTACCGGGTGCGGACCTGTCATGGCGGGTTGGGGACGTTGAGCGAGGACCGACTGGACGGGGACGATCACTACCGGATCGTGCTGTGGCCTGCTCCCCTCGCCAACCTTGCCGTGTTGAAGCAGTACGTCGATCCGCGCCCTGCCTTGTAACCAACATCCGGAGCAACGAGCGACCGCTCCCGGGTGCGGCATCGGATGCCGCGAGCGAGGAAACCGGGTCGGTTGCAGACGCCACCAAGCCTCGGGTTTCGACCACGGGAAGCCGGGGCGCGGTTCAGGCGTCGACCTTCGGCGGCGCGCCGTGGGCCGCCCGCAGGGTGGACGCCATGGCGTGGAACTTGGCCTGCGACTCCCGGGCCTGCGGATCGTCCGGCTGGATCACGCCGGCCGACATCACGAGTTTCGCCGCGTCGTCGACGCTCATGGCGATCTCCACGATGTCCGCGCGCGGCAGGTAGAAGAAGAACCCGGTGGTGGGGTTGGGCGCGCAGGGCAGGAACACCCCGACATGGTCGCCCCCCGGGGCCAGGGCGTTCTGCACGTCCGGGGCGGCGGGGGCGGAGAGGAACACCACCGACCAGGTGCCCTTCACGGGGAATTCCACGAGGCCGACCGTGCGGAACGAGGTGCCGTTGGCCGAGAACAGCGTCTCGAAGATCTGGCGCAGGCCCTTGTAGAGCCCCGAGATCACCGGGGTGCGGGCGAGCAGCACCTCGCCGAACTCGACGACGCTGCGCCCGACGAGGTTGGCGGTGAGGAAGCCGAGCAGCGTCACCGCCACGAAGGCGATGACGAGGCCGAGGCCGGGAATCGAGAACGGCAGGTAATGGTCGGGCAGGTAGCTCGCCGGCACCAGGGGCTTCACCCAGCCGTCGATGAGGCTGATGAACCACCAGGTCAGGTAGATCGTGATGGCGAGCGGCCCCGACACGATGATGCCGGTGAGGAAGTAGGTGCGCAGGCGCCCCCGCGCGCTCACCCGGGGGCGGGGCCCGGCCTCGGGTTCGGCGGGGGGAAGGGATTGGGGCAGGGACGGGGGAAGGGTGGGCGCCACGGATGCACTTTCAGCCGGGGGGAACGGCATCTCGGAAGGCCGTCCGCCGTGGACGCGGCGGAGGCCCGTTGCCCGGGCAAGCTTGACCCCTCCCCTAGAGGTAGCCCCTGCGCCGTCGCGGCTCAAGGCCGGCCCGCGTCGCGCCCGCGTTGCGGACCGGGCCCGCGCGGGCCTATTCAGGGGCATGACCGAGAAGCTGACGATCCGCGCCCTGTGCGACCTGGGCCTCATCACCGAGGCCGCCGTGAAGGCGGCCGTCGACGCCTACATGGCCGACCCGATGGCGCCCCCCTTCGTGTTCGAGGCGGGCTACCGCCTCAACCTCGCCCGGGCGATCCGGCGCCATCCGGGGGCCAACGACTTCATCCAGCGCAGCGGCGCCGGCCCCCAGCTGAAGCGGCCCTTCGTGGAAGCCGCGATCTGGGAGGCGCGGCCCGAGCGGGAATGAGCGCCGGGGCCTTCCGCCTCCGTCAAGGACGCGGGCCTGGATCGAAGACAAGTCTGCTTCCGGCGCCCGATCCCGGGGAAGGCTATTGTCGCCTTTCACCGGAATTCGAAAAACGCTGTTCTTGACCCGCGACAGCAGAAACCCGAAAAATACGGGACGATATTCGACGCGATCACGTCGTCGCGGCGTACCGATCACGGGTCTTGCCAGTCACGGGTCTTGCCAGCCGTCCCGATCCCCGTCCGGGGCCGGGCGCCCGGTGAGGGCCGGTGGAGGCGCGCGCCCGGACGGCGTTCGAAGGGATGAACCATGGCGCTTGGGGATCAGGTCGTGTTCGCGAGACTGGATGTCGCCGAGGTCCTGGGGATCTGGCGCCATGCCACGGGCCGCGTCGTCCACGTGCTGCCCGCCGACGGCGGGTCGCAGGTGGTGAATGTCCAGTTCGACGGGCACCGCCTGCTCGTCGGCTACATCGCGGACGTGTTCCAGCGCGTCGGCTGAGCCCGGCTCCCGCCCTTCGACGACGGCGCGCGCCGGCCCGGGGAGACCACACGTCATGACCGCCGGTGCCCAAGCTTCTCGCGATGCGTCCCGCGAAACCTCCCGCGGCACGCTGCCCGGCAACATCCTGCGCCCGCCCCTGCGCAGCGTGAGCCACACCAATGCGGAAGCCGATGTCTGGCGGGCCCTGCGCGCGGAGGCAGAGGCCGCGCTGATCGAGGAGCCGCTCTATGCCGGGATCATCCAGGCGACGGTGCTCGACCAGCCGAGCCTCGTCCACGCCTTCGCCTACCGGCTCGCCCATCGCCTCGGCGACGGCGACCTCGCGCGGCTCTCCACCCGCGACCTCTGCCTCTCCGCCTTCCAGGCCGACCCGCATGCGGGCGACCACGCCGTGCGCGACCTCGTGGCGATCCGCGAGCGCGACCCCACCTGCCGGCGCTACCTCGACCCCTTCCTGTTCTACAAGGGGCTCGCCGCCCTGGAGGGCTACCGGGTGGGCCACTGGCTCTGGCACCAGGGCCGCGCCACCCTGGCGCTCCACATCCAGAGCCGGATCTCCGAGGTGTTCGGGGCCGACATCCACCCCGCCGCGCGGATCGGCTCCGGCGTCTTCATCGACCACGCCACCGGGGTCGTCATCGGCGAGACCACGGTGGTGGCCGACGACGTCTCGATCCTGCAATCCGTCACCCTCGGGGGCAACGGCAAGGAGAGCGGCGACCGCCATCCGAAGATCGAGCGCGGCGTGCTGCTCAGCGTCGGCGCCAAGGTGCTCGGCAACATCCGGGTCGGCGAGGGCGCCAAGGTCGCCGCCGCGGCGGTCGTCCTGCACGACGTGCCCGCCCACACCACGGTGGCGGGCGTCCCCGCCCGCGTCGTCTCGCGCATCCCACCCGCCGAGAACCCGGCCCAGAGCATGGACCAGTTCTTCGGCGACGGAATCTAGGGGTCAAATCGGGCGGAGGGGACCTGAGCCTTGGGTGGGGTTCCGACCCGACCTGAACGCTCAGTCAGTGCGGCTTCTCGGACGCCGTCGTCCAAATGCGTTGCGATCTTCGTCGCTTGTTGCGCGACGGCCTGTTGTCGTCACGTTCACCACGCACCGGACCGGCTCATGCGGCGGTAGCCAGGACGCGCGCAACTGCCCGGCGACCTTTCAGGGACCGTTGCGATCAGCCGCCGTGCGTTCGGAGCCACCCGGTGATTCCGCCGACCACATCCTGCTCAATGCCGTAGTAGCCGTGGGGCGAGAGCGAACCGCAGGCCCTGTCCGAACGCTGCAATCCGCCGCCAACTGTCAGGACGCGAACGCTCGGCGAGTGCGTCATGGCCGCAGCAATGCGAGGAGCCATCTCGGGCGGGGCCACGTCGCATGCGTCGTCGCGGTTGGCTACGACCAGTACCGGAACGCGCACGCCTTCCGGATCAGCCTCGAAGACCGTCTCGGTGCTCCGTCGTCCGGGCACGGACACGGACTCGGTCAACACAAGGCCCGCAATGAGACCCGGCCGGGCGTGGGCGGCCCCGTTCATCGCCGCGATCGTCCCCTGGCTGGTGCCGACCAGGAAAACGGGCGCAGGGGCTTGGTCCCGGGCGTAGGCCGCCAGACCGTCGACCAGCCGACCGTAGACCGGGGAGCTTCGCAGACCCCGCAGGTTCGCCTGATCGACGGCGTCGGGGATCAGCACGGCGTAGCCTCTTGCCACCCAGTCCGCCCGCGTGCGGACGACGAAGTTGTCCTGGTGGCGCAGGTCGCCGTCGCGCCGAACGCCGATGTCGCCAGAGCCACCCGGCAGCATGACGAGCGTCGCCCGGGGGTGAGGCGGTGCGTCGTAGAGGACGCGCTGGTCCAGACCGTCCCCGAGCGGCAGATCCACCACCCGCTCTCCCGCAACATGGGCCTGCTCCGCCGGTCCGCTCTGAGCGATGGCCGGGGTACCGAGCAGGCCGACAGCGGCGAGCGAGAGCAAAGATTTACGCAGCGTCATAGGGGCCACCCGGTTTCCGCATCTCGCCGATCTTCAGGCACTCGCGCGCTACCATAGGATGTGGAGGCGAGCCGAACCACCGGCAGGCAAACGGTTCGAGAGCCCAGGTTTGGTCGCAGGTGGGGGCGACCGCGGCGTCTGCCCATTCGTTTCGGGCTCAGAAGAAGACCGTCCCATATCCACCCGACCCGGACGCTCCTGCCGGTCCCGAGCCTCAGATGTCCACCCCGCGAACGGATCGCCCGGACGGTCTCTCGCGCCGGCGGCCGCGCACCCGGTGGGATCGATCTCCGAATGTCGGTTCGGCGCGGGGAAGACAAGACAAACGGGGAAAGACAGGTCGACCCTGCTCTCCGCACGACAAATTATGGAACATCATTCCGTTGACCGCCCTCTTTGACAAGGGTTAGAAATAGCCTGATTTCGCAGCAACGCTCGATCAATGGGCGGCGGAAGTCCAGACAAACGCAAGAACAGTTCCAGACAATAGCATCGCGCGCGCAGGTGCGCGGGTCGATCGCATGCGAGTGCGATGCGGCACTCGTCGCGTCGTGGCCGACCCATGTCGAGCGCCGCGCGGTCCTTGTCGCCCAGACGGAGACGAAAACCGATGAGTGGACCGGGTCTGAGCGTGAGCGCCTCGGCGGCACGCAATCTCGCAACCGCGACCGTCACCTCGGTCCAGAACGCGGCCAACACCCCCCGCTGGTTCCATCGCCTGCTGCCCTTCGTGGACGTCGCCGGCGGCGTCTACCGGGTCAACCGCCGGGCGGTGGTGCTGGCCAAGCCCGGCCGGATCGAGCTGTCCAACGACGCGGGCGACCGCGCCGTGCGCCCGGCCTCGCTGCGGCGCATCCCGCTGTTCAGCCGGCTCGGCGACAACGAGCTCGCGGCGCTGGCGGGCAAGTTCACCGCCTCCCAGCACAAGGCCGGCGAGATCATCGCCGAGGAGGGCTCCACCGGCCGCAGCCTGACCGTGGTGGCGGACGGCACCGTCGAACTCACCCTGTCCGGCCCGTTCAAGGGCCGCCTGCGCCAGGGCCTGGCGACGGGGGGCGACTACTTCGGTGACGGCGACCTCGTCGGCGAGAACACGCCCGCGCCCGCCGTGAAGGCGCTCTCGGCGGTGACCCTGCTCACCCTCGACCGGGCCGCGATCGAGGACGAGGGCATCCGCTCGCGCATCACCCAGTATGTCGAGGAGCGCGACCGCCTCAAGGGCCACACCAATTCCCACGGCGAGCAGGGCATCGAGCTGCTCGCGGTCCATACCGGCGAGCCGCGCCTGCCCACCACCTTCGTGGATTACGAGGAGGACCCGCGCGAGTACCACCTCTCCACGATCCAGACGATCCTGCACACCCATACCCGCGTCACCGACCTCTATTCCAACGAGATCGACCAGCTGCGCGAGCAGATCCGGCTCACGGTCGATGCCGTGAAGGAGCGGGAGGAGTGGGAGCTCTTCAACAATTCCGAGTTCGGCCTGCTCCACGAGGTCAGCCAGCGCCAGCGCATCCCCACCCGCGGCGGCCCGCCCACCCCGGACGACCTCGACGAACTGCTGACGCTCGTCTGGAAGAAGCCCGCCTTCTTCGTGGCCCATCCCCGCGCCATCGCGGCCTTCGGCCGGGAGGCGACCCGGCGCGGCGTGCCCCCGGTGGTGATCCACCTGTTCGGCTCGCCCTTCCTGACCTGGCGCGGCGTGCCGATCGTACCGAGCGACAAGCTGCCCATCGACATCGACCCGGTGACCGGCGCCCAGACCACCTCGATCCTGCTGCTGCGCGTCGGCGAGGGCGAGCAGGGCGTGGTCGGCCTGCAGAAATCCGGCGTCACCGGCGAGATCGAGACCGGCCTGTCGGTGCGCTACATGGGCACCAACGACCATTCCATCGCCTCGCACCTCGTGACCCGCTACTTCTCGGCCGCCGTGCTGGTGGAGGATGCGATCGCACGCCTCGATAACGTGCTGCTGGGCAACTACCATGACTACGCCTAGCGCGCCGTCCGTCGGCCTCCCCGCGGGGCTGTTCGGCGATACGGCGCATGCGGACCTCGTCGGGCGCCTCGCCCGCGAGATCTACGGTCAGGGTCAGGCGGCCTCCGCGCCCCTGACCCCCAGCCTGCCGCAGACGCCGCAAGCACCGCAGGCCCTGGAGAATCTTCCCCAGGGCCTCGGCCACCCCCTCGCCCCCAAGGGGGATCTCGCCACGCCGTCGATCCCGGCGGGCTCGGCGCCGTCCGGCCTCCAGCCCGACGCCTCGGCGCTCGGCGCCCGCAGGTTCGGCGCCCCGCCGGTCGGCCTGTCCGGTCTGACGGGGCCGGGTTTCGCCCAGCACTCGGCCTTTCCCTCGGCCTTTCCCTCGGTCCATCCCGAGGCCCAGGGGCCGCGCTCGGGCCTGCCCGAGTTCTTCGTGCCGAGCGTCGCGGACGTGGCCGCCTTCCTGCCCGGCGGCCGCGACCTCCACGCCACCATCGCCCAGGACCACCCGCGCGCCCATGCCTTCGCGCAGGTTTTGGCCCCCTCCCTGGTGCCCGAGGCCCCCGGCCATGAGGGCAAAAACACCTCCCACCAGAGCGCCTCGCACAAGAACACCGCGCACAAGAACACCTCCCACAAGGACGCCTCGCGGGAGACCGTTTCCCGCAGCGGCCGGACATCCCCGGACGCGGCCCGAAAGGCCGAGATCGCCGAGGCGCCGTTCTCGTCGGGCGACTACTACTTCCTGACGGACAGGTACTTCCTGACGGACAGGAGCCGGACGGGCGGGGCCGCGCCCGCCCCGTCGTCCCGCGTCGAGCCGGGCCACCGGCACGCCCCGCATCTCGCCGCGCAAGGGACGAGCCCCGTGGCGGCGCCCTTCGACGTGGAGCGGGTCCGCAAGGACTTCCCGGCCCTGCACCAGAGCGTCAACGGCCATCCCCTGGTCTGGCTCGACAACGCGGCCACCACCCACAAGCCCCAGAGCGTGATCGACATCACCTCGGAGTTCTACGCCCGCCACAACTCGAACATCCACCGGGCGGCGCATACGCTGGCGGCCCGCTCCACGGACCTGTTCGAGGGCGGGCGCGAGCGGGTGCGCCGGTTCCTCAACGCGGCCTCGACGGACGAGATCGTCTTCCTGCGCGGGACCACCGAGGCGATCAACCTCGTCGCCAATTCCTACGGCCGCTCGACGATCGGCCCGGGCGACGAGATCATCGTCAGCCAGATCGAGCACCACGCCAACATCGTGCCCTGGCAGCTCCTGACCCAGGCGACGGCGGCGACCCTGCGGGTGATCCCGGTCAACGACCGGGGCGAGATCATCTTCGAGCAGTTCGCGACCCTGCTCTCGGGCCGCACCAAGCTCGTCTCGGTGACCCACGTCGCCAACGCGCTGGGCACCATCAACCCGGTCTCCGAGATCATCGCGCTCGCCCACGCCTACGGGGTGCCGGTGCTGGTGGATGCGGCCCAGTCCTCGCCGCACATCCCGCTCGACGTGCAGGCGCTCGATGCCGACTTCCTGGTCTTCTCCGGCCACAAGGTGTTCGGGCCGACGGGGATCGGCGCCCTCTACGGCAAGCGCGCGCTCCTCGAGGCGATGCCGCCCTGGCAGGGCGGCGGCCACATGATCGAGGACGTCACCTTCGCGCGGACCGTCTACAAGGGCGTGCCCGAGAAGTTCGAGGCGGGCACCCCCGACATCGCCGGGGCGGTGGGCCTGGGAGCCGCCCTCGACTACCTGGAGAGCGTCGGCCTGCCCGGCATCGCGGCCTACGAGCACGACCTGCTCGACTACGCGCAAGCGGGCTTGGCCGAGGTGAAGGGCCTTCGCCTCATCGGCACCGCCCACCACAAGGCCAGCGTGATGTCCTTCGTCATCGACGGGCACGAGAACGAGGCGGTGGCCCGGCACCTCGACGCGCGCGGCATCGCGGTGCGTTCCGGACACCACTGCGCCCTGCCGGCCCTGCGCCGCTTCGGAATCGACCAGTCGGTGCGGGCCTCGCTGGCCTTCTACAACACCCGCGCGGACGTGGACGCCTTCCTCGAAGGCCTCCACGCCCTGCCGCGCCGCTGAGCGACGCGGGACGCCGGCCCCCAGGGCCGGCGTCCCCTATTCCACGGTGACGGATTTCGCGAGGTTGCGGGGCTGGTCGACGTCTTTCCCCATGAAGACGGCGGTGTGGTAGGCGATGAGCTGGATCGGCACCGCGTAGACGATGGGCGCCACCACCGGGTCGAGGTCGGGCATGGTCACGGTGGCCATGGTGTCGAGGCCGGCGGCGGCCGCGCCCTTGGCGTCGCCGATCAGGATGATGCGCCCGCCGCGCGCGGCCACCTCCTGCATGTTCGAGACGGTCTTCTCGAAGATCGCGTCGTGGGGGGCGATCACGATCACCGGCACGCTCTCGTCGATCAGCGCGATCGGGCCGTGCTTGAGTTCACCCGCCGCATAACCTTCCGCGTGGATGTAGCTGATTTCCTTGAGCTTCAGCGCGCCCTCCAGCGCCATCGGATAGCTGGTGCCGCGCCCCAGATAGAGCACGTCGCGGGCCTTCGAGACCTCGCGCGCCAGCCCCTCGATCTCGCCCTCCAGCCGGGTGGCCTCCGCCATCAGGCCCGGCACGGTGATCAGCGCGTCGACGAGGCGGCGCTCGGCCTCCGCGTCGAGGGTGCCGCGCGCCCGGCCCGCCGCGATGGCGAGGCACAGGAGCACGGTGAGCTGGCACGAGAACGCCTTGGTGGAGGCGACCCCGATCTCGGGGCCGGCCAGCGTCGGCACGGTGGCGGAGGCCTCCCGGGCGATGGTCGAGGTCGGCACGTTCACCACCGCCAGGGTGTGCTGCCCCTGCGCCTTGGCGTAGCGGAGCGAGGCCAGGGTGTCGGCGGTCTCGCCCGATTGCGAGATGACCAGGGTGAGCCCGTCCCGGTCCAGCGGCGGCTCGCGGTAGCGCGCCTCCGAAGCCACGTCGATCTCGACGGGGAGCCGGGCCAGGCTCTCGAACCAGTACTTGGCCACCAGCCCCGCGTAGTAGGCCGTGCCGCAGGCGGTGATCGAGATCCGCGACAGCTTGGCGAAGTCGAAGGGCAGGGCCTCGGGCAGGGCGACCCGGCCGTTGGCGAGGTCGACGTAATGGCTCAGGGTGCGGCCCACCACCTCGGGCTGCTCGTGGATCTCCTTGCCCATGAAGTGGCGGTGGTTGCCCTTCTCCACCCGGTAGGCCTGGGCGACGATGCGCTGGCGCTCGCGGGTCACGGGCCGGCCGGCGATGTCGCGGATCTCGGCGCCGGCGCGCGACAGGATCGCCCAGTCGCCCTCGTCGAGGTAGGTGATCGCTTCCGTGAAGGGGGCGAGCGCCAGGGCGTCCGAGCCGAGATAGGTCTCGCCCTCGCCGAAGCCGATGGCGAGCGGCGCGCCGTGGCGGGCGCCGATGAGGAGGTCGTCGTGGCCCGCGAACACGAAGCCGAGCGCGAAGGCCCCGTGCAGGCGCGGCAGGCAGGCGGCCACCGCCTCGACGGGGCCTAGGCCCCCGTCCATGGCGTGGCTGACGAGCTGGGCCACCACCTCGGTGTCGGTCTCGCTCTCGAAGCGCACGCCCTGGCCCTGAAGCTCGGCCTTCAACTCGCGGAAATTCTCGATGATGCCGTTATGCACGACGGCGAGGCGCGCGGTCGCGTGCGGGTGGGCGTTGGTCTCGTTGGGGCGCCCGTGGGTCGCCCAGCGGGTGTGGCCGATGCCGATGGCGCCGCTCAAGGGTTCGTCGCGCAGGCGCATCTCGAGGTTGCCGAGCTTGCCCTCGGCCCGGCGGCGCTCAAGCCGCCCCTCCGTCAGGGTGGCGATGCCGGCCGAATCGTAGCCGCGATATTCGAGCCGGCGCAGGGCTTCCACCAGCTGCCCGGCCACGGCGTCCCGTCCGACGATGCCAACGATTCCGCACATGGGTTTTCCGTGTCTTTCCAAAGTCCGGGCCTGCCACGATCCGCGCGGGTCGGGCCACGCGCGGAGCCGCGTCGTCCCGGCCTTGTATCGGATCGGGACAGGGCGAGGCCAGCCACGCTTCGCCGGGCCGGAGGCGGTCCGGTTCCGTCTGGCGGATCCTGCGCCGGCAATCCTGAACGGGGGCTTGCACGCCGCCGCCGAGGGTCCGCTCCGGCGTCGGCGTGGTTTACGGCTTCCTCGCCCGCGCGGCCTTCTCGGCCTGGAGGGCCGCGCGCTTGCCCGGCGCCCAGCCGGCGACGACGCGCTGGCGCCCCCGCGAGACCGCCAGCGCCTCGTCCGGCACGTCCGAGGCGATCACCGAGCCGGCGCCGACGATGGCGCCCGCCCCGACCTGCACGGGGGCGACCAGCGCGGTGTTCGAGCCGATGAAGGCGCCCGCCCCGATCGTGGTGCGATGCTTGTTCACCCCGTCGTAGTTGCAGGTGATGGTGCCGGCCCCGAGATTGGCCCCCGCCCCGACCTCGGCATCGCCCACGTAGGTGAGGTGGTTGGCCTTGGCGCCCGCCCCCATGCGGGCGTTCTTGACCTCGACGAAGTTGCCGATGCGTGCCCCCGTCTCCAGCACCGCGCCGGGGCGCAGGCGGGCATAGGGGCCGACCTGCACGCCGGGCGCCAGGGTGGCGCCCTCCAGATGCGAGAAGCTGTGCACCACGCATCCGTCCCCGACCGTCACGCCGGGCCCGAACACCACGTGAGGTTCCACGAGAACGTCCCGCCCCAACACCGTGTCCACGCTGAAGAAAACGGTTTCCGGCGCGATCAGCGTCGTCCCCGCCACCTGCGCGGCGCGGCGCAGGCGCCCCTGGATCTCGGCCTCGGCGACCGCGAGCTGGACCCGGTCGTTGACCCCTTGCGCCTCCGCCTCGGCCACCGGCACCACCGCGACGGGCAGGCCGTCCGCCACCGCGAGGGCGACCGCGTCGGGCAGGTAGTACTCGCCCGCCGCGTTGGCGTTGCCGATGCGGGTGAGGAGGGACAGGGCGTGGGCGCCCGACAGGGCCATCAGCCCGGCATTGCACAGGGTGACGGTGCGCTCGTCCGCGCTCGCGTCCTTCTCCTCGCGGATCGCCAGCACCCGGTCGCCCTGCGTCAGCACCCGGCCGTAGCCCGTCGGGTTCCCGGTCTCGAAGGCCAGCACCGCGACCGCCGCGCCCTCGGCGAGCGGCGCGCGCAGGCGGGCGAGGGTGGCGGCGGTGATCAGCGGCGTGTCGCCGAAGGCGATCACCACGTCGTCGCCGACCGCACCGGAAGCGCCCTCCTCCAGGACGCCCTCCTCCAAGACGCCTTCCTCCAAGACGATGCGGGCGGCGAGCACCGCATGCGCGGTGCCGAGGCGCTCGGCCTGGGGATGGACCGAGGCGCCGGGCGCCAGGGTCGCGATCTCGCGGGCGACCGCCTCCTGTCCGGGCTCCACCACCACGGCGATGCGGCCGGCCCCCGCCTCCCGCGCGGCGGCGAGCACGTGGCCGAGCATGGTCCGGCCGGCGACCCGGTGCAGCACCTTGGGCAGATCCGAGCGCATCCGCGTGCCCTTGCCGGCGGCGAGCACGATGGCGGTGAGGCTGCGCCCCGCATTCTGGATCGTCTGGTCCGTCATCGAGGGTTCCGCCGCTGGCCAAGCTGTTGCTCCCTGCCGGCTAAAGCGCGGGCGGGGCACTTTCAAGTCTTGGCTCTTCCGAGTCGGGCTCTTGCAACTCCGGGCTCTTGCAACTCCGGGCTCTCGCAAGTCGGGCTCGGAACGAACGGTCCGGAGCCCTTCGGCGTTGACCGGCGCGATTCGGGACGGCTTAAGAACCGGTTCAGGGCGCTGCATGGTAGATCACCCTTCGCCCTCGTCCTTCGCCTTCTTCCTTCCGCGCGCCCGCGCCGACCAGACGGACCCGATGACGCCGCCGAACCCGGACTTCCTCGACGACCCGTCCGCCGGCGGCCCCAGCCGCCGCACCGTGCTCCGGCAGGCCGGCCGCGCGGCCTTCGCAAGCGCCCTGGCCGGCGGCCTCGCCGCCCTGCCCGGCCGGGCCCTGGCCGACGAGGCCCCGTCCCTGCCGGCCGACGGCGCGCCGTTCCAGCCCGGCCTGGTCGCGGATCTGGCCCGGGCCCTGGCCAAGCGCCCCTACGCGGCGCCGCGCACCGACGACCTGCCCGACGCGCTGACGGGCCTCAACCGCGAGCAATATGCCGCCATCCGCACCCGGCCCGGCAGCGCCGTCTGGGCCGAGGCGGGCCTCGGCTTCACCGTGGAGCCGCTGCATCGCGGCTCGGTGTTCCGCTCCCGCGTGGCGCTGGCCCTGGTGGAGGAGGGGGTCGTGCGCGCCCTGCCCTACGACCCGGCCCGGTTCGAGACCGAAGGCGTCGCCCTGCCGGCCCTCAAGGACGATCCCGGCTATTCGGGCTTTCGCCTGCGCGCCCGCTTCCGGGGCGGCGATCTCGCCGACTTCGCGGTGTTCCAGGGCGCCTCGTTCTTCCGCCTCGTCGCCACCGGCCAGGGTTTTGGCGTGACGGCGCGGGCGCTCACCCTGCGCCCGGCCGACGCGAAGGGCGAGGAATTCCCCGAGTTCCGCGCGGTCTGGATCGAGCGGCCGGGCCCCGGCGGCCCCCTCGTCCTGCACGCCCTGGTGGATTCGCCCTCCGCCACGGCGGCCCTGCGCATGAGCCTGCGCCCCGGCGACGCCTCGCTCTGCGACGTCGAGGGCACGGTCTTCGCCCGCGCGGCCATCGACCATCTCGGCCTCGGCGGCATGACCACGAGCTACCTGTTCGGACCCCACGACCGGCGCGGCGCGGACGACGCCCGCGCGGGCGCCTATGCCAGCGGCGGCCTGCAGATCCGCACCGGGTTCGACGAGGCGATCTGGCGCCCCGTGCGCAACCCCGAGACCCTGCAGATCTCCGCCTTCGTGGACGAGAACCCGAAGGGCTTCGGCCTGATGCAGCGGGCGCGCGGCTACGGCGCCTTCCAGGACGACGTGCAGCACTGGGAGTGGCGCCCCTCGCTCTGGCTCGAGCCGCTGGGCGCCTGGGGCCCGGGCGCGGTGACGCTCCTGGAGATCCCCAGCGATTCCGAGTTCAACGAGAACGTGCTGGCCTATTGGCGCCCCAAGGCGGCCCTGGCCGCCGGGGCCGAGCTGCCCTTCAGCTATCGCCAGCACTGGTGCTGGCAGCCCCCCGAGCCGCCCCCCGTGGCGCAGGTCTCGGGCACCCGCAGCGGGCGGGGCACCGAGAACCGGCGCCTGTTCCTGGTGGACTTCACCGGGCCCGGCCTCGCCGCCCCCGGCGACATCCAGACCCAGCTCGGCGTCGCCCCGGGGGCGATCACCGCGAGCACCCTCTACCGCTACCCCGAGCGCGACACCCTGCGGGTCGCCTTCGAACTCGACCCCAGGGGCGAGAAATCCTGCGAGCTGCGGCTCAACCTGCAGCGCGCCGGCACGCCGCTGACCGAAACCTGGCTCTACCGTTGGACCCCGTGAACGCACCCACGCTCCCCCCCGACGCGGACGCCCGCGCCCTCCCCGCCCCCTTCGCCCCGGCGATGCCCCCCGAGGCGCCGCTGCCCATGCCGGTGCAGGACCTGGCGCACTGGGATCCGGCCACCGGCCACCGGCCGGCGCAGCCGCACCGGAAACCCTGGCTCGCCCGCGCCTTCGTCTTCGGCGGGGCCGCGCTCCTCACGGCCTACGGCGCCCTGCAGATGTACGAGGTGGTGGCGGTCTCGGGCGGCACCACGGCGCTGCAGTACGTGCTGCTCGCGCTCTTCACCCTGAACTTCTCCTGGATCGCCCTCGCCTTCACCGGCGCGATCCTGGGGTTCCTCGTGCTGCTGCGCGGGCTGAAGAGCCCTGCCCTGCCGACGCATCTGGCCACCCGCACGGCGGTGGTGATGCCGGTCTACAACGAGGCCACCGCGCGGACCTTCGCCGCCATCGAGGCCATGCGCGCCGAGATCGACGCCACGGGCCTCGGCGCGGCCTTCGACTACTTCGTGCTGTCGGATTCGACCCAAGGGGACGCCTGGGTCGCCGAGGAGCGCGCCTTCCTCGAACTGCGCGCCCGCTGGGGGGACGACGCCCGCCTGTATTACCGGCACCGGCCGAAGAACCACCACCGCAAGGCCGGCAACATCGGCGACTTCGTCTCGCGCTGGGGCGCCGCCTACGACCACATGCTGGTGCTCGACGCCGACAGCCTGATGACCGGCCCCTGCGTCGTGCATCTCGCCGCCGCCATGGAGGCGGACCCGGATGCCGGCATCATCCAGTCGCTGCCGCTCATCATCAACCGCAACACCCTGTTCGCCCGCGTCCAGCAATTCGCCGCGCGCATCTACGGGCCGGTCATCGCCACCGGCCTCTCGGTCTGGTCGGGCCGCGACGGTAATTACTGGGGCCACAACGCCATCATCCGCACCCGCGCCTTCGCGGCTGCCTGCGGGTTGCCGGACCTTCCGGGCAAGCCGCCCTTCGGCGGGCACGTGCTCTCCCACGACTTCGTGGAAGCGGCCCTGATCCGGCGCGCCGGCTGGAGCGTGACCATGCTGCCGGCGCTGCCGGGTTCGTACGAGGAGAGCCCGCCCTCGCTCATCGACGTGGCCGTGCGCGACCGGCGCTGGGCGCAGGGCAACCTCCAGCACAGCCGCATCATCGGCGCGGCGGGCCTGGCCCTCGCCTCGCGCCAGCACTTCGCCACCGGCATCGCCGGCTACGTCGCCTCGCCCCTGTGGCTGGCGCAGCTCGTGGTCGGTATCGCCCTGGTGTTCCAGACCGCCTACGTGCGGCCGGAATACTTCACCTCCGAGTTCGGGCTCTATCCCGTCTGGCCGCGCTTCGACCCCGTGCGCGCGCTCCAGCTCTTCGGGCTCACCATGGGCATCCTGCTCGCCCCGAAATTCCTGGGCCTGATCCTGGCGCTGATCGACGGGCCGGTGCGCCGGGCCTGCGGCGGGGGCATCCGCCTCGTCCTGTCGAGCCTGATCGAGATCCTGCTCTCGGCGCTGATCGCCCCCATCGCGATGCTGATCCAGTCGGGCTCGGTGTTCCAGATCCTCCTCGGGCGCGACACCGGCTGGAACCCGCAGCGGCGCGACGACGGCTCGATCCCGCTCCGGGACATCGTGCGCCGGCACCGCTGGCACATGGCGCTCGGGCTCGTCACGGGCATCGCGGCCTTCGCCATCGCCACCTCGCTGTTCCTCTGGATGTCGCCCACCATCCTCGGCCTCGTGCTGGCGATCCCGATCTCGTGGGCGAGCGGCCAGCTCGGCCTCGGCCTCGCCCTCAAGCGCCTCGGCCTGCTGATGACCCCCGAGGAGCGCGTGCCGCCCGCCATCGCCACGCAGGCGGGGGCCCTGAGCCGGCGCAACGCGGAAGCCGGCCTCGACGATGCCGACGCCCTCGCCGCCCTCCACGGCGATCCGGACCTGGCGCGGGCCCATGCGGCGATGCTGCCCGAGGCCGCCCCGCGCCCCCGCGGCGTCATCGATCCCGACCGGGCGCTCGCCCAGGCCAAGGTGGTGGAGGCCGAACGCGTCGACGAGGCCCGGACCTGGCTCACCCCCAAGGAGCGCATGGCCCTCCTCCACGACCGCGCCCTCCTCGACCGCCTCACCCGCCTCGTCCCCTGAGGCGCGCGCACCCGGCGGGTTTACCGCCGGGGACGGGGTGCGCTCCGAACTGGGAAACAACACCCGGTTAATTTTTTCCTTCACCCCCCGCTGCGAAGGCTCGCCGACCGTTGACCTGCGCGCGCAAAGTCGCGCGATATCAGGTCCAAGAATGATCCGGTCGAAGAATGCGTTCCTCGGGAGCGGAAGCGGTCAATGAACAACATAGAAAAGCTGATGCGGGATCTCTCGAAGGACACGAATGGTGAGCCGCAGGTTGCCGCCCCAGAACAAGGTGGGCCAACCTCCTTGGCCAATATCCTTCGGGTCATCGGTCCTCTCGACAAGTTGTCGTCGGATCTCCCTCCGACGCGCCACTCTCCGCCGCAGGACTGGTCGGATCTGATCGAGCGGGTTCGCGCGGCCGCGGCGCGGGTCCGCGAGGTCGAAGCCGATGCGCAGGAGCAGGAGCTGCGCGTTCGGGAACTCCTGGACCGCGTGCGCGAGGACATGAAGGCGGCCAACGAGCGGGCTCTGGCCGCGGAGACCCATGCCCGCGACGTTCAGATCCGCACGGAGGCCCTGCTGCGGGCCGCCGAGGAGCGGGTCCGGACCGCCGAGACGCGCGCGCAGATGGCGGAGGAATGGCTGGCGCAGGTGTCCCAGACCATCGTCGACGAGTTCCACGGCCCTGCCGCCGAGCGGCTCACGGCCTAAGCCGCGCCCTCCTGCGGCGCGGAGGCGAACCCTCCCGCCGCAGGCCGCCCCGCCCGGATGCCCCCGCGGCGCTGGCCCGGCGTCCGAATCCGTCGGTTTATCGGCCGCCGCCGCCCCTCATGCTTCTCTGCCGGCAGGTACGGCCCATGTCCTCGTAGCCCGCAGGACAGCGGCGGACACAGGCCCCGGCCGCGTACTTGAGCGGAGGCCGGCACGCCCGACTGAAGCGCTGTTCCTGAAACAGGAAATCCTTGGCGGGGCTCTGCGCGGCTGCCGGAACGGACAGGCCAAGGGGCAGGACGACCACGGCCGTCACCATGGCTGCGTAGGAGAGGCGGTTCATCGATCGTCCCACATGGAAGGCTTCCGTATCAGATTAGCCCACGCGGCGCCGGAGCGAAGCCCAAATCCGTCATCCCAAAGGGATCAACCGGATTTGGTACGAGTTCGCGCCGGGCACCCTGCATCGTCGCCCTATCGCTTCTCGGCCGCGCTATCGCTTCTTGCCCAACTCCGCTGCGATATCCTTGGTCAGGCGGCCGACCTTCCGATGGGCCGCCGTGAGCTGGTCCTGCGTGACGCCCCATCGCTTCATCCAGAACTCCACGGCCTTGCGCTCCGACAGGTCGAGACGCTCCTTGTCGATGAAGCCGCGTTTGTCTTTCAGGCCTGCCATGGGTGGTCCGCTGAAGGGGGCCGCGTGAGGGCCCTGAGGGATGCGTGGGGCGGTGGGGTGTCGTGAGCGAGCGTGACGCGTGCGGGCGCGGTGCCGTTCGGCGTCACGCTCGGTGTGATTTCAGCGGGTCGGAGCGCTCGTGCCCTTGCCGGCCGCTCCGGGCGTGGAGCCGGAGCCGGCATCGTTGGCCCCGGTGCTGTTGGTGGTGCCGGAGCGGCTCTTGTCACCGGTCGAGGGGCCGCTGCCCGCGGCACCGGGGGACGAGCCTGCGCCCGCATCATTCGGGCCGGTGCTGTTCAGGGTGCCCGATCGGGTGGTCCCGGAGCCGCCCTCGGCAGCGACGGCGACCGATCCGAGGGCCAGCGTTGCAGCGATGGCGAGTGTGATGGCCTTCATGGCGTTTCCCTCCTGTTGGCGTGACGCACGCTCCCGGTAACGCCAGGGCGATGTGCGACGTTCCGGCACAGGACGGCGAGCACCGCCGGTATCGGGGCGTTGCCCAGCGTGACGTTGCCCGAACTCGCCAGGATGTCCGCGTGGGGATAGCCGAACACGGCGACACCTTCACCGAGCCGGGTGCCCATCCTCAGGGAGGCGAACGTGGTCCCGTCGGCGCCTTACTGACTTGAGGCAGTTCAGATTGCAGCTGGCTCAGAAGATTTTTCTCCTTCTGGCGAGCGTTTCAGTCACCAGGCCCTTCTGCCAAAGTCGTGCTGGCAAGAGGGCTCATCGATGATCGCCATTCCCGGCAGCGTCGGTTTCCAATGCGACGATGCGATCAGTCGCGCCGCGATTCACAGGCTCGGCAGCATTCCTAGGCTCTCGTCGGCCCTTCGACGCTGAATTCGCGGGACCGGGACTTCTTCACCTGCCACCCGGCCGTCGCAACGGCCGGGTGGCGGAGCCGCTGAAGGTTCAACGCTTCATCGTGCGGCGCCTTACCAGCCGGCCGGCGGTGGTCTCGAACCCGACGAGGCACGCGTCGGCGCCTCGGCCGTCGCGGATTGCGGGGCGCGGCCGGCGGGCGGCAGGGCGTCGGTCAGGAAGCGCGCGCGATCCGGGGCGCCGCCCGCGGTCGCCGGCCGGGGGACGGCGGGGACGGTTTGCGAGGCCGGTGGGGACGCGGGCTGTGCCAGGTAGGGTTGGTCCGTCGGGGCGGGCGGGAGCATCACCAGGGTTCGGCTGCCGTTGACGGCAACGGACGGCGAACTCGGGATCTGAACCGGCGGGTTGGCTGTCGGGACGACCGGAGCCGTCGTGGCCACGGGTTCGGCTGTCGGTCTCGGTCGTTCGAGGGGGGCACGCGCGAGAGGGGCACGCGCGAGACGGGGACGCGGCGAACCGGCCATCGCATCGGACGTCACGCCGAGGCGGATCCGGGCGATGTCGGCCAGGAGTGCCTCGGCCGCCATCGGCCTGAGACCGCAATGCTGCACGCGCAGCGAGACCGCGACCGGGCCGCGAAGCGAAGCACGGCCGAGTTCGACACGTTGCAGGTTGTCTAGCCATTGCCAGGCATAGGCACAGCGCTGGTTCAGGGCGACGCCGATGGGGCCGTAGGCATTCTGTACCGGCCGACGGACGATGCGGTAGGACCCCCCATCCTGCAGGCTCGCCAGTTCGGCCGCGATCCCGGCGCGGCTCGGCTTCGCCATCGCCGGGTCGTCCCAGACCTGGCCTGAGGCGATCGTGAGATCGACCCGGCCACGGGACTGTCCGTAGAGGATGCGCTGCCGCAGGCTGGCGGTCGAGCGGGTCTCCTCGACGGACTGCACGGGGCCGCTGTTCGGCAGGGAGACCAGGGGCCGGTTGTCGGTGGGCGCCGTGGATGTGAAGGCCGTCTCGAAGCGTGGGGATGTCCGGCGCGCCGTCTCGGTCTGGCAGGCCGCGACCAGGGTGAGGCTCAGCGCGACGCCGCCCGTTCGCAGCAGCGTCCGTCGCGCGTGGCTGCGCGGCTGGCCGAGGAGAGACGTCGGTCCGTTCATCGATCCTGTCCTGGACTTCTCTGGCCGCTCCGGTCGGCGCTGACCGTGTTGAAGGGACCGAAGCGGTCACCGTCACCCGGCGGCACGGACCGGGGCGAACCGGTTTGCGCCAGCGTGCCGCTCTCAGCTTGCGCGAGGGTGCCCACGGGCGGGGCCGGCGGTCCGCCCTGGAGGCTCGCCCGGTTCAGGCCGTTCCAGCCCGGCAGCAGGGTGAAGCCGTAGCGCTCGTAGGGCATCGGCCCGACCCCGACGACGCGCCGGGCGATCAGGGGCTGCGGCCCGCGGGCCTCGCGCAGATATTCCCCGTCCCGTGTGCGCGACGCGAGGGGCGCTCCCTCGCCGAAGCGCAGGGGGTTCTCCGAGGCGACCGCGATCGGGAACTCGCCGCGCTGAACGGCCAGGGGGCGGACCGGCGCCGTGGCGACGGTCGGCTTCGGTACGTTCACGCGCGGCGGCGCGGCCGCCGCCTGCTGCGGAACGGCCGGGGCCGGCCCGCAGGGGCCGGTGTCGCGCGCCTGCGGATCGGGCTCGGCGAAGACGAGTCCGACGACCTTCGGGAAGAGACCGTCGTACCGGTTCACGATCTCGAGGTAGTCCCGCGTCCGCTTCAAGCGCGACAGACTGAGCGCGTAGCCGAGCACGGAGGCCTCGCGCGGCCGCCAGCTCACGGCCCTCTGGAACCAGTCCGCCGCGGCGTCGAACTGGCAGGCATTGTAGGCGTACCAGCCGAGTGCCTGCGCGCCTTCGGACGCGCTCGTCGCGAGAACGACCTTGGCGAATCGGTCGAGCCGCTCGGCCTCGACGGGCGCGGCGGGGCCTTCGCCCAGGCGCCGCTCCATCATGTCGACGTAGAGGGTGAGGTTCGTCACGGAGGCATTACGCCACGTGAAGGCGACCTCCTCCGCCTCGCGATCCTGCCCCATCTCACGCAGCGCAAGCGAAAGACCCGTCGCCGCCGCGGCATCCCCGCCGCGCGTCAGGGCCGTCTTGAACCAGTCGTGGGCTTCCCGGAACTGTCGACGGTGATAGGCGTACCAGCCGAGGAGGGCGATCTGCGACGGCTCGCCCAGCCGGCGGGCCTGATCGCCGAGGGCGGCCAGATCCGCCGGCTCGATGCGCCCGGCCGGTTGCCCGTGCAGGACCGCGACGATGCGGGCCCGGGTCACGTCCTGATGGATCGCCCGGAACTCGTCGGCGCCCTCGGCGCCGGGGCTCCGCATCGCGAGAAGCGGCTCGACGGAAGCCATCGGCAGCGCCGCCATCGCCTTCTGCACCGTTGCGAGGCGCAGGCCGGGATCGACCTGCTCCTTGAGAAGGCTGCGGTACAGGGCGGAGGCCGCGGTGACGTCGCCGGTCCGGGCATAGGCTTCGGCCAACGTCCAGGCGATGTCGATATCGAGGTTCTGGATGCTCTCCCGGGAGGCTTTCATCCGAGCGATCAGGTCGTCCCAGGTTCCATCCCGGGCAGCCGCCCGCGCGGCGCTTCGCAGGGTTCCACGGTTCAGCTTGCGCGCGAGATCCTCGGACGGCTGCCAACCCGGATCGACGGATTGGCGCACGCTGATCGCGGTGCGCAGCTCGTCGAAGCGGCCTGCCGTGAAGAGGTCCCACATCGGGGCTTCCTCGGGCGGGCTCGGCTTCAGGGTGTCGAGGTCGGCCGGCACGGTCCAGTTCGGATGGTTCCGCCGCAGCCGTGCGATCTCGGCCTGGACGCGCTCGCCCTGGCGCTGGGCCGCGTAGTAGCGCAGGGCGCTCTCGTCGATGATTTCGGCGCCGCCCACGTTCTGCGGGGTGTCGAGGATGACCGGTGCGCGCCGCTCGTTGAGCTGCAGCACCCCCGTGCGGATCGGGGCCGGCTGCGACGCCGCGGGCCCGACCCAGGCGAGGCCTCCGGCGAGGGCGAGGAGGAGCGGCGCCGCGCCGCGCCGCGGGTTCAGCGGCCGAGGCATGACCGATACCTCATGTTGGTGGCCGTGAGGGCCAGAAGGTGGAGCGTGGCGGGATAGTAGTTCTCGTTCGGAGCCGGCTCCGACAGCCCGGCGGGCAGCGGCGTGCCGGAGACCGCACAGGCGGCCAGGGCCGGAATCGCCGCGTAGCCGGGTTCTCCCATGCGGCCCGCGACGGCGTCGCTCGCCGTGTCGATGATCGGCAGCCCGGCGGGGTCGGGATCGGCCCAGAGCTTGAGCAGGGGCTCGTAGTAGCGCCGCTCCGTGACGCCCGCCATGGCGAGATAGAGCGGGAGCCGCACCGCGTTGTAGGAGAACTGCGGAGGGAAGCCGGAGGCGGGCTGCGGCTGGCCGCCCCGCATCGAGATCCACTCGGTCGGCAGCTGGGCTGCGCCGAACCGGGCGCGCAGGGTGAGGTCCTGACCCGCGGCGCCGAGGCGGCTCCACTCGAATTCCGGAGCGACAGCGCTCAGCCGCTGGAAGGCCGGGAAGACCCAGTAGGAGAGGTTGATCACCGGGCCATCGCTCCGGTCCTCGGCCGAGAACCCGCTCATGGCGGGCAGCAGCAGCGGCAATCCCTCCGTGCGGAACAGGACCGTCCGGCGAGCCACATCCACGGCGATGCGGCGGCTGGCGAGGCGATAACCCTCGTCCGACCAGCCGTCGGCGGCCTCGGCGAGGGCCCAGGCCACGAGGATGTCACCGTCCGTCGCATTGTTCATGTCGGCGATGGCCGGCCGCTTGTCCGGCTCCCAGCGCCAGGCCAGAAGGGCGTCGTCGCGAACCATCAGGTTGGCACGGGTCCAGTTCCAGATCCGCTGGAAGGCATCGCGATCGCCGGCCGCCACCGCGAGCAGCATGCCGTAGCCTTGTCCCTCGCTGTGGCTGACGCGACCATTGCCGGTGTCGACGACCCGCCCCTGTTCCGTTACGAAGCGCGCCTTGTAACCACGCCAAGCCGGCGTGTTGCCCAGGCTATTGAGCATCGGAAGTGTCTCGGCAGGGCCCGGGGCGGCGGGCGGCGCGTCGTCGGGCCTCCCTCCGACGGGATTGCCTCCGGCGGGCCTGGCTTCGGTCGGCTTCGCTTCGCCCGCGGCGTTGGGCCTCGGAGCGATCGGCTTGTTTTCCACGGCCCTCGTCTCGAAAGGGGCGGCGGGTCCCTGCGCGCTCGCCGGGGCCACGGCCAGCAGCGGCAGACAGAGCGAAGCCGCGTATGCGTGCGCCCGATACGGCTTCATCGCACGTTCTCCTCATCTTCGGACTTCGCAGGGGCGGCCGTACCCGGATTGGGCCGACCCAGGCCGCGCAGCATCGCCGAGGTGCTCAGGCCGAGGCTGATCGCAGCGACGAACAGGATCAGCGTGAATACGCTCGGATTGGTGGAGAACCAGCCGGCGACGACGAGGCGCAGGTTCCCGAGGGAGGCCGGGGCGCTCTCCACGAAACGGGCCTGCTTCGCCCCGTGGTTGGTGAGCGTGCCGTCATTGGCGTCGAGCGTCGCGACGCGGCCGTCGATCCGGTTCCAGATCGAGGGGGTCGTCAGGCAGATGGCGGAGGCCTGGAGGGCGGCCGCGCTCGGCGCCGTGAACACGGTGAGGAGCCCGTTCGGGTCGCGTCCGGGCAAGCCCTGGCTGACGATCAGGGAGGCTTGCGATCCGATCTCGATCTCGGGTTCGCGGACCTGATCCACGGCCCAGGCCTTGGTGGCGGCCCAGCTTTCGCGTGCCGCGGCCCCGAGCCGGGCGGAGATCGTCGCCACCTGGTCGGCGAGGCGTTCCTGCGAGGCCGTGGCGCCATTCCATTCGGCGACGAGATCGCGCTCCCGCCGTTCGGCGTCGGGCCGCGTGCGCTCGATCGCGCCGGCCAGCCGGGGACCCGCAGCCGGGAGGGCACAGGCCGGCGGCCGGTCGTTGCGCAGCCGGTCGAGGCTCGCGCCGTCCATCACCGCGAATCTGCGGCCGGGTTCGCTCAGGAGCTGCGTGGCCGCGCGGCCCTGCCAGATCTGGCGGATCTGGTCCGGATCGAGGCCGGTGGTCCGCAGGATCGCGGGATCGAGGGCGCGGGCGGGCCCGACGACCACCGTCGGCGTCCGACCCTCCAGGGCGCGGTCGTTGGTGAGTTCGAAATCGATCGGCTTGCCGGCGGAAAGGGCCATCTGAACCGCGAGCGTCGCCGCCGCCGCCATCGACTCCCGGTCCGGGGCCGGCACGACCAGACGGGGGCGCTGGCCGGGTGACACCTTCGGCAGGCCACCGCCGAGCGTCGCCGCGAGGTCCGGGAGGCGGATCGCCCGGGCGAGCTGCGGAACCGCCAGCGTCGAGCGGTTGAGCAGCAGGAACCGGTTCCGCGCGGCTCCCCCCTCACAGACGCGGTCGGAGGGTGTCGGGAGCAGCGCCTTCAGCTCGACCTCGTTCCGCCCGGGCCGCCAGCGGCTGAGCGGCAGGGTGATCGTCTCGTCCCGGAAGATCTCGCCGCCCGCATTGGCGAGGGGCACGCTGGCGACGTTGCGCCCGTTGACGTCCACGATGATCTGGGCGCCGAGCTCCAGCCCGGCCGCATAGCCGCCGGCGAGGTTCAGGGTGATCTTGTCGTAATCCGCCGGCACGAAATCCGTCGGGAGCGTCAGGTCGAAGCGCGTCCGGAACAGGCGGCCGCCGAACTCCCCGCTCTCCAGGCCGAAGGCCGAGAGCGGCAGCGTCTCGCGACCCTGAACCGACACGCCCCGCGCGAGGGCGAGGGCTTGGAGGCCCTGCGGGCTACCCATCGGTTCGCGGTTGGCGATTCCACCAACGATGCGGCTCGCCGCCTCGATCTCGGCGGGCGTGTCGCCCGAGAGGACGATCCGGGCGGCCCGCTCGCCCTGCGAGGGCTCGAAGGTCAGGGGCTGGCGGCCGAGACCGCCCGTGTCCCCGCCGACGTCCGCCACGTGGATGTCGAGGCCGGCCGGGCCCTGGGCCTCGCCGGCGAACTCCACCGCCACCTGGCTGAAGTTGCCGGCGAGCGCCAGTTGCTGGACGAGACCGATCAGGCGCTCGAAGGTCGCGAAGCCCGGCCGGTTGCGCAGGACGATGCGGATCGGAACGATGCCGCGCGCATCGGGGGTGACGGCGGGCAGATCGCGCAGGGAGTTGACGGTCGCCGCACCGGACGCCGAGACGAGGCCCGTCCAGGCCGGATCGATCTGGGTCCAGAGTTCATAGGTCGCGTCGAGGGAGCAATCGACCCGGTGTCGCTGAACGCCGCCAATCGCCAGAGCATTGTAGCCCGGCTTCAGGAGATCGGCGGGAATGTCGAATTCGATGATCCGGATGGCGCCCGGCGCCTTGATCTCGCTGCGGCCCACGGCCACGCCGTTGACCTTCGCGGTGAGGAAGGAGGTCTCGGGGACAACGGAGATCGCCGCGAGATAACCGACGCGCAGGCGCAGGTGCTCCCGGGCCTGGGACTCCGTGAGGTAGACCGGCCATTGCAGGGTGCTCTCCTCGCCGCTCAGACGCAGGCTGCTCGACACCGCCGGAAACGGGCGCTGCGGCAGGGGCGGTGCGGCCGAAGGCGCGGCAGGCTCGGCCTCCGCATTGACGGTCGTGGCCGGACGCGCGGCCCGCTCGGCATCGGGGACGGTGAGCACCCGCGGTGCGCCGCGCCCGACGAAGCTCTGGGCCAGGGCTGGCTCGCAGACCGCGAGGAGCAGGCCGGCCAGCGTCAGCGCGGAAGCGCCGTGCAATCCGGGGCGGCGCTGGAATGTGACGGGCATGGCCGGGTTCGAGCTCGCGTCAGAGGGGTGGGCTGTCCGTGGGTGGGTTTGCGGGCGGGCCACCTTAGCTGCGCAGTCCCGTCTGAGCGGTGACCATCTGGTCCGAGGTCCGACGTCCGCGCTCCGACTCGTTCTGCGCGTTCTCGGTTTCGACCATCAACTGGAGCCAGCTCGGCGAGCCCTCGGCCGGCTGCGGGGCCACCGGCGTGGCGGCGGGCTGCACGGCCGGATCGACGGCGCGCCGGCGCGGGCTCGCCGCGCGTGCCTTCGGGGCATCCTCCTCGACCGCGGGCTGCGCGGTTCCGGTTATGAGGCAGGCCAGGGCCCGGACCGGTCCGGACAGACCCCAGCCGATGAACTGCGCGGTTCCCGACAGGATGTCCTTGTGCGTGCGGCGGCGCTGCTGGAAGCGGACCATCGCGTTCGCGTCGCCGTACATGATGTCGGCAAGCGCGAAGTAGCTGCCGGGCGTGAGGGTCTCGAAGACGAGGTCGCAGACCGATTCCTCACCGGCGGCGGTGATGCCGGCCACGCGAACCGGGATCGTCCTGGCATGGCTCAGGAGCGGCATCTGCGGCTGGGACGTCGCCGAGAGGGTGCCGATCGAACCATCGTTGCTGCGGCGCATCGGCACCACGGCATCCATCCGAATCCGGCAACGGGCGCTCGATATGCGCTCCACGGTCACGTCGATGGCCATCCCATTGAGGTTCAGCACCGCGGGCCGGTCGACGGGCAGGGAGGGCGCCGTCTCGGTCTGGCGCCGCTCGGTGGCGACGCCCAGGGCGGCGCCGGCCGTGATGAGATTGAACAGGTTCCAGAGGCCGACCACCAGCATCAGGTTGGTGACCCCGGGCTCGAAGGCGTAGCGGTAGGACGAGACGACCGCGCCGAGGAACAGCACCGCGAAGACGATGAAGTAGGGCAGCGCCAGCGGGGAGAGGTGATCGTGATCAAGGCTGACGTTCTTGGCCGTGACGTTGAAGGTCGGCTTGCGCGGCGACAGGATGACGGAGGCCGTTGCCTTGATCAGGAACAGGCCCTGCACGTACTCATACAGCTCCGACACGAACGGCCAACGGACCCGGCCGTAGAGATAGTTCTGCATCATCAGGTTCACGACGATGTAGGTCGCGGTGTAGGCGATCGCCTCGTCGACGTTGGCGACGACGATCTTCATGTCGAGGAAGATGTACAGCAGAGGCGCCGCCATGAAGATCAGCCGCGGCAGCGGGAAGAACCAGAAGGTCATGCTCGACAGATAGCAGAGCTTCTGGATCGGCCTCAGGCCGCTTTTGAACAGCGGGTTCTTGAGAAGCATGATCTGCAGCATGCCCTGACACCAGCGCGAGCGCTGACCGATGAAGGCCGACAGCGTCTCCGGCTGAAGGCCCGCGATCAGGGGCTTGTCGACGTAGATGCTGGTCCACCCCCGCGAGTGAAGCTCGAAGGCGGTTTCGCAATCCTCCGTGATGGTGATGCCGGAGAAACCACCCGCCTCATCGAGTGCGCGGCGCCGGAGCAAGGCGGCCGATCCGCAGAAGAACGAACCGTTCCACTTGTCGAGACCGCACTGCCCCACCGCGTAGAACATCTCGTTCTCCGAAGGCATTCGGTCGAACGTCTTCAGGTTCCGTTCGATCGGATCCGGATTGAGGAAGGCGTGCGGCGTCTGGACGAGGAACAGCTTCGGATCCGCGCTGAAGTGGCCGATCGTGTCGCGCAGGAACGAGCGGAAGGGGACGTGGTCGGCATCGAGGACCACGACGATCTCGCTGACCGAGTTCTGAAGGCCGTTATTGAGGTTTCCCGCCTTGGCGTGGAGATTGCGGCGGCGGGTCAGGTAGGAGACGCCGAGATCCGCACAGAGGGCCTGCAGGACCTTGCGACGCGCCCGCGCCTCCTCGGCCTTGCGTGGGTCGCTGTCCGCGCACTTCTGGTCCGTCCCGCCATCGTCAAGAAGCCAGACGGTCAGTTTCTGGGCCGGATAATCCAGGGATTTCGCGGCCGCGAGCGTCGTTGCGAGGATGTGCCGATCCTCGTTGTAGCTCGGGACGAAGATATCGACGGACGGCAGATCCTCGTCGTCTTCCTGAGCCGGAAGTGGGCGGCGTAGGGGATCGGCGTTGATCACGAGGCTCACGGCCAGGATGTAGAAGCAGTACAGCTCCGCTCCGATCAGGATCACGCCGGCGGTGAAGCCCGGAAGATCGCTGACCGGCGGCAGCGTGCTCGAGAGGCGCCAATAGATGTAGCGCAGCACGACGAGGCTGCCGATCGCGAGGAACACCAGTCGGCCGGTTCGTCCCTTGGCGACCAGCCATAGGACGCTCATGACCACGATGGCGCCGAGACTCATCTCGAGCTGGACGGTCGTTCCCAAGGGTTGCGACAGCAGCAGGAGGGTCAACGCGGCGCTGGCGAGCCAGATTGTTCGTACGAGAAAGGGTGGCATAGGGCCACTCCGCGTTGGTCTGAGGAAATATGAGGACGACGTGACACTGCGAACCGGCAGAGCTCTCGCCGAAGATCAGAAAGCGATCCGGCCATCGACACTGGTGTAGTATCCGCCCTTGCGGATACGGTCGAAGGCGTAGCCTGCACCGAGGGAGAACTTCATCGGGCCGATGGCGAACCCGGTGACGTGGCCGCCGGCGCGCCATCCGTTGAAGAAGGCGTCGCCCAGGAGCGTGGCCTCGGGCCCGACGAACACGCCGGGCAGGACCGCGACGCCGGCGCGGAGGCGTGCGTAATAGGCGTTGAACAGTGTCGAGTAGGAGGCGTTCGCCGTGAACAGGGTATTCTCGGTGGGATTGACGTAGAGATCCGCGGCAACCTTCGTCCCGATCCCGGTGCCGACCACCGGATTACCGGGATCCAGGATCGAGAGTTCGTTGTTGCGCACGTTCATGCCGATATAGCCGGCCAGGGCCGCCTGCTGCCAGATCCACTCGTAACCGAGCAGGACCGTGCCTTCCTGCTGCACGCCGGTGACCGTCTGGCGAACCGCAGCCCCCGGATAGGAATAGGTGCCGGCCACACCCTGAATGCGCACCCGCAGCCCGTCGGTGAGGAGGTTGCCGACGGGCGCGATCGTGGCCGTGATCGTCCCGAACGCGGAGTTGTTGGTGGTGACGGTGGCGCTGGCATCGACGGCCACGATCCACTCTTCGCCCGCGACCTCCTGCGCCGCGCCCGTATACCAGTCGGCCGCGACGGCAGTGGATGGCGCGAGCGCCAGAACACCGAAAAGGGCCGACAAGGTTCTCAGGCAGTGGGACACGGTGCGGCACCCTCGGAGGTGGCAGGATTGCGCTTCTTTTCGCGCCGCACCATCAAACACTTGTATAGTTAATCCGCGGTTAATCGGGGCGCCCCCTGCCCTATCGCACGGGAGACGTGATGACTGTTTTGATCTTGTCGTTCCGATCTGGAATTGCGGCCCTTATCCATGAATAGCTGGCGCTACATTATACGAACCGCGCTTTGATGCATGAGGCGAGTGTCATGCTTATTTATCGGAAGGTGAGTTTGATGATGACTCGACTGGGTTGGCTCTTATTTCAGGGATCTCGAACCGACCGAACCCAAGCGGCAACAGTCGAGTCCAGAAAAGCTTTCGCTACAGAATACATCAGCTTCGGCTGCATGCCCGACGCGACGAACCATGGGACCCGATGGCCAGATGATCGGCGATGCCCCTGTGGGACTCGCCCTGAGTCGCCCCCGGCGGAGTCCGGATCGGGCCGGCGCCGGGCCGACCGGGCTCGGTCAGCCCCCCTCTCCGGTCGCCATTCGGTGCCCGAGCCTATCCGAGCCGGCGGGTCGCGGCCTCGTAGCGCGGCCGCACGAGGCCGGGGCTTCGGCGTTCGCTCCCCACCGAGCCGTGTTCGACACTCGGAGCGATCATGACGGGCTCGAAGTACTCCCGGCTCAACGCATAGATGCGGCCCGAGCCGGCTCCGCCCATCGCCGCGATCCGAAATGCGAGCCGGCGGCCGGATATCCGTTCCGCGCTCGACCGGGTTCGGACGACCACTTCGCGGACGGCCCCACGGTCGGCCCGAACCGTTCCGAGCGCATCGCTCATCATCGCGCGATCCTCGGGTTCGACGTGAGCGAGCACGTCTTCGAGCGCGCAGACGCGCTCCGGCGCGGCTCCGCTCTCCCCATCGTCCCGATCCGTCCAAGTGACCTGGCCGGTCGCCAGGTCGATCTCCCAGCAGGTCGAACCCGATAGCCGACGGATGGCCCTGATCCGGTCGCGACTGCGGGCGAGGGCCGCCCGTTTCTCCTGGAGCAACCGCTCACGCACCACGCTTCTGTTGATAGCCGAGCGGATGGCCATCGTCAGACGATGGACATCGCGGGTGAGTGGGATGGCCACCGGCCGGTTCGCGCCCTCCTGTCGGCAGAGCGCCTCCGCGAAATCCAGGCTGCGCCTGAGCCACCCGCCGATGAGCCAACCGGCCACGGCCGCGAACAGGCCGGCGCCGAGCAGGACCAGAAGTGGAAGCGCCGCGGCCCCCGTCTCCGGACGTCGGAGGGTCACGAGCCACCCCACTCCACCGCGCTCCACGTCGCCCACGGTCGCCCGGACCTCGGGACCGCGCGCGTCTGGACCCGACCGGTGGAGGCTGCGTCCCGATCCATTCAGCACGCTGACCGACAAGCCTCGCCCCCCGTCCGGGAGCGTACGCCGGGCCGCGGCGATCACCGCATCGGTCCATTCGGGCGGGAGTTGGACGGCGACGACGCCGAGCGATACGCCCGCGTCGCTCACGGGAGCCGCCACGATGAGATTGCGCGCCACCGCGATGCCCGCCCGACTTCCCCCCGTGGCTTCTCCGACCACCAGACCGGACACGGCTTTCGCGAACCAGGGACTGCTCGAAACGTCCGCGCTCACGACGGCCCGGCGCGAGGCCGCAAGGACCTGTCCCGTTCGATCCGCGAACAGAACGTCGGCGAGTCCGGGATGAAGCCGCTGCCAAGCCGCGAGCAGGCGCGCCGGCGCATCACCGTCCGGCGCGTGGATCGCCAGGCTCTCTGCGGCGAAGAGAAGGTCCCGCTCGACCGATACGAGGGCGAGTTCTATCCTTTCGGCGATAACCTTGGCCTGATCGCGCCACTCAGCGTCGTTGCGAGCCAGGTCACCGGTTCCACGATCGCTCGTGCTCAGGACGGCGATGCCACCCAATCCCGTGCTCAGGACGAGCAAGAACGCCAGCAGGCTGCGGAGCGAAGAAAACAGTCCGTGACGCATAGGCCCGCCGCTGGTTTTTCCAGAACCGGAATCAACCGGACGGTCGAAGACGGCCTGCGAAGATATTATTAAGTACCGTAAACAAATCCTTAATCGCGCATCGGAGGCGCGGGATTCGCGAGTTTCAGCTGAAAAAGATCTCCCGGCCATTGTAACAACAACCCTTCTTGAGGCTGTCATGAACTGGCTGCGCGTTGTGCGGCCTGTTTGAGCATCAGACAGACGAAGGCGACGATGTGGAAGTCTGCCAATGCTGGGATAGTGCTCGTCGTCTTTGACGAGGCGGCGGACGCGCGTCACTCAGGCGTAGGAGCGCTCCACCACCCAGCGCGGTGGCAAGAGGACGAAGCCGCGCTTGGCTCGCGGCAGATCGTCGGCCCGTTGCCCGAAGCACCCGGCCGCCAGCCAGCTTTGGGCGCGCTGGTAGACCGCGTCCCATGGCGGCAGGTCGTCGGGCATCCAGCGCCACGGCGCACCCGTCTTCACGACGTAGCGCCGCCCGTTGAACACCGCGCGCAGACTGTGCTCGCGCATCCGCGCGCAACAGCGTCAGAGAGGGAGCGACCAGCGCCCACGCTTCATCCGAGACGTCGGACGGGTCGGCTTTGCGTGAAGAGGTCATGCCTCTCCAGCTGGAACCCAGCGGTCACAGGGCCATAACAGCCTCTCGCATCAGCTCTCCCACCACGATCGTTCGCAAGATCCGCCGGGAGACTTACCGGTCGGGTGCGGCCGATGCCCTCCTGAAGGGACGGATATCGAGACGGCTGATACCGGTCCGGTTCTGGTGTACGTATGTCCCGGCCGGCTGCACGGCCCTGCTGGCGCGCCGGTGCGAGGCGGAGGGCGGCGTGTATCGATGCGACTGAGCGATCTATGGCGCGGCCGGGCACGGGTGATCACGCCCGACCCGGATTATCCGATGCTGGAGCAGGTCATCCGTGGCTGGCTGCATCAGGACATGGATCTGTTCCATTCGACCATGTCGGACGCGATCGCCGGGTGGTCGGGTCTGGCGGATCCCGACGAACGGGCACGGGTGGTTGCGGAGATCGATCGCTTCTTCGTCGCGGAAGCAGCCGATCCGGACGCTGCCCTCGTGAAGCGCTGGGGCCTGGACGTGGACCCGCCGGATATGGGCCGCAGCAGCACCGAATTCCTGCACATGGTGCGCGCGATCGCCGTGGACCCGGCCGCGGCATCCAGGTTTCGGGAGCGATGGTGATGGTCCCCACTGCGGAGATGCGACGAGGATGCTCCCGATTGCGGTCGAGATCGGTACTCGTTGCTGTTCCGGCGACGACACTCTCCGGGAGGGGCCAATTCGTCAGGAGGTAGAGGAATGTGCGTTTTAACGCGTTGTTCGTCACGCCGTACGATGGAGGTCTGATAGGACCAGTTCATCTCCAGCCCGTTTCTCCGATTATATAGGCGCCAGTCTACCGGAGGGACTCAACTTGCCAGCAGCGTTCGTCGTGGCGCTGGATTGGATGGAAGAGAACGGATGTGTCCGCAGCTTTGCCGATGATGACGAACGGCAATATGCCACTCTCTACCCTGGACAACCGTCCGGGAGAGGCATGTCCTGCGTGTCGATCCGTGCCGTTGATCCGGAGGACGCCATCTACTGGATGGGAAAGGACGTCCCTGGTTCGAAACGTCTTGCGCCTTTCATCCGCACAGGCTTCGATGGGTCCTCCGCAGCCTTGTGGCTCGATCCGAACGACAGGCTTCGTTTCGTGCATCTCGGATCGGGCTCAGGCTCGAGCTGGGCGGGCGTGATTACCGATGATCCGATCGAAATGCTGCGCTTCCTCGGCATGGGCTACCCCGAACCATGCTGGCCTCAATATTTCGGGCTCACACCTGAAGAAGCATATGACGCGGACGATTTCAGCGACGAAGCCCCATTCACTCCACCCCGCCAGTTCCAGCAGTGGCTGTCCAGCGCCTTCGGTGCGACGATCCTGTCGCACGCTTCCGAATTGATTCACACGACCCCAAATATGGACGCCGTCGGTCCGACCGACCCCTTTCTGCTGTGGCTGAGATCAGCTCAGGATCAGGTGGCCTGAGAGCCGGCTCGCAAACGCCACAGCCTGCTCGGCTATGCCCATCGAAACGAGAGGGCTCGGAGCGATCCAGCTTTTCACAACGGGATCGCGAAGCGGAAGCGAGCCGCGACTGCCTTATGAAGCCGCCATCGATCGCATACTGGCTTTCCGTAACGTAGGATGCATCGTCGGACAGCAGGTTATGCGTCAGCCCATGCCTTCAACACGCGCACGTCTCTCGATTCATCTCCAGGCCAAAGCTGCATCACGTACTGGTCATTGTGCGGCCCGGCTACAAGACGGCGGGCGATCGCTTCATCGGAGTAGTCCTCTGGTAGATCGGGATGGTCCTTGTCGTGCAGGTCTATCTGGAAATAGTCGGCGAAAAGAGTGCCCTGAAGAAGAACGTGGGACGGAGCTGCCCCCTCAGCCACGGAACCTATCGTTCCCACGCATCCAATCCACCGGCTGTGCTGGCTGCTTCGGCCAGTGCGGTAACGGCGGTATCGTTCGCGATGACCTGGCCTGGACCATCGAGAGCAGCCTGCGCGTCGTTCATGCGCGCTTGATTCAAGCCGGTGACAATGACCGTGCCGGCCTCCGAAACGATACGCTTCGCACCGGCCAGCCCTATACCGCTCGTTCCGCCAGTGATGAGGCTTGCCGCCTGTCCTGTGTGGATGGCTCCCGCATTGCAAGTGACGAATTGAGGTTCTGACGCGTTGGTCGGGTGCAGTCTTGTGTCCGGCCTGTTGATGCAGTCGTTCATGTTGACCGCTGGCCCTGATGGTATCCGCGAGCTGGGTCCCACTCTGCTTTGCGGGCTATGATGCCCTGGACTGGCGGCGGGGTGTCCCGGCTCCCGGTCTGACCGGTTCGCCATCAACTCTCATCGTCCTCGCAACCTGGAAAAGTGCTCCGCTTCCTCCGGTCAGGCGGCCGTGGCCGCGGGTGCGCGGTAGGTGCCGCCGCGGGTCATGATCGCCCAGGCGACCCGCGCCGTGCGATTGGCCGCTGCCACGGTCACGACACGCACTGGCTTGCGCTGGAGCAGCGCCGGCAGCCGTGGGTCGACCGACGTCGGCGTCGCCTTCGCACGCCGGATCAGAGAGGTCATGCCGACCACGAGCAGGCGTCGCAGATAACGGTCGCCCATGCGCGAGATCCGGCCCAGGCGCTCCTTGCCGCCGCTGCAGTTCTGCAGCGGTGTCAGGCCCAACGAGGCCGCGAACTGCCGACCGGAGCGGAAGCGCTCGGGCTCGCTCACCGAGGCGGCCAGCGCTGTCGCCGAGACGATGCCGATCCCGGGGATCGTCGCTAGGCGCTGCGACAGGTCGTTGTCCCGATGCCAGGCCAGCAACTCCTTCTCCAGCCGGGTGAGCTGGATCTGCACGGCGCCGATCTGATCGGCCAGCCCGGTTACCACACGATGGGCTAACGGCGGCACCTCGGCCGCGTCTCCGGCTGAGAGCCTGGCCGCCAGTTCGAGCGCATGGCGCAGGCCCCGCGCCATCTCGATCCCGAACTCGGCGAGCAGGCCGCGGATCATGTTCACCAACTGGGTGCGTTGCTTGACCAGCAGGTCGCGCGTCCGGTGCAGCGCCAGCGCCGCCTGCTGCTCAGTCGACTTCACCGGCACGAACCGCATGCTGGGGCGCGTCACCGCCTCGCAGATGGCGGCGGCATCGTTCGCATCGGTTTTGCCGCGCTTGACGTATGGCTTCACGTAAGCCGGCGGCATCAGCCGCACGTCGTGGCCGAGCCTCATCAGTTCCCGGGCCCAGTGGTGGGACGTTCCGCACGCCTCCATGCCAACCAGGCAGCGCGGCAGCTTGGCGAAGAACGGCACGACCTGCGCCCGCCTCAGCGCCTTGCGAACGACGACCTGCCCAGCTGCGTCGATGGCGTGAACCTGGAAGATGCTCTTGGCCAGATCGATGCCGACGGTGGTGATCTCCATGGGGATGGCTCCTACATCTGCGTCGCTGCTGCTTCGACAGCAACCACATCTTGGCACCGCGATGCCGTCAGTTGGAGCGGGAGCCATCCACCCCATCTGCTTTTGGGGAGCGCACGCCCAATAGCTGCCGGTATTCGGCGAACTGAATGCCACCGGATCCTGGGCTCCCGGTTTCCGCCGTTTCAGCTCTCGACAGAGAGATCGAGCAATTCGCCAGCCTCGGAGAATTTGGCGGCCAGGACCTGATTGGTGATGTCGTAGCTGCCCCCAAAAACCAAATACCTGTCGGCATCCTGCGTGTCCGGGCCAATCAATGACGGCACGAGGAATCGGTAGTCTATCGTGAAGCTTCGCGTCCCGCTCGCGTCAATGCGATAGCCGATGGCACACAGCGTAGCGCCGCGAAGGAACTCCTTGGCGGAGATCGCGTCGTCACGCAGCCTGTCGCCGAACAACATCGCCAGATAAGGTGCCTCGACGTTGCGCAGAAATTCTGGGACCAGATAGTCGGCGAGCAACGAAACCTCATCGAACCCGGCCAGGATCGCACTGCGGACCGCAGCATCCTTCGATTCGATGGTGCTCAAGAAGCTGGCCAATTGCCCGACACCTTCCGCGGACAGCGAAGGTGCGTGCGTCATGACGTTGATCGTCAGCGAGTGCCCGTCGATGCGATAATCGTCGACCGACAGGCACCAGGAGAATTGATCCGCATCGATAACGCCATGACCCGCTGGCAGCGCTGCGTGGCCCCATTCAAGGCCGCCACTCGCGGAAACCACGGGGGTGGCCACCACGTCGAAGGACCGCAAGTCCGTAACCTCGAAGGGGATGTCATGAACCAGACCCATCTGCATCACCGATCGAATCCACCGCATATGGATTTACGACAAATCTCAGCTCGAATGATGGCTACCGATGTCTGCGATCGTTGCATTTCCGCGTTCCCGCGAACGTCCGTAAATGGGGCGATTCCTGTCATTACGTGCAGGCTCTCGCGTCGTTCTAACTCCGATTATGCGGCAGTCCGTTGGCCTCGACATCCATGGTCCACGTAACGCTGTCGGTAATTTGGTCTGTAAATATGCCTGCTCAGCGGCAAGCAGTAAATTCTGTAGAAGCGTCATTCGCTCCGGGGAACGTGCTGGACCATCTCGGGCGTTATCGGCGAGTTCAGTATCGCCGGTGCGCCAATGGGCGGCGTCTACGTCGCCATCGCGCGGAGTATCGCGCCACAGCGCAGAATCGGCGGGGCTGGCGGAAGGGGTGGGATTCGAACCCACGGTGGAGTTGCCCCCACGGCGGTTTTCAAGACCGCTGCCTTAAACCACTCGGCCACCCTTCCAAGCCCTTGCAGAAGCTTAAGAATTTGCCTCTGCCGAAGCACCGGGAAACGGCCCGTTGCTACCGATTTGCTACCCAATCAACCGGCAACCCTGTCTATGGCCGCCCGCATGGCGGCGTCAACCTTCGCGGCGGCGTCCTCCTGCATCCCCGGCATCACGTGGGAGTACAGATCGAGGGTGATGCCGATGCTCGAGTGACCAAGGCGCTCTTGCGCTATTTTGGGATGGATGCCGCTCGAGAGCAGCTGTGTCGCATGGCTGTGCCTAAGGTCGTGGAAGCGGATGCGTGGCAGGGAGCTCGACTGAGCCAGGATGCGCGTGAACTCGTGGGTCAGGCTGTTGGGCTGCACCGGCATCCCGTCCGCCTGTGCGAAGACATGATCGTCATCCGTCAGACGGACGCCAAGCTTCAGAAGCTCCTCGGCTTGCCGGACGCGCTGACGGCGAAGCTCTTCGACGACAATCGTGGGAAGGGCGACCCGTCGGGCTCTCCCACTCTTCGTCTCTTTCGCCCGGGTACCGCCATGCGTCTGCTCGGTGCTCTCGACGATCGCGAGCTGCCCGGCAGCGAAGTCAACAGCTCTCCATCGCAGCGCGGTCACCTCACCGCGGCGCAAGCCACAGAGTGCGCCCAGCAGGACTGGCGTGAACATCCGCGTCTGCCGGAAGTGGGCAAGCAACTGGGCTGTCTCATGGGTATCCAGTGCCCGCATCTTCGTTTTCTCGACCTTGGGCCCTCCGACCACATCGGCAGGATTGCGAGCCAGGACCCGCCACTTCACGGCTTGGCTGAGCGCCTGACGCAGGATGCGGTGCATGTGGTGGACGGTACGGGGCGAGAGACCACCAGAACCATCGCGCCGGCCCCTCACGAGAGCTTTGGAGTACGCGGCCGAAATCTGCTCCGGGCGCAGTTTCGCGAGGACCACGCTGCCGAGGAGAGGGACGACGTTTTTCCGAGCCAGCTCGGTGTAGCGCTCGTGGCTGCGCGGGGAGACCTGCGAACGCATGTGGTCGAGCCACCGGTCGAGGAACTTGGCCAGGGTCTCTTTGCCGGGCTCAACGTAGTCGCCGCCCTGCATCTCGGTGATAAGGCGGGCGCACTCCTTCTGCGCCTCACGCTTCGTGCCGGTAAACGAGTGCCACTTCCGCCTGCGCTTCCCTCCCTCGGGATCAGGGGCATCAAGAATGATAGCCCAGCGGCCTGGAGAGCGCTCACGGATGTGGCCTTTCATCTTTCCTCCTCGCTTCCCGATTTGTGGATATTGTTCAACTTGCTGTCGTCGCTGTCTGCTTGCTCTCTACGGCGGCGCCACTCTTCAAGGCGAGGTTTATCAAGCCTAGCTCGCTGCATGGCATTTTCCGAAGTGCTGCCCAATCGTCGCTTCATCGCAGCGAAGACATGCTCGGCATTCGTACCCTCATTCACACTTAAATCTAAGTTGGCGCTCGTAATATCTTCCCACAGCTGCTCAGAAACCAGAGCTTGCCAGAACTCGTCAACTACATCCATTTTTTTTGTTTTCTCTGGAACAGGCCCAGGACGAAGCGCATCAAGAACCCGGAAAATCACTCCCGTTGCAGCATCGAACGCCTGTGGATCTTGTCTCCAATCTTTACCGTGTCCGTGCAGCAGCTGTGAATTTTGGATGGCCATTGCCACCAGCCTCATAGTCCAAAAATTATCAACACTTCCGAAGGCATCCTCCATCCGGTCTTCGATGCGAAAGCTGTCGCTCAATCGCCTTTCTACTTCTTGCGATAAAGATCGACCATTAACTTCCGCGGATTCAGCCAATCTCTCTCTTAGATCCGGTCGGATTCGGGTCGTGAATACAGAGCTCTTTCCTTTAAATTCGCCCGTTGGCGGACGGCCTCGTGCAGCAACCATGACCCTCTCCAATTTGTCTTCGCTTTTGTAGTCGCCTCTCTTGCGACGGTCAATGACAGATCGGTATTGTCTGCGCATAGCGAAGCCAAAATAGGACGAGGGTTCATGATCGCGAAAGCCGTTACGCAGGGTGAGCGCAGAACGATCAGCGTTGAGGAGGCGGGGCGACAGCTCGGTCTCAGTCGAAACACAGCCTACCAAGCGGCGGGGCGTGGAGAGATCCCGACCATCCGGATTGGTCGCCGCATGCTGGTGCCTCTGGTCGCCTTTGAGCGACTTCTCAATCAGTCGGTGGCCATGCGGCAGGAAGGGGCTTGAGCCATGAAAAAACCCGCGCATCGCGGGGCGACGGCGGGTCTCTCGAATGCGTTCCTGGCAGTTCGCGACGAGAGATCTAGCGCAGATCGTCCTGTCCTCCAAGCCAAGCACATTGCCAATCGCTTCGGCGTTTCAGCGCTTCATGCAGCGGTGATCGCCGAACTGGCCTTCCCGTCCGCCGAGACCTGGCGGGGTCGCCAATGACCCACCCCGATCTCAAGCTTACCAAGCTCCTGGCAGACCTCGACGCTGCCCAGGCAGCGCTGTCCAATCACTTGCTCGGTTCGCCCGTGCGTTCCGCCTGCAGCGACGAAGGCAGCCTCGTGCCCCTGAAAATCGCCGCCGAGGCTTGGGGCATCAGCGAAGACGCTGCCCTGCGTCGGGCTCGCCGCAGCCACGGCGTGAAGCGGTTCGGCCGCTGGTACTTCCCCGAGTCCGTCGTCTACCCCGCAAAAGTAGGGAACGTGGCATGAGCGACCTCCGCACCATCGCCACTGTCCGCAAGAACAACTCGGAGGAGATCCGGGTCAGCGTCGCCATCCATGATGGATATGCCCTCGTCGATATGCGGGTGTTCTCGGCGCCCCGGGCCAGCCGCGGCGAGCCCGTGCCGACCAAGGCCGGCATCTGCGTCGCCCGCTCGAAGCTGCCCGAGCTCATCCTGGCCCTACAGGCTGCCGAGCGCGAGGTGACGCGATGACGGGCTCCGCCATGGCTACCGACCTGGTGCCTCCGAACGCCTTCGACAGCGAGCAGGCGCTGCTCGGCGCCATCATCCACAATAACGATGCCCTGGACCGCGCCAGGGACCACGTGCAGCCCGGCGACTTCTTCGAGCCGCTGCACCGGCACATCTTCGAGGTGATGATCCAGCGTCGGGATGCCGGCGAGGCCATCGACTTCGGGCTGATGAAGGCCGTGCTCGGCAACGCGGATCTCGGCGGGTTCACCGTCGGCGGCTATCTCGCCAAGTTGGTGTCGGAGGCCATCACCGTCAGTGGCGCCGCCAGCTACGCCCGGCTGATCGCCCAGGCCGCTCGCATGCGGCGGGTGCTGGAGACCTCGCAAGCGGCCATCGCAGCCATGACGGCTGGATCGGTGCACAGCCCGACCGAGTACGCCGCCTACATGATTGAGGCGCTGGACGAGGTCGCCAGTGCTGGACTTAGCGAGAGCGCCCGGCGTGTTACGCTCGGCCAGGGTGTCGCCAGCGTGCTCGCCCGGGTGGATCAGACCCGACTCGGCAAGGGCATCCTCGGCGTCCCCTACGGCGTGCCGAAGCTCGACACCTCGACCCTCGGCATGCGGCCCGGCCAGTTCGTCGTGCTCGCCGGCCGGCCCGCGATGGGCAAGACCACGGTGGCCATCCACATCGCCCTCACGGCCGCGCGCCGCAGTGGCGCGGTCGGTCTGATCTCGCTGGAGATGAACGCCGAGGAGTTGGCCGAACGGGTGCTCTCGGCCTTGGCCTACAATCCGCGGGAATGGGACCAGATCACCTACCGGGCCATCGCCGAGGCGCGAGGCCTGTCTGAGGCGGCCATGGCCCGACTGCGTGAGGCGACGGAAGCCTGCGCCGACATCCCCCTTTGGATCGAGCAGCAGCCCGGCCTGACCCTGTCGCAGATCTCGGCCCGGGCCCGGCAGATGAAGCTGAAGGCTGAGCGCCAGGGCATCCTCTTCGCGGCCCTCATCATCGACCACATCGGCCTCATCCGCCCATCCAAGCGCTACTCTGGCAACCGGGTGCAGGAGATGACCGAGATCAGCTCTGGCCTGAAGGGGCTGGCAAAGGAGCTCGGCATCCCGGTGCTCGGCCTCAGTCAGCTCAACCGCGAGGTGGAGAAGCGCCAGGACAAGCGCCCGATCCTCTCCGACCTGCGCGAAAGCGGGTCGATCGAGCAGGACGCCGACGTGGTGCTCGGGCTGTACCGGGACGCCTACTACCTCGAGCACAAGGCAGACCGCACCGACGTCGAGGAGGACCGCCTCGCCCGCTGCCTGAACACCCTGGAGATCGAGATCCTGAAGCAACGCTCCGGGCCGACGATCCGGATCGAGTGCTTCTGCGACGTCGCCTGCAACGTGTTGGCGGAGGCACGCTGATGGTCGGCTTCTACAAGCACGACATCCCGGCCTGGATGGATGGCACGGAAGCGCTCAGCGATGGCGCATACCGCACCTATCACGTCATCGTTCAACTCATCATGCTCAACGAGGGGCCGATCGCCCTGAATGAGCGCGGTATCGCCGGCCGGTGTAACCAGGCCATCAAATCCTTCCGGGTGCATCTGGACGCACTCCTGAAGGCTGGAAAGCTCACTCTGAGCGATGGTCGCCTGTCGAACTCACGCGCTGCGGCCGAGCTTCAGGCGGTCATGAAGAACCGTGAGAACGCAGGGAAAGGCGGTTCATCCCTGAAAAAATCAGCCCAAAACTCGGCTGAGCAGGCTGTGAGCGGTGCATCACGAGCGGATGAACCCTCTATCGACCCTGATAAGCCATTGAAAAACAACGATAGAGGGGGAGCGTCGCTTGATAAGATATCAAGCCTAAAAGAGAAGAGAAGAGAAGACTCCCCTATAGTCCCCAAGGGGACGGATCGGTTCGAGGAGTTCAGGGCAGCCTATCCGCCGAGGAACGTGCGTTTCCAGGCGACCCCTGCCCGAAAGCGATGGCTAGAAGCGCTGAAGCGCGGCGCAGATCCCGAGCAGATCATCGCTGGTGCCAAAGGCTACGCCGCCGAGCAGGGTCGGATCGGCAAAACGGGCACCGAGTTCGTCAAAACGGCCGAGGTCTGGCTGCGAAATCAACTGTGGAACGACTACCAGCCCGAACCGAGCGCTGCCGAAGGGAAGCTGGCCAGTCCGGACAGCTACCTCTCGAGTCTGTCCGACGACGACTGGCGCGGCCACCTCCGCCGCTGGCGCAGCACTGGCGGGCAGTGGACCCTAGCCAATCGCACCAAGCCGCCGGACGATCCAGGGACGAAGGTGCCGGCGCACCTGCTGGCTGAGTTGGGCGACGTGACCCTCCTGGCGAGGGCCAGCTGATGATGAGCCCTGACTTCTCAGGCTTGCGCCACCGGTTCAATTTTCAGCCCAACAGGATCAATGGCTTAGCCAAATTCTTGGAAGCCGCTCTCCTAAGGCCCTGCGAATTTCCGACCCAATCGGATCAATGGGTTAGCGGAAATCTTACCGCTCCCCGTTTTCGGGCATCGGCGATTTGCGCTCCCCAGTCCGGGGGAGCACACCGATTGATCCACCCGGTGCGGGGTTTCAACCGGATCGGGTGGAAACCTCCGGTTCGACAGGTTTCCGCCGAACCTGGCGTAAACCCCCAGGTGAGGCTGCCGGCATCAGAACGCAAAATTGCGTCGTGCAAATCCAAAGAGTTAGCGGGCTTCGGCCTGCCCATGGACCAGCCTTGCAATATAGGGTTCAGCCATGAGTAAGCGCGCTTTGGATCGCGACCGCTTCGCGAAATGTCGAGCGCTGATGGACCGCGGCGCCACTGCAGGCGAGCAGGCCGCTGGGGAAGCTGCAGCCGCCCGAGTCGCAGCCGCAGCCGGTTTAAGCCTGGCTGAGGCCATCAGCCTGGTGGATGCCGCGGACCGACGATTCCATTCTGATGCCGCCTCTCAGGACGAACGTGCCCGTCGCCCACAAGCTCGCCCAACTTATGCCTGGGCCGAACCGAAGCAGAAGCCCCACCCCATCACCGTTGAGGAGTTGCTGAGGCAAAAAGAGGCCGACGCCGCTCAGAAGAAGGCTGCCGCTGCGCGTCAGGCTAAGCGCGCTCCGAAGGGGGACAAGGACTTTGATCGCTGGGCCGAAGAGGCTCGTGAGGCGCAGGCTATGCGGGATCGTGAGTGGGCTGAACGGCGTAAGCAGCGCGAGGAGGCGCAGCCATGACTGCCGCTGAGATCAAGGCTCTGCCCATAGCCAGCGCAGGCAGCCACTCCGATCAGGGTTCGCTTACAGCCTTTTCGGCTTCGACGCTGTCCAGCAGTTCCTCGGCGCTCATCCAGAGCACACCGGACTCGGAGTGGATGGCGTGCGCGATCAGGCCCATGCCGATCTTCGTCTTGGCGGCGTCGAGTGCCTTCTCAGAGCTATCGTGCTCCTCGTGGTTCCAATGTCCCCTCACCTGGTTGGTGCTGTCGCCCCATTCCAAGATCCACATCGCGCCCTCCTCTTCCGAAAGAGAAGCGGCGGGCGCGCCAATCCGGTTCCATGAGTTCCTTGCAACGCCCCTGGCGAAGGCTCGGCAGGACATACCCATTCGAAAGTGGGGCGCTCCAAAGCGCCCCAACTCGGTTTACGAAGCTTTGAGCTCAATCAGCTTCCGACCGATGTTGTACAAGCGCTTGTCGTCTTCATGGGCGCATCGCGTGAAGTTTGCGATTTTGTGGTTGTCTCGCTGGCCCATCTTAAAGGCTTCGATGACGTGCATCATTTCTTTGGCGTCCCCTTTGCTGAATGCTTCCTTCAGCTCAGTGCGACCCTTCACGTCTTCGCCTTGGTTCAGGCTCCAGTCCAAGTCCTCTTTAACTGATTTCCAGTTTGCGGACATGTTTCCCTCCCTTGCCCCATGCGGGACGGACATGAGGATACGCCGCTTTCTACTCCCGTCGAGCCATCGAGTGCTCGGTGAGCAATCGCCAGGCAAATGGCTTATGGCAAAAGCGGGCCTTTTCAGCGCAGCCTCGATCCATCCGGCTTACGGCTAGTCAGCGGCCTACCAAACCTAGCGGATGCTCAGCATCGTTCTCTGCTCTTAGATTTCAGGTGCTGTTGGACCTTACTGATCACCGAGCCGGGGTCGTGCCCCCGGTCCTTTGCGAGCAGCAGCAGGTCGGTCATGAGGTCGACGACATCACATGGCGGAGCAGAGTCTCCCCATCTGCGGGCTGCTCCTTCGGCGTGAAGGTATGCGTCAAGGGCAATTTGAGCGAGTTCGGCTCGCCGATAAAGCTTAGCCATGGGCGTTCTCCTCGACCGCCCGGCCATGATTATTCTAGCCGGTTCGGCCATTTGCTAGTCATCAACTTACCAAACGCTCCAATGTTGTCGACTGCCGTTTATCCCTGGGCATTAGGTAACAAATGATACGCAGCTAGCTGGTCTAAACAGTACGTCGAGTAGCCTGCATAGGAGAGGCCGGGTCGCCCGCTGTCACAGGCAGGGCAGCGGCGCCCGTGGATGTCAGACCCATTGGCGCCGTACTCATGCACGCACAGTGGGGCGGGCCCAAGTCGCTTTCGTATTTGCGAGAGCGCGGAATGTGACCAGGCAAGCGCGGAATGCGACCAGGTGACTGAGCCCTGAGCGACCGGCACCATCTCGGACATGAACTCCGAGATCACCCTTCTCGACCGCATCAACGTGGCCGTCACCAGCGACATCGCTGAGGCGGTTCGTCAGACCGCAGCGGCTCGCGGCCTCACCGTAGCCGACTATGTCCGCGGGTCTGTGCAGGCCCGACTGATGCTCGACGGGGCTCGCTTCAATCGCCTTCCGAACCTTCAGCGCCTCGCCACCCGCACGAGCCGCTTCCGCACGCTCTGATCGGAAACCACCATGCCGAAATCCAAGCCCGTCACCCAGAGCACCATCGAGGACCAGCTCACAGGCCTCATCACCACCCGCACCAGCCTACAGGCCCGTCAGGCTGCCCTGGCTGCCGATGTCGAGAAGGCCGTCACCGTCCGTCGCAAGCTGCTGATCGAGGATGGTGACTCCGCGGCCGTCGCCGAGGCCGAGCGCGCCTGTCGCGAGATCGAGGGCACGGCCTACGGCATCAGCGATGCCCTCGCCGAGATCGAGCGCCGCATCAGCGAGACGGAAGCCCGGATCGAGGCGGCCCGGGTGGACGCCGAGCGGGAGCGTGTTGTCGGCGGCCTGGAGCAGAATGCCAGCGACATCGAGGTGGCTACCGCCAATCTGGCCAAGGCCCTGGCCGCTGTCGCCAAGGCGCACAGCATGCTCGCGATCACCATCAGTGGTGCGGCGGCGGGCCAGTTCGATCCCGCATACGGCACAGCCAGCCCGGTCGACATCGCCAACGCCCTCGTCCTGCAGGGCCTCGTCCATGCCCTGCCTGGCCTGGAGGTCCACGCCGAGATCAATCCCTGGTCGCTCTACAGCATGCGCCAGCCTGTCGAGGGTACGGACCCAGCCGCGACGGCTGCTGCCTTCGGCCAGCGCCTCCGCGAGGTCGCCGATCAGATCCGCAGACAGGAGATCGGCCAGGATCTGCCGGTCCACCACGATGCTCTGCCTGACTTCAGCCCGGCCAACGACGAGGTGCTGATCTTCGTGATCTCTCCCTTCCAGTACATCGGCGCCGACCGCGTTCAGACGATGGTGACCTCCCCGAGCACGCACCTCCCAGTCCCGGTTGCCGAGCGTGCGATCGAGTTGGGCGTCGCCTCGGACCACCAGTCGCGCGAATGGAAGGCCGCCCACCAAGATGCCGGCCTCCACGCGTCCGTCCGTGGAAGCGTCGGCTGGGAAGACTGCGTCGACATTGAGTTCGATCTGGCGGCTTGGCGGCGAGCCGAGACCGAGCGTCAGCGCGGCGCCTGGCTCACCGACCAGCGTCAAGCCGCCTGATCCGAGATCGCCGGGAGTTCTTCTCCTTCGCCCGGCGTAGGCACCCGCGGCAGGCGCGTGGCTCAGGCCATGGCCGCGGGTGCCACCCTTCACCGAGTACGGGATCTGCAGATGCCCATCCGCACCGAAACCGAGTACCGCAGCGCTCTCTCCCGCCTCGACGGCGAGAAGACCATCATGCGCAGCCGATCTTTCACCGATGACGAGCAGCGGGACTTCGATGCCCTGACGGCCGAGATCGCGGCCTACGAGAAGGGTCGCTCCCCCTCGTCCAGCGGTGCGCCATCGACCCTGCTGCCGCCCAGGTCCCCCATGCCCCAGGCGTCGGCATCTCATCCCATCGACCCGAGTGCCAGCATGCGCCGCGAGCTCGAGCGCCAGGGCTTGGCCCAGCAGCAGGCCGGCACCGCCTCCATGTCGACGATGAGCATGCAGCGTGAGCTCAAGCGGGCGGGCCTGACCCCGGCAGACCAAGGTTGAGCCGCCCCTGACCAGACCGTCAGGGACCCTGGGAGGCCAAAACCTATATGGGTGGTCGGGGCCCCCAAACTTCCTAGCGCCAGGGTTCGAAACTCACTTAACACCTCAGGGGCAGCAGATCGGCCGTGACCATCACAACTAAGGCTGCACTTGCCGACGAGCTCGGCGTAACTCGCGCCCGCGTCTCGCAATACGTGAAGGCGGGCCTGCCTGTACGCTCAGACGGTAAACTTGAGCGCGATGAAGCCCTTAACTGGCTTAACCGGAATGTGGTCGGACTTAACAGGGAGCAGGACCGGGGAGTTAACCGGGCCGCTCGCCTCGCGAAGCCGACGAAGGCCAAGCCAAAGTCCCCGCCAGAGCCCGAGCCCTTCGCGCCCGAAGACCTCGTGCGGGCCATCGTCGTGGCGATGATCCACCGGATGGACGCTGTGACCGCCTTCGCAGTGATCGCCGCCGGGGGCAGCGCCGAGACCGCCTACGCCGCCGCCAGCATCGCCCGCTCCGAGATGATGCAGGCCGGCGGCGACGTGGCGATGGCCTGGGGAGTGCCCGATGGGTTCGACGGCCCGCTCGGGCAGGTCGAGGCTACGCCGTTCCCGCCGAACTGGCCTGCCCTTGCCGCGATAGCAGGTGAACCGCCCGACCTTGGTCAGTGGCGCGAGGCGGAAACTCGCCGCCCGTACTGGCAAGACCCAGAGCCAGCCGAACCGCCCCACCCCTGGGACGTCACCCCTTAGCCCCTCACCGCACGAACGGATCACCCATGCTGAAGCTGACCCCGACCCCGACTGAACCGACGTGGCTCGACCTCCTGCCGGGGGTGCGGGTGCGCTTGAAGCCGCCCACGGTCCTGACGATCCTGGCGGCGCGCGATGCCGCCACTGAGGTTTACCGGGCCGATCTCCTGAAAGACGCCGCCGACCGCGACCCCGACGTCATCGTTCACGCGACCATCGCCATGGTGACATCGTACGCGCGCCGGCGGATCGAAGGCTGGGAGGGCGTAGGCGACGATGCGGGCGAAGCCATCCCCGTGACGCCCGAGAACGTGGACGCGGCCATGGACCTGCACCCGTTCTACGAGGCCTTCGACCGCCTCGTGCTCGCCCCGGCCATGGCCGCCTGACCTCAGCCGCGCAGGAGGCGCCACCATGCCCACGAACATAGCCATCCGTCTCGGCGTCGAGGGCGGCGCCAGCCTGAAGCGCGAACTCGAGGAGGCCGGCCGCTCCGGCGAGCAGGCGTTCAAGGGAGTCGGGGCCGCAGCAGAGGCGGCCGCCGCAGCAGCCGACAAGCTGGCGAAGAAGGCCGGCGAGGCAGGAGACGCAGCACGCCGGGTACCGGGTGCGTCCGGCGGCTCTCCGGCGCCCGCGGCACCCTCAACCCCGTACCCAGCGCCGAGCCCGACCACGGCGCGCGAGGTCGAGCGCCTGCGGGTTCAGCTGGACGAGGAGTACCGGCGGACGAAGCAACTCGGGACCGCCGAGGTCCGGATCGGCCGCGGAGTGTCCGGCGGCTACTTCGATGCGGCCGAGGGCGAGCGCCTTCGATCCCTGGCAGCAGCGAAGTACGCGGCGGGCGGCACGAACGACAACGATCCCTCCCGCCGCGGCCTCTCCAGCTACGACAAGCAGTTCGTGCGCTACCAGGGCTTCGACGTTGCCAGCACCCTCGGGTCCGGCGGATCTCTGACCACGGCCGCTTTCCAGCAGGGCCCGCAGCTCCTGCAACAGCTTGCCGACCGGGAAGGCGGTCTTGGCGCCGGCCTGAAGCAGCTCGGGGTCAGCGCCCTTGGTCTCGTCACCCCCATCACGGTGGCAACCACGGCGGTGGGCGGCATGGCCGCGGCGCTGGCCTATGCGGCGATCCAGGCTGGCAAGGACCGGGACGTGCTGGAGAAGGCCACGAAAGGGATCGGGGCGGCCACTGGTGCCACGATCTCGCAGCTGGACGACCTTGCCCGCGCCAACATGGAGGGCGGCAAGATCTCGGGCTCCACGGCCCGCGAGTACGTGGCGGCCTACGCCTCCCTCGGCAGCCTCGCCCTCCCGGTGATCGGCGATCTAACCCGCCTCACAGCGGACTACGCCCGGGTGACGGGCCAGGAGGGTGCGGCGGCGGCAACCGAACTTGGACGGGCGGTCGCTGAGGGCGGTACGGCCCTCGACGGCGTAGCGGCCAAGATCGGCGGCCTCGATGACCGGACCCGGCAGCTCATCCAGACCCAGATCGAACAGGGTGATCGCTCTGGAGCGCAGGCCACGGCGGCCGAGTACCTGAAGAGCACGATCGACGCGAACACCGCCGCGACGACCGGATGGGCCGGCGCCTGGAACGCTGCTACCGCCGCGGCGAACGGCTACTGGGAGGCCGCCAAGCGCATCGCTGGCATCAAGCTCGGCATCGTGCCGGAGGGCGCGGCCGAGGCGGTGGCACGGCTTCAGGCTTCGGTGGATGCCACGAACCGGACGCGTCAGGCGATGGGCATGGACCCGCTGAACGGCGCGAACAGTGAGCAGGCCCGGCAGCTGGCCACCGCGAAGGTCATCGCCGACCAGGACCGCATGATTGCCGAGGGCAAGGCTGCCGAGGAGCGGGCTACCAAGGCATCCACGGCGGCCGGCAACGTCGCTCGGGCAGTCGACCCCAACTTCGCCCGCCTCTCGCAGCTCCGGGAGCAGCAGAACGCCCTGCGCGACGCTCTGGCGGACCCGCTGGCCCGCTCGAAGCTCTCCGACACCTCGCAGGTGGAGGACGCCTACACCGCGACCACCCGCGCCATCACGACGATGACCGATGCCACCGGTAAGGCAATCTCGGCCGAAGAGATGGCCAGGCGCTCCGACCAGCTCCGGATCGATGGCCTGAACGCCAAGACGGCAGCCGAGAAAGCGGCCTTGGCCGAGCGCCAGAAAGCCTTCGACCTCATCGGGAAGATGGTCACCCCGAGCGATGCCCGCGGGCAGATTGACCGGGCATCCTTCCTGGCGCGTGCCGAGACCGATGCGAAGGGCGGCGGCAGCAAGGGTGCGAGCGGCGAGAAGCTGGACGAATACGATCGAGCCACCCGATCCCTGGAAGACCGCATTCGCCGGCAGGCCGAGGAGGCGACGACCTTCGGCCAGGGCGCACAGGAGATTGCCCGGTACCGCGCGGAGCAGGATCTCCTCGCCGCTGCCAAACGGGCCGACCGGGACGTGACGTCCGACCTCACGGCGCAGATCAAGGACTATGCCGATCGGGCCGGCGAGGCTGCGAAGCGCAACGAGGAGCTGCGGGACAGTCTGCGCACCGTGGACAGCGTGCGCAGCGCCGGGTCCGACAGCATCCGCAGTATCGTCACCGACCTGCAGAAGGGCACCAGCGCCACCAACCTCCTGACCAACGCGACCTCCCGGCTCGCAACGGCCTTCGGGAACATGGCCTCCGACCAGATCGCAGAGGCCTTCCTGGGCAAGCGTGGGTCCGCCGGGTGGCTCTCGGACTTCCTGAAGCCGTCGACCACCGGGAGCACTGAGTCCGGTGGCATCGCGGGCTTCCTGGCCTCGGCCAAGAGCTTCTTCGGGTTCGCGGACGGCGGGTACACAGGGGCGGGCATGCGCCTCGAGCCGGCCGGCATCGTCCACCGCGGCGAGTACGTCATCGACCGGACATCGGTGGACCGGATCGGCATCGGCACCCTGGACGCGATGCGCAAGGGTGCCCATGGATATGCCGATGGCGGCTACGTCCGGCCCGCCCCAGTCTCCCGCGCCGCCTTCGGCACCCCGGCATCAGCCGACGCGATGCCGAGCGTCGTCATCAACAACAACGGCGCCCCAGTGCAGGTCCAGTCCGCTCAGATGACTACCGACGGCCAGGGCAACCGGCGCCTGGAAATGACGCTCGGCGACATGGTGGCGACAGGAGCCAAGACCCCTCAGGGCCGGCAGGCAGTTGGTCGCCAGAAAATCGTCTCGACCTGACCGACAACGACCTTGAGGCAGATAGCTAACGCTCCTGCGCCGGTAGAGCGTCCCGGAGCATAGGATCGGCGCGTACGGGCTCGCCTACATGGTCGCGGTCATAGACCGGACGGCGGAGATCGCAACCGACCTAAATCGTCATAACGACGAACGTCAGGCCGTATGATACCGCACTACGCTTGCGCAACCGGAGGCGGCCACATGACTACGCATCGTACGGTCGCCCCAAAGCGGCACGTGTGCCATCTGGGTTCTCTCAGGACCCAGAAAGCACATTCAGTTAGGAAAAACTCGTTGTGCGATCTAGAAGGTTCTAAAGTACGAATGGCGAACTTGAGTCAGAGGGGCGGGCATTCGTTTTACGATTTCGTTGAACCTCTTGATCCGGGGACCGGTATCATGGGCGATGGCCTGTACGCAGAACTGGCAAAAACCTCAGCCTTCCAGCGGCTTAAGCAGGTCAGGTTTCTGGGTGGCATCGACTATATCTTGGTTCCTGCTCCAAATGGGTCGAAGAGCAGGTACACCAGATTTCAGCACAGTCTGGGGGTTGCCCGCTTAGCGCTCCTCTATGCTCGCCAAAGAGAGATAAGCTACCAAGACCGCCGCACCCTGTACGTAGCAGCGATGCTGCATGACATCGGGCACGCGCCACTTTCTCACTCTCTGGAACCAACGTTTCTAAAGCACTTTGGTATCGAACATCATAAAGCGACGAGCGATATTATAGCTGGTCGCGTTGATATTGGAATAGATGTTTATCAAGTCCTGCGGTGGCATGGAATCAACGTCGAGCAAGTAATTGCCCTCATATCGGGTGAGGACAGCAGCTTCGATGGACTGTTTTCTGGCCCGATAAACTTTGACACTATTGAAGGAATTCTGCGTTCGCACTCTTACGCGACGGCGTCAGCAACTGTTTACGGTCCCGAAGCGATTACGCGAGCCGCAATCTATAGGGATGACCCGAAGTCTAGAGAGCTGATTGATACATTTTGGCACTATAAAAATCTTATGTACAAGACAGTCATCAACTCAGAGTCTGGAATTCTGGCCGACTTTATATGTCAGAAGTTCATGGAGATGAACATCAGGCATTTTTCTGAGAAGGACTACTATACGACTGAGGACTCGGCTTTTAGAAAAATGCCTGGCCTCAGAGAGTTGCTCACAAGTAAAAACTTTATGTATATATCTCGTTCATATGCGAACGAACCTATCAACTACCGAGCGCGAAGCTTTTTCATTGATCAAAGCATCCCGTTTAAGTCTGAAATGGATGCGTTGCGGTATCAGCAGTCAAAAGAGCAAAAATCGCTCTTGCCGCATTCCGCAACTCAGGTAGGTATCTTCGGACCAGGCTGGGACCTCCTTAATGAGCACACCTTACGAGCGCAGCAAACTCTTTTCCGATGAGAAGCTTACTGCACTCCGGGAAGGTCTAGGTAATCTCGTTCCAGCCGGCGAGGCTGTGGTTACTTGTGGTTCTTATGCTAGACGTGAAGCATCTGAAAACTCAGATCTTGATTATTTTATCATTACTCAATGTTCAGAGGGCGCGTCAGATCACTCGTGGGGTGATAAGGTCAGAGATGTCATTAGTAGCTTGGTAAAAACTGAGCCGGCTGCTGGAGGAGCCTTTTCCGGCATAATCCATAGAGCTTCTATGACAAAGGATATTGGTGGAGACGGCGACGACAATGCCCACTTCACCCGCAGAATGCTCTTCTTGCTGGAGGGCGCTTATTTAGCGAATGAGGCCGAAATTCGCAGCTTTCGCAGGGAAATACTGGAAAGATATATTGGTGAAAAAATAACTAACCCGCAGATTGCCTTATTTCTTCTGAATGATGTGATCCGCTACTATAGAACTATGGCCGTTGACTATGAGTTCAAAACGGTCGAGGGCACGAAGCCGAAGCCCTGGGGACTCAGGAACATCAAGCTCGTTTTTTCACGTAAACTGCTTTACGCGAGCGGTCTGTTCAGCGTTGCAATGACAGTGGATCGAACAAGAGACAAGAAGATCGAGACGCTGGAAAAGTTATTTGACATGCCGGTAATCGATCGAATGCAGTACATTTGCGGCAAGAGCGCCATGGAAAACGTTCTGGAGCGCTACAATGTGTTTCTTGAAAGGCTTGAAGATCACGATGTTCGCAGTAAATTGACTGCTCTGACTAGAGATGAGCGTAGCGATAAGTTATTTAGAGAAATAAAAAACGAAGGCCACCTGTTTACTCGTGACTTACTTAAGCTTTTCGACAACAGCTTCGATTCAACGCATCCCATCAGAAAAGCTGTCTTATTCTGATTAAACGTAAACTCTCAGAGCGTCAGATAAGCCGTCTATCAGGATGGAAGGGCCACTTTCCTGGTCGATTACATCCAGAACTCAAGAGTAAACAGTGCAGGCGAAGCGATAAATTTGCACCTCCAGTGTAATGCCTACGCGCGTGCACCGATCTGAAATGGGCGAGCAATTAAGCTCGCAATCCCAGATCGACGGAGGACACCTCGTCACATGCTGGTGTCGGGAATGTCCTTGCCCACAGTCTCGGGCGCAAGCGCTTCCTCGCCCTCCCAGGGTAGGCTTTGCCAGGGCGGCTGTCCGCCACGAACCTCGTAGTCCTCCCGCGATAGCGTCAGCTGGCCATGCTCGCCATCCTCCGCTCGGATGTGCGTCGGCTGGGGCTGCTTGGGCAGGCACAGGTAGAGGCCTTTGAACGAGGTCGCCATGTGATCTGCTTTCCGATTGCCTACTGGCTGGACCCTGACGGGGGCAGGCCTTGCTCTGGGGTAGGCACTACGCCGAGACCGCCGGCTGCGTTAGGAGGTGCTGCACCGAGACGCCGCAGCAGCGCTTCATAGGTCTGTGCGGCTGGCGAGTGCGGCTGGAGCTCGTTCGTGCTGTCCAGAAGCTGCTGGACGTCCTGGACGAACAGGCGCTTGGCCTCATCACCGCCAGGGAGCGCTTCGAATAGCCGGCTGATCGCGAGCTCGTACAAACCCATGAGGATTTCGAGCTTCTGGGTGTCTTCCGGCATCGTGCTGTTCGCCCCTGTTATTCAGCCACCCTGATGGCGATAGCATCCCTCGTAGAACAGGGTCTGCGGCTCGAGTGACCGACCCGCATTCGGCTCCTAATTGTCAGCCGTAGTTCGGTTTCGCCCTCAGGGTCTGACCGCCTCAATGTCGTTGACGTAGATGGAGTCCGGCGCACATGGATGCCATTCCTTCTTGGCGTCCATCTGGCCCTTGCGACCCCAGCAGTACCCAGCCTGAGCCAATCGCCCGCTCAGGCGGTCTCGCAAGGTGCACTGCTCTTTGATGATAGCCGTGTCGCCGGTCCCCTCACAGCCTTGGGTCGCCTTGGCCTCGGCAGCCAGGAGCTCCTGAGCGGTCGGAAGTTGCTGCTGCGCAAATGCTTCGCCAGAGGCGATGAGAAGAGCGAGGACGGCGGCCACGATGCGCATCCTTGCAGGATAGCCGCCGGGGTGCAGTTGTCGAGGTGGGGCATGACTCTAGATCGAGGCGATGACCGACCTCAATTCTCTCCTTGACCGCCTGAAGGCACGCCAACGCGACGTCATCATGCAGGCTTCCAAACAGGACATGCTACCGCCAGACGGCATGCTCAGGCAGATCGCTGAACTCGAAAACGCGATTGCCGCCGCAGAGGCCGTCGGAGAAGAAGAGGCGGACCGCGACGTATAGATTCCATACAGCCCGCTGCATTCAGAAGGCGGCAAGTAACCTGTAGCGGCTACCGTTCAGCCTGCCTCGCCAATCGTAGGGCCTTCAGACGCTCAATCTTATCGTCCTGCGCCTGACTGGCGTCCGAGAGCTCCGTCCAAGCCATCTGTGCGATGCGCTCCTTCTCAGCCTCCCTCGAAACCTGGGACTCAGTGCGCGGCAAGGCCTGGCTTAATCTGAGATGCATGGCTGTCTTCCTTCTGGGTAGGGATATGTAGGGCGCAGCTGCGAAAAGCGGCTCGTACCAAGTGCTGGGTGTGGTGGCGAAAGACGCGAAAGCGTCTATGCCAGCGCCTGCGGATGCAACGACGGCGTTCCCGAAAATGTCTCCGGGTTGAGCGAACAGCCAGCGTGCTTCCTACGGTGCGCAAGAATGGGGCGTGCACTCGGAGAATAGGCACCGTAGGCACTCATCTGCCCATGGCAGGTCGGACAACGCTTCGTATCCAAACGGTGACGTTTTAGGGCTTCTATGACGCTGACCGTCTTCCACGTGCCGTCAATTTTGACTTCACACGTTAATGGGCGATCTGTTCTCATTCGTTAGCATGACAGATTTGCAAAGCGATCGAAAGAATCAATTAATCAAACTGCGCATTTAATTGAGAGTTGCCAAAAACCCGCCGCAGTTTGTGCCGGGCGGGTAAGGTGGTTGTACTCGGGGCAAGCGCACGGCAACCTGAGTGGATACAAGCCTAGCCGCGCTAGATCACGTTGCACGGGTACGGAGGCGAGGGCTACTCTAATTTATGAGGAAGCACGCGTCAGAACCGCACCCCCTCAATTACAAGTCGCGGCTAACATCGTAGGTGGGTTCTATAGCATTGAGCTGAGCACTTCTCGTCAGCTGATGAAGCACAAGAAACCGTAGCCGTCGTGCGTTATAGGCGAGCGATGATTCCCCGGGCTGCCGCTCATCTCCGGACGGACGCGTAAATGCGAAATATTCATTAGACTGACTTAGATTAAGGCCGACGTAGATCTCGGCCCCATTGTCATCGATCGTGATGCATTTGGCATCTTGCAAGTGCATGCGTTCGGCTGGATCAAAATTCATCTGCTCCACCTTGATGCTTGCCACGAAGGCGGCTTTAAATTTATCAATGTAAGGTCGGGGCAGGTTCTAAGAAGGCGCCCATCCCCCCGCCTTCTATGACTGCATCGACAAAGGCATCCATGGCATCGCTGTCCAACCTGAAGGTTTCGCTCCAAACCGTCGACCAGCCCTTTTGATCGACCACTTCGAGCGTCCAACGATCCCGTGTGCCAGCAGCCCGATAGACTTTCACCGAGACTGTTACGCCATTCCGAGTTGCCATGCTCGTGAGGCGAGAAAACTCCATTTTAGGTGCTTCGAGCGTCATGGGTATCACTCTCAAGCTGCGAGTTCATTGAGGGACACGTATGTGTCCCCAGCCCATGGTCCATTCTCAGACAGCTTAGCAGATCTTCTTCTCAGAAGCTGTGGTGATTTCCCTCGTGCGCAAGCCAGATCCGCGATCCAAGCGCCGAGAGGGGCGAGCATCAGGTTTTACCCCTTCGTCCCTTGGAACGGCCGGAACATCCACGCGAGCCGCCCCGTGGCTTCATCCTCGGCAGCACCTTGCTGCGCCTCGGTGTGGTTCTGAGGCTGCTCTGCGGAGACTCCGTGCATGATCTGACCGAGAAGAGACGGCAGCTCCTGGCCATGCTCCCTGAGCACGAGTGCGGCCTCTAAGAGCGCGCGGATGTGTCCATCGGGAACCGGCCGGCTCATGATCTGAGCGTCCAGCACTTGGTCAGCGAGGAGCGTCGCCAAGCGGGCTACCTCGGAGAGGCGATCGAGGGTCTCTGCCCTCTCAATCTCAGGCATCATGAGCTCACTGCTCATGTCTTCTTCGCAGACCCGGGCGTCTCAGCCGTTGCGAGATGGGGCTCGTTGCTCAGCGTGCCGGTTGCGGTACCGCCGAGATATCCGTTCGCCTTGAGATGATCGGAGAGCAGCTTTTCCACGAGCGAGGTCAGAGAGCGCTGATCGTCGGCCGCTGCGCGCTCAGCAGTCTCCTTCAGTTCCGGATCAATCCGAAGGTTGAGGGTTGCCGTCTTCTTTCGCTGCTCAGCCATAAAAATGTAACGCCAGTGGCTTGACATCAGGGGTTCAAAGCGTAACGTAAATGGCGTTACAAAGCAAACGGCCCGCCAAGGTGTTGGAGCACCAAAGCGAGCCTGACCACTCACGTCGAGGGACGACGCATTATGGCTACCCCGAATTCTACAGCATCGGCACGCGCCGGTGAACGCTCCCGCTCGCCTTTCGTAGCGGTTTACTCCCGCCCCATGCCTTTGCTGGAGCCCGATGAAGCCGACGCGGAGGCCGGCCACGTCATCACACTTGTGCGCCCTGACACGGCCCACGTCCGTGCTCCCCGCTTCCTCGACTTCGCTGGTGACCTCGTCTCGGGTGTCCTGATCATCGCCGGGGGCGTGTTCGCCTACGGCTTTGTGCGGCTCGGTTGAGGAGGCTGCCATGAAGTCTGCAAAGAGAGCTGAGGTCAGCAGCGTACGCTCGGACCTGGGACAGCGAGCGAAGGCATCCCGAGCCGCCGCCAAGCGCGTGTCAACGGCAGCGCTTTCCGCCGTCGAGAAGTCAGATCCGATCCTGCCCCACATCGCTGAGGCCTACCGGCTGATGCGCATCTGCGATGAGGCGTTCGCGGCGCATGATCAACAAGGATTGGGGGGCACCTTTGAGCAGGCCGACGACGCTCAGGATGCCCTGGTCGCGCACTGCGACAATGTCCTGATGCAAATCCGGCCGACGAGTGCCGCCGGCGCAGTCGCACTGGCACGCTTTGCGGTAGATTGGTTCGAGAGCCAGGGCGTTCCACTCGCGCGAGACGAGTATGGAACGAGCGTTCTGCGATTGATTGCGGCCCCATTCTCGCCGGCAGAGCACCCATACGCGAGCCGCCGGGAGCTGAGCACGGCTGCTGCAGCGCCTCAAGGCAGCACCGAAGCGCCGAGAGCGACTGTCAGCCGGCTACCGCATGCTACTCGCTTAGACGATGTCCTGGATAATGCTCGCAGCTATGCGAACGAGTTCGATTTTAGTCCTTTCAGCATCAAGGATCTTGCTCACCTTTTCGATGTCGCTCGACACGCGGGCACCTACTGGGGAGACGTCGGCAACATGCCGCTCTCTGGCGGATTCGGCGCTGACGGTTCCAGCCTGACAAACGTCGGCTGGTTTGTTGAAGGCGAAGAGCAGCGCATGTCGTTTCTGCGCGACCGGTGCGTTGCCGAAATCGCGCAGCGGGGGCCCACCAATGATTCTGAGCGCGATGAAATCCTCTGCGTGCGCATCGCCCATGAGTTTGACTGTAACGGCCGGATAGATCGCGCGGAGGCACCAAGCCTCCTCATCGAAGCGTTGAAGGCGTGGGGGTGATCATGAGCAACGTTTTTCGCTTTCCGGCCTCTCGGCGGTTTCAGGCCACCACCATCCCGCGTGAGGAGTTCCAGCGCCTCGCCGATCTTGCTCTTGATGTCGTCGATCAGATTGTTGCGATCCTCGACGCGGCGGATGGGGATGCCGACTTTGAGCTGGACACTGATCTCGAACCGTCCCTTGGCGCTCCTGAGGGGCACGAGAGTCAGGTTGTGTGGCTACGAGGCGGCGCCCGAGACTTCGAGACGAGCTGACTCGACCCCGACCACTCAGTGCTCGTTCGCGTCTGGCTGTGGCAACAGCAGGCCGGCAGTGATGGCAGTCAGGATCGAGACGTAGGCGTAGAAAATCACTGTCTCAGGCATGGCTGGCACTCGATTGAGATAGGGGGCGCTCTTATCCCCTGAACCTCACATTCGAGTGACTGTTCCGCCCTGTGGCGCGGGTAAGGCGGTTGCTACCGCTTTTGCTACCCAACTCATTGATACGAGGTAGGACGGAGAACGATGAGAGAACGCCCGCAATCCGATTTTGGCAGTCAGAACAATACTTTATCTGACTGCCTGGGATTGTGCAGGATGGCCGGGAGCGAATTTCAAGACCGCTGCCTTAAACCACTCGGCCACCCTTCCAAGCCCTTGCGGACGCGAGGGACGTTCCCTCCGCCGAAGCACCGGGCGGTGCTGCCGATGTGTCGCTCGATCGACCGGCGACCTTGTCTATGGCCGGGTGCCGGGCGGCGTCAACCGCCGGTCCGCCTGCCGCCGGGCGGTGGGACGCGCGGGGTGGTGCGGGCCGGATCGCGGCGCTCACCCTGCGGCCTCCGCGGCGGCGGCCTGCATCACGCGGGACACGAGGGCGTAGGTTTCCGTCCAGGCGGCGCGGACCTCCGGGGTAAATCGGCGCTGAGCCCCTGCGCCGGGGTCCAGAGGCGTGCGGCACCGACCGGCTCGTAAGGCGCCGCCTGCGTGCCGAACGCGACGTGCCGGCGTCCGAGGGTCTGCAGGGCGGACGCGACCGTGTCGGGCTGGTCGAGGTTCGCCACGGCGAGGCCGAGCATCGCCATGAGCTTCTTCTTCTGCTCGCGCATGTCCTCGGGGAACAGCGCGCAGCCCCGGCGCGATCGCCAACCGGCGTCCGTGGAAGAGGTCGGCGATCGGCCGGACCTTCGCAAAACTGTCCTGAACGATGCTGACCTGCTGCGCCGGCCAGGTTTCGCGGAAGGACGTTCTCGCGGTCCCAAGGACAACGGAAGCTCATTTTGTCGCGCCCAGGCTATACCCGTCTCCACGGCGGGCCGCACCGGGTTTCCGGGGCGGACGCCGACCGTCAGGAGACCCGCGCGTGACGTTCACCAGACGCCGAATCCCGGCCCTTCTCCTCGGCCTCGGGGCCAGTCTCGCCGGCGTGCACCCCGCGGCGCTCGTGAAGCCCGCGGCGGCGCAGGAAGCCGCGCCGGCGACGTTCCGGATCGGCTACCAGAAGATCGGGCTCATCGTCGTCGCGCGTCAGCAGGCGACCATCGAGAAGCGCCTCGCCGCGCAGGGCACGAAGGTGCAGTGGGTGGAGTTCCAGGCCGGGCCGCCGCTGCTCGAGGCCCTCAACGCGGGCAGCATCGATTTCGGCTATACCGGCGACGCGCCGCCGATCTTCTCCCAGGCGGCGGGGGGCAACCTCGTCTACGTGGCCGCCTCCGCGCCCTCCGGAGACGGCGAGGCGATCCTGGTCAAGGCGGATTCGCCGATCCGGTCGGTGGCGGACCTGAAGGGCCGCAAGGTGGCGGTCGGGCGCGGCACGAGTGCGCACAACCTCCTCATCGCCGCCCTGGAGAAGGCGGGCCTCGCGTTCTCGGACATCACGCCCGCCTACCTGACGCCCGCCGATGCCGGCTCGGCCTTCGCCAATGACAGCGTCGAGGCCTGGTCGATCTGGGATCCCTACTTCGCGGCGGCGCAGGCGCGCAGCCGGACGCGGGTGCTGACGACCTCCGGCCAGACCCTCGACGTGTCGGCCTACTTCCTGGCCAACAGGACCTTCGCGGACGCGCATCCGGGGATCATCGCCAGCGCCCTGGCGGCGCTGTCCGAAGCGGCGGCCTGGGCCGACGGCCATCGCGACGCGGTGGCGCAGGCCCTCGCCACCGTGACGGGGATTCCCTTCGCCATCCAGAAGGCCGCGGCGGATCGCACGCAGTTCGCGGTCCGGCCGCTCTCCGACGCGATCCTGTCCAATCAGCAGGCGACGGCGGACCGCTTCCACCGCCTCGGGCTCATCCCCCGCGCCATCAGCGTCCGCGACGCGGTCTGGACCCCGCCACGCACCTGAGCGCGGTGCGCGGGGCGATCAAACCCCGCGCCTTCCGCGACCCCACTCACGGGACGCGGTGGGGCGGCCTCGGCAGGCCGAGATGCGCGCAGGGTCCGGCCCGCGTAATCCGTGCGGAACAGGCCCCGGCGCTGGAGTTCCGGGATGACGAGGGCGGCGAAATCGTCGAGGCCGCCCGGCAGCGTCGGCGGCATGATGTTGAACCCGTCCGCCCCGTAGGCCTCGAAGCGCTCCTGCAGCGCGTCGGCGATCCGGCTCGCGGTGCCGACGAGGGTCCAGTGGCCGCGGGCGCCGGCGATGAGCAGGGAGAGTTCGCGGATGGTCAGCCCCTCGCGCCGGGCGAGGGGCAGGATGAGAGCCTGCCGGCTCCTGCCGCCCTCGGTCTCGGGCAGGTCGGGCACCGGCGCGTCGTCCGGGTAGGCGGAGAGGTCGGCGCCGGTGAGCTGTTCGAGGAGCGAGCGGCCGACCACGGGGTGGATCAGCGCCTGCAATGCGCCGTCGCGGTCCTGCGCCTCCCCTTCCGTGCGCCCGACCACCGGGAAGGCGCCCGGCATGATCTTGAGGTGCGCCGGATCGCGGCCGAAGGCCCCCATGCGGCCCTTCAGGTCGGCGTAGAAGGCGGTGGCGTCCGCCAGGGTCGTCTGCGCGGTGAGCACGATCTCGGCGGTGCGGGCGGCGAGCGCCTTGCCGGCCTCCGACGAGCCGGCCTGCACCACGACCGGATGGCCCTGCGGGGGACGCGGCACGTTGAGGGGCCCGCGCACCGAGACATGCGCGCCCTCGTGGGACAGGAGGTGCAGCTTGTCGGGATCGAAGAAGCGGCCGGCCTCCCGGTCGCGCACGAAGGCGTCGTCCTCGTAGGAATCCCAGAGGCCCCGGACCACGTCGACGAACTCCTCGGCCCGGGCGTAGCGGTGGGCATGGGCGAGGTGGCTCTCGCGGCTGAAGTTCCAGGCCTCGCGCGGGTCGGCGGAGGTCACGAGGTTCCAGCCGGCCCGGCCTTCGCTGAGATGGTCGAGGGAGGCGAACTTGCGGGCGACGTGGAACGGCTCGTTGTAGGTGGTGGAGGCTGTGGCCGCGAGGCCGATCCGCTCGGTCACCGCCGCGAGATGGGCGCGCAGGTGCAGGGGCTCGCGCCGGCTCGTCATCGCGGGCCGCCCTCAGGCCGATCCGACCCGGTACTCGCGCGGCGGCGCGAGGCCGCTGACCGCGAAGGCGCCGACGATGCGGTCGCGGTAGATCCGGGGGTTGTGCGAGGCGATGGTGCGGGCGTTGCGCCAGTAGCGGTCGAGGCCCAGGCCCTCCTTCACCGCCGAGGCGCCGAGCGCGTCGAACAGGCCGGTGGTCGCCTCCAGCACGAGGTTCGTCACCACGGTGACGGCCTGGTTGACCTCGACATCGGCGAGGCTGGCGGAGGCCGTCGTGTCCGCGCCGGCGGCGCGCGCCTCGAACACCCGCTGCACCGCCTCGGCCGCCTTCAGCACGATGGCGCCCGCCGCGTAGGCGTTGCCCCGGACGCGGCCGACCACCGCCTGGACCTGCGGATCGTCACGGGTGTGGGCCGCGTTGCCGTGGCTGTAGACGCGTCGGCGCTCGGCCACGAGCCGGGCCACGTCCTCGGCCGCCGCGCGACCGATGCCCGCGAGCGTGGCGAGGTGCACGAGCTGGAAGAACGCCATGGCGTAGGGAAAGCGCGCCGGATCCGGCTTGATCCAGTCGGGCTCGACCACGACGCCCGTGAAATGCGCGGTGCCGCTCGCGGTGAGCGCCTGCCCGAACCCGTCCCAGTCGTCGACGATCTCGACGCCGGGCGCGCGGGTGGAGACCGCCGCCACCACCGGGGCGCCGTCCTCGTCCTGGGCCGAGAGGTGGATCCAGTCCGCGAAGAGCGAGCCGGTGGTGTAGAATTTCCGGCCGTCCACGACCCGCTCGCCGCCGCGCTGGCGGATGACGGTGTCGAACTGTCCGACCCGCGCCTCCCCGGTCTCGGAGACGCCGCTGCCGATGGTCTCGCCGGCCGCGATCCGCCCGGTCCAGCGCGCCCGCCATTCGGGCGAGGTCGAGCAGAGCACGTCCTCGGTGAAGCCGAAATGCGCGCGCAGCGCATTGGTGACGTTGGAATCGGCCTGCGACAGCTCGATCAGCAGGTTGAACAATTCCGGCAGGTTCGCCCCGTGCCCGCCCGCCTCCTCCGGGAGCCGGAGGGTCGTGAAATGCGCGTCCCGGAGCCAGTCGATCTCGGCATGCGGCAGCCGGCGCGCCCCGTCCCGGGCGATCGCCGTGGCGCGGATCTCGGCGAAGACCGGGCGAAAGCGCGTGGCGAGGTCCTCGTAGCGCCCGCTCGGCCCCGCGCCCCAGCCTGCATCGGTTTGCGACATGGTCTGTGAGATCCCGTACCTGAACGGCGCCGGTGTGGCGGCAGGCGCTGAGATCCGGGATTATGATCGGAAACTCAAGACGTTCCATGGTATTTCTGCGGTGAATGGTCAAATTTAGAAGCCGTTTCCCCGATCTCGACAGCAGAAAAACGATCTTTCTCTATGATCGTCGAAGTGAAAAAGAACGTTCTTGTTGACCTGCCGGGGTTGGCGACTACCCTGACCGTCGCCACTGCGCCGTCGCGTGACATCGCGTGACATCGCGTCCGTCGAGCGTGGCCTCCGCGCAACGGAATCCCTCTATGACGAACCGCCGAGAACTCCGGCCGCGCGAACTCCGGCTGAACGCCTTCCAGATGGCCTCGCCGGGCCACACCTGGGCCGGCCTGTGGCGGCACCCGCGCGACACGGGCAGCAGCTACAACAGCCTCGACTACTGGGTGGATCTGGCGCGCACCGCCGAGCGCGGCCTGTTCGACGGGGTCTTCCTCGCCGACGTCCTCGGTCAGTACGACGTCTATGGCGGCAGCGCCGATACCGCCCTGGCCCGGGCCGCGCAGGCGCCGAGCCTCGACCCGTTCCTGGTGGTGCCCGCCATGGCACAGGCCACCCGCCATCTCGGATTCGGGGTCACCGCCAACCTCACCTACGAGCACCCCTACCCCTTCGCCCGGCGGATCACGACCCTCGACCACCTCACCGGCGGCCGGGTCGGCTGGAACACCGTCACCGGCTACCTGGAGAGCGGGGCGCGGGGCATGGGCCAGGACAGGGCCCGCGACCATGACGCGCGCTACGAGGCGGGGGAGGATTTCCTGGCGGCCGCCTACAAGCTCTGGGAGGGAAGCTGGGCGGACGACGCCGTCCGCCGCGACCGGGCCGGCGGCGTCTTCACGGACCCCGCCAAGGTGCACCGCATCCGCCACGACGGACCCTATTACCGGGTCGACGGCCGCCACCTCGCGGAGCCCTCGCCCCAGCGCACGCCGGTCCTCTACCAGGCCGGGACGTCGAGCCGGGGCCGGCTGTTCGCCGGGCGCCACGCGGAGGCCGTGTTCCTCAACGGCCAGACCAAGCCCCTGGCGGCCCAGGCCGTGCGCGCCATCCGCGAGGCCGCCCGTGCCGCCGGGCGCGACCCCCACGACATCCGCATGTTCCTCGGCGCCACCGTCATCGTGGCGCCGACCCGCGCCGAGGCCCTGTCCCTCCGCGACGAATATGCCCGCTACCTCGACGTCGAGGGCCAGCTCGCCCTGGTTTCCGGCTGGACCGGCATCGACCTGTCGGTCCTGGGGCCTGACGAGGCCCTGGCCTACGTGAAGACCAACGCCATGCAGTCCCTGGTGGAGACCCTGACGCAAGGCGGCGAGCGGCCCTTCACCCGGGCCGACTTCGCCGAGTTCGGCCCGCGCGGCGCGCGCGCGCCCTTCATCGTCGGCGCGCCCTCGGAGGTCGCCGACGAACTCGTCGCCTGGGCCGAGGCCACCGATGCCGACGGATTCAACCTGACCCGCGCGGTGGCCCCCGAGACCCTCGAGGCCTTCGTCGACCTCGTGGTGCCGGAACTGCAGGCGCGCGGCGTCTTCAAGACGCGCTACCGGGAGGGGACGCTCCGGGAGAAGCTGTTCCCGGACGCCGGGCCCCGTCTCAAGGCGAGCCATCCCGGTGCGGGGTTTCGTCCCGAGGCGCCGGGCGCGGTGCGGGTTGCCTCCTGAACCGGGTCGATGCGGAGGGAGGACAGGTGTTTCGGCACCCGGAACGGGCCGGAGAAACATCGATCCAAGGTTTGGCTAAAATTCGGAAAAGCGTTTTCTTGCGTGTCGGCGATCAGTGTCTGTAGAAAGGATGAATAATGCGTGATCGTCCTGCCGTACGGCAAATGATCCGAAGTCGAACACGCTTGAAACCTGGTGCGCGCCGCCCGGTCCCGTGATGGGCCGGGGTGAGGCCGCGCCGGACCCGATATCCCGATCCGGAGCCGATGATGACCGACGACACGCCGCGCGGGGCGACCCCGTCGCGCCGGATGATCCTGCGCGCCGGGATCGGCGCCGCCGCGCTCCTGCCCCTGGGCGCCCCGGCGGTGCGGGCGGCCGAGCGCACCGTTCGCCTGAGCTACCAGCGCTCCTCGACCCTGCTCACCGTCCTGAAGGCGAAGGGCACCCTCGACGCGCGCCTGAAGCCGCTGGGTTTCGCGCCCTCCTGGCACCTGTTCACCAGCGTGATCGAGCCGATGAACGCTGGGGCGGTCGATCTCCACGCGGACGTGGCGGACGCGGTGCCGATCTTCACGCAGGCCGCCAACGCGCCCCTGACCTTCTACGCCCGCGAGGTCGGCGCGCCCTCGGCCGAGGCCATCATCGTCCCGGCCGAATCGCCGATCCGCACGATCGCCGACCTGAAGGGCCGCACGGTGGGGGTGTCGCGGGGCTCGGGCTGCCACTTCATCCTGGCGGCGGCGCTCAGGAACGCGGGCCTCGGCATCGCCGACATCAAGCCGGCCTACCTCCAGGCGCCGGAAGGGCTCGCGGCCTTCGGCCAGGGCAGCCTCGATGCCTGGGTGATCTGGGATCCGTTCCTCGCCATCGCGCAGGCCAAGCGCCCGGTCCGGGTGCTCGCCGACGCCACCGGCCTGTCGAGCTACCACCGCTACTATCTGGCCAATGACAGCTTCGTGGCCGAGAACCCCCACGTGGTCGCGGCCGTCTACGAGGCCCTGAAGGAGGCCGGCCGCTGGGTGAAGGCCGAGCCGGAGGCGGCGGTGGCCCTGCTCGCCCCGATCTGGGGCGACCTGTCGCCGGAGGTCGTCGCTACCGTGAACCGGCGGCGGACCTACGAGGTCACCCCGGTCGTGCGTGCGGAACTCGGCGAGCAGCAGGCCATCGCCGACACCTTCCACGAGGCCCGGCTGATCCCGCGCAGGCTCGACGCCACGGGCGTGCGCATCTGGCAGCCCTCCGGCGCGCGGGCGGGCTGAGGTGAGCCCCCCGCCCCGCTTCGGGATCTGGGCCGCCGTCCACGGCGCGCGGGCCGCCCACCACGATCCGGACGAACCGGACGACGCCACCTGGGAGCGCAACCGCGCCCTGGTGCTGGAGGCCGAGGCGCTGGGCTTCGACGCGGTGCTCGTCGCCCAGCACACGGCCAACCCCTTCGACGATGCCCGCGACCAGCTGGAGGCCTGGACGGCCTCGGCCGCCCTGGCGGCCCTCACCCGCCGCATCGAGATCATCGCGGCGATCAAGCCGGGGCTCTACCACCCCGTCGTGCTCGCCAAGATGGCCCTGCAGATCGAGCACATCGCTCAAGGGCGCTTCGCCCTGAACCTGGTGAATGCCTGGAACCGGGCCGAGTTCGAGCGGGCGGGCCTCCCGTTCCCGGCCCACGACGCGCGCTACGCCTATGGGGCCGAATGGATCGGGCTCGTCGACCGGCTGATGCGGGGCGAGCGCGTCACCCATGCGGGCCCGCATTTCCAGGTCTCGGATTACCAATTGCGCCCGGCCGGGACCTTCCGGCCGCGCCCGACGATCTATCTCGGCGGCGAATCGGAGCCGGCCCGTGCGCTCGCGGCCGAGCGGGCCGATGTCTGGTTCATCAACGGGCAGCCCCTCGCCGACGTCGCGGCCCTGATCGCGGATTTGGCCCGTCGGCCCACCGCCCGGACGCCCCTGCGCTACGGCCTCTCCGCCTTCGTGATCGCCCGCGAGACGGACGCGGCGGCAGAGGCGGAGCACGCCCGGCTCCTCGCCCTGGCGCATCGCGACGCGGCCCTGCGGGCCGAGACGCGGGCCCGCACCGATGCGGCGAGCGTGATGTTTGCCAAGACCGACGCGGCGGCCAGCCGCCACGTGGGCACCAACGGCGGCACGGCGGCCGGGCTGGTGGGCAGCTACGCGACCGTCGCGGAGCGCATCCGCGCCTTCCACGGGGCCGGCATCGCGCTGTTCATGCTGCAGTTCCAGCCCTTCGAGGCGGAGATGCGGCGCTTTGCCGAGCATGTCCTGCCCCGGGTGCGCTGAGCCCCGGGCCCGCGCCGGCTCCGGTGCCGCCTGCGACAAGCCGCTTGCCACGAACCGCTCCCTGCCCTCATAAGAGAACAGAGAGAGAACTGACGGGGCGCCGGCCGGCACGGTCGAGGCGCGGCCCGGACGGATCGCGGGGGCGGCGGGGCACGGTCATGACGGTGAGTGCCACGCCCGGTCCGGTGCCCGGCCGCACGCTGTTCTTCTTCGAGAAGCCCTCGGCGATGCGCCAGCTCCAGCGCTTCTTCCGCTCGCCCGGCACCGTCTGCGTCGCGGCCGAGGGGCACCTCCTCGCGGCGGAGGAGCCCGGCCGGATCCGGCCCGACTGGAAGCCCTGGCGCTTCGAGGCCCTGCCCATCGTCCTCGACGCCATCCCGCTCCAGTGCGGCACGAACCGGTCCGGCCAGTCCCATGCGGGCCGGATCGCCGCCATCGCCCAGGCGTTGCGGGGCGTCGAGCGGGTCATCATCGCCACCGATCCGGGGCGCGAAGGCTCGATGATCGCCTGGGAGGTACTGGAGCATCTCGGCTGGCGCGGGCGCGTGGATCGCCTGAAGCTCGGGGCGCTGGACGACGTCTCGATCCGGCGCGCCTTCGCGACCCTGGCGCGGGAGCCGGATTCGGGGGAGCGCGACTACGCGGCCTATCTCGAGGCGCTCTGCCGCCAGTACGAGGATTACCATCTCGGCCTGAACGGCACCCGCGCCATCTCCCTGCGCCTGCGCCCGCCCGCCTTCCGCGAGCCCTGGCGCTTCGGCGGCGTGCAGTCGCCCACCCTCGCCATCCTGGCCGATCTCGAGGCGCGCATCCGCTCCTTCGTGCCGCAGGACTTCTACAAGGTGGCGCTGCACGTGGAGACGGGCACCGGCGCCGCCCTGACCCTGTGGCACATGCCCAAGGAGCGGATCTTCGCGCGCGGGACGGCCGAGGCCATCGCGGCGGCCGCCGCCGCCTGGTCCGGGCCGCTGGCGGTGGAGCAGCGCGACGTGCGCCGCGCGCCGCCGCGCCTGTTCTCGAAGGACACCCTGGCCCGGCGCTGCGCCAAGCGCTTCGGCTGGGACCCGCAGCACACCGCCCGGCTGGCCCAGGAACTCTACGACCAGGGCTATCTCAGCTATCCGCGCACCGAGTCGGAATCGCTGCCGGAGGGGCAGGCGGGGGATGCCGGCGCGGTGCTCGCCGCCATCGGTCGCGTGCGCCCCGATCTCGCGGCCCTGATGACGGACGACCCCATCATCCGGCGCGGCGCGAAGGGTCACTACGTCAAGGATCCGGGCGAGCACCACGCCATCGTGCCCCTGCGCAAGGTGCCGGAGGGGGGCCGGCTGAACGCCGAGCAGATCCGGCTGTGGGACCTCGTGGCGAAGGCCTACGTCGCCGCCCACCTGCCCGACGGCATCGATGCCCGCACCAGCGTGGCGGCGGAGGTTTCGGTGGGGGAGATCCCGGAGGCAGCGGCCGCGCCGGGCCCGAGGCGCTTCTCGGTGACCGGCCGCGTCGTCCGGGTGCCCGGCTGGCGGGCGGTCTACGGCGCCGAGGCGGAGGCCGAGCCCGACATCGTCCCCGGCAAGGCGCGGCGCGAGGACGAGGCCAGCGTCGCCCGCCTGCCGGCCGTGACCGACGGCGAGGCCGCCCGCGCCACCGGCGCCGAGATCGCGCAGGCGGTCACCGAGCCGCCCCGGCGCATCACCCGCGGCGAGTTGCCGGTGGTGATGGGCCGCCTCATCGATCAGGTCGAGGATCCGGCGGCCAAGCGCGCCCTGGAGAACCCCGTCAACCCGAACGAGCCGAAGGGGCTCGGCACGGCGGCGACCCGCGACACCATCCTGCCCAAGCTCCTCAAGAGCCACTACATCAGCCTGGCCGGCGGCAAGGATCCGGCCATCACCGTGACGGAGGTGGGGCTCGCCTTCATCGCGGCGGTGCGGCGGGTGTTCCCGGCCTATGGCGATCCGGTGGGGCGGGCGATGTTCGAGGCGGATCTCGCCGAGATCGGCCGGGCCACCACCCGGGCGGACGCGCTGGCGCGGGCGGACCGCTTCCGTGCGCGCACCCGCGCCCGGCTCGACGCCCTGATCGACGCCATCGGGCGGGCGGAGGTCGTCAGCCTCGATCCCGGCCTGATCCCGCCGGGCGCGAACCCGGCGGCCCAGGGCGAGGCCCGTCCGCCGACGCCCGCCATGGTGGCCTTCGCGGTGTCGCTGGCCGCCCGCAAGGGCGTGCCCCTGCCCCGCGGCTGCAAGAGCAGCCTCGCCCGCTGCCGGGCCTTCCTCGACGCCCATGCGGGGCCGCGCCCCGAGGCCCGCGACGGGGTGGGCGCGGAGCGGGCCCCGAGCGCCGCCATGCTGGCCTATGCGCGCCGCCTGGCCGAGGACCGGGGCCTCGCCTGCCCGCCCGAGGTCGAGGCGCGCTTCGACGCATGTCGCCGCTTCCTCGATGCCCACGCGCCCAAGGTGTCCGAGTCCGAGGGCTCAGCAGCGGGGGCTTCCGCCGCGCCCGCACGGCCCGCGACGCGCGCCCCGCGCGGCAAGGCCCGGCCGGTATCCGCGCAACGGTCACGGGCCGGCACGCGGGGCGCCGCCCGGCCGGCGGCGTCGCCCTGATCCGATGGAGCCGCGATCCTGGATCAGGTCGCGGCGGGGCGGCCGCGCAGGAGCCCGCCGAAGCTCTGGAACGGAAGCCAGAGAAGTTTCAGGGACGCCCGGATGGTCAGGACGGCGGCGACGGTGAAGAGCGCCAGCAGCGTTTTGATCATGGGTTCGTTTCCTTATCCGGGACCGCCTGGCCTCTGCTTGCGGCAGGACCACCGGCCTCCACCAATGGGCTCGGAGAACAGGGCGGGATTAAGGACAACCCTGGGCGCGACCGGCCTCGAACGTCCTTCGCCGCGCCGATGTCCGTCCGGCCTCTTACCACGCCGATCCCGCGAGGCTGGGGCCGGATTGGTTAACAAATCCTTTGATGCGACGGGCGCCCCGCGTCGGCGAGGCCGAGCCTGTCACCGAATGGCGGGCGACCCGGGGGGATAGGCAGGGGCCGCCTGCCCCCCTATCACCGGGCGACCCCCGCGCCCTCTCGTTCCCATGACCCGTCCTATCCCATGACCCTTGCCCCATGACCCTGGACCAGTTGCGGATCTTCGTGGCGGTGGCCGAGCGCGAGCACGTCACCCGGGCCGCCGAGGCGCTCAACCTCGTGCAGTCGGCGGTGAGCGCGGCCATCGCCACCCTCGAGGGCCGGCATGCCACGAAGCTGTTCCACCGGGTCGGGCGCGGCATCCAGCTCACGGAACCCGGCCGGGTCTTCCTCGACGAGGCGCGCGCCGTCCTGGCCCGGGCCGAGGCCGCCGAACTGGTGCTGGCCGATCTCAGCGGCCTGCGCCGGGGGACGCTCGCCCTCCAGGCGAGCCAGACCATCGCCAGCCACTGGCTGCCGGCGCACCTCGTGGCCTTCCGCCGGGCCTATCCGGAGATCGTGCTGCGCCTCGAGGTCGGCAACACGGCGGAGGCCGCCGCCGCCGTCCGCGAAGGCCGGGCCGAACTCGGCTTCGTCGAGGGCGAGCGCGACGATCCCGCCCTGGCGAGCACGGAGGTGGCGCGGGACGAACTCGTGCTCGTGGTGGCGCCCACGCATCCCTTCGCGGGCGGGGGCGCGATCGGGCGCGAGGCCCTCGCGGCGGCGGACTGGGTCCTGCGGGAGCCGGGCTCGGGCACCCGCTCGGCCTTCGAGGCCGCCCTGGAGGCGCGCGGCCTCCCGCCCGCCGGCCTGAAGGTGGCCCTGGAACTGCCCTCGAACGAGGCGGTGCGGGCGGCGGTGGAGGCCGGCGGCGGGGCGAGTGTGCTGTCGGCCTCGGTGGTCGCCGGCGCCCTGCGCGCCGGCACCCTGGTGCGGGCCGACCTCACGCTGCCGGCGCGGCTCTTCCGGGTGCTGCGGCACCGGGAACGCTACCGCAGCCGCGCGGCGGACGCGCTCCTCGCCCTCATCGCCCGCGCGCCCGCCGGCTGAGAAGTCCTGCCCAAGGCGAGAGAAGCCCCGCTCGGGATCAGAGAATACCCAGGCCGCGGATCAGCCCGAGGCTGATGCCGCCCAGCGCCAGCAGGGAGGCGACGACGGCGAGGGTGACGCGCAGCCCGGCGCGGGCGACGACCCGCACGTCGACCCCGAGGCCGAGGGCCGCCATCGACACCACGGTGAGCAGGGTTGCGGCCCGGGCGAGGATCGGCAGGACGGCCTCGGGGATCAGCCCCGCCGCACGCAGCCCGGCGAGCGCCAGGAAGGCCAGGATGAACCAGGGCACGAGGCGGTGCAGCGGGACGCGGTCCGGCGCGGGGCTTCCCGGCCGACCCGACCGCCTCCGCCCCAGCGAGAGGGCCAGCACCACGGGGCCGAGCATCAGCACCCGCACGAGCTTGACCAGGGTGCCGACCTGCACGCTGAGCGCGGCGACCGGGGCGGTGGCGGCGAGCACCTGCGGCACGGCGTAGACGGTGAGGCCGGCCAGCACGCCGTACTGCATCGGCGACAGGCCGAGCAGCGGCACCAGCAGCGGCAGGAGGACGACCACCAGCACGCCAAGCACGGCCGTGAAGGCGATGGAGGCTGCGACGTCCTCACCCTCGGCACCGATGACCGGGGCGGTGGCGGCGATCGCCGCGTTGCCGCAGATGGAATTGCCGCAGGCCACCAGCATCGCCAAGCGGTGCCGCAGGCCGAGCGCCCGGCCGATGGCGTAGCTCGTCGCGATGGATACGGCGACGACCCCCGCGATGCCGAGGAGGAGGCCGGGGCCGGCCTCCAGCAGCGTGGTCAGGCTCAAGGAGGCGCCGAGCAGCACCACGGCGATTTCGAGCACGGTCCTGGCCCCGAAATCGATGCCGGCGTCCCAACGCGGCGCGGGCGTCCACAGGGTGCGCAGCACGGTTCCGATCAGGATGGCGAGCACCAGCGCTTCGAGCCAGGCATTGCCGAACAGGCGCACCTCGACGGCTTCGAGGAGCATCGCCGCCGCGCTCACCGCGAGGCAGAGCGCCAGGCCGGGCAGGTGCGCCGTGATGTGCGCGGTTATGTGCGCAGTGAGGCGCGTGCGCAGGGGCGCGGGGGCTCGCGTGATGCGGTCGGGCGGGTCGGTGGCGGTCATGGGGGCGTCGTTCGTCATGACCCATAGGCCCATGTCGCGACCGTTCGATCCAACAGAACGTGGCGATGCATTCGTTCTGATATCGTGATGATACGGTTGGGAGGCGCAACCCGCCGTCACCGTGGCGGGGACCTCGCGGTCGGCGCCGCCCCGCCCTACCTGCCCGGCGGCACGGCCCTGGCAAGGCGCCCGCCGGTCCGGCGAGCCGAGGGGGCCGCGACGCGAGGAATGCCATGACGAACACACGCTGCACCCTGATCGGCGTCCGCGTGCAGGAGGGCGCCGGCCGGCTCGGCTGCGACATGGGGCCGAGCGCCTACCGGGCGGCGGGGCTGGCCGAGACCCTGTCCGGCCTCGGGCTCGACATCGTCGATGCGGGCGACCTCGCGCCGGGCCCCGCCAGCCCGCGCGCCCATCCCAACGGGGTCCTGCGCCACCTCGGCGCCGTCGCGGCCTGGACGGCGGTGATCGCGGACGCCGCCTACGCGGCGAGCGCCGAGGGCCTTCCGATCTTCCTCGGCGGCGACCACAGCCTCTCGGCCGGGACGCTGTCCGGCCTCGGCCGCCGGGCCGCCGAGGAGGGGCGTCCGCTCTTCGTGCTCTGGCTCGATGCGCATGCGGATTTCCACACCCTCGACACCACCACGAGCGGCAACCTGCACGGCGTGCCCCTCGCCTACGCCACCGGGCGCGCCGGCTTCGCGGGCTACCTGCCGGCTCCGCCCGCCCCTATCGACGCCCGTCATGTCTGCCTGATGGGCACGCGCAGCCTCGACCCGGCGGAGCGCGTCGCGGTGCGCGAGTCGGGCATGCTGATCCACGACATGCGCACCCTCGACGAGGCCGGTGTCGTCGCTCCCCTGCGGACCTTCCTCGAACGGGTCGCGGCGGCCGGCGGGCGCCTGCACGTCAGCCTCGACGTGGATTTCCTCGATCCCGGCATCGCGCCCGGCGTCGGCACCACGGTGCCGGGGGGCGCCACCTTCCGCGAGGCGCACCTGATCATGGAGATGCTGCACGATTCCCGCCTCGTCGGCAGCCTCGACCTCGTCGAGCTCAACCCCTTCCTCGACGAGCGCGGGCGCACCGCTCACCTGATGGTGGATCTGGCCGCGAGCCTGATGGGCCGTCGCGTCCTCGACCGGCCGACGCAGAGCTACTGACGGCGGACCTCGACCGGGGGGCGCGGGTCATCCGTCCGGGCGGCCCCGGGTTGGATCGGAAACGATCGAGGCCGTCAGGATTTTCGTAAACCAACTTGGGTTAGGCCTTGTCGGATCGACCCGAGACCAGGACCTGACGAGACCACACAATGGGGCGCGAGGCGCAGGGCGGAGAGGCGGGGCGGTTGGTCGCCCTCGACCGTTACGACATCCTCGATACGCCCCGGGAAGAGGGCTTCGACCGCATTACCCGGCTGACGCGGCGCATCTTCGACGTGCCGATGTCGACCATCACGCTGATCGACGGGCATCGGCAGTGGTTCAAGGCGCGGTCGGGCGTGGAAGCCTGCGAGACCGCGCGGGGGCCGGCCCTGTGCAACGTCGCCATGCGCGAGCCCCGCATCCTCGTGGTGCCGGATGCCCGCGCCGATGCACGCTTTTGCGAAAACCCCTTCGTGACCGGTCCGCCGCGGATCCGGTTCTATGCCGGGGTTCCCCTGCGAACCCCCGACGGCCACAGCATCGGCACCCTGTGCGCCATGGATACGCGTCCGCGCGCCTTCTGCGACGGGGAGGCCGAGACCCTCGCCGACCTGTCCCAGATCGTGATGGGCGAACTCGAACTGCGCCGCGTCGCCATGACGGACAGCCTCACCGGGGTGCTGTCGCGCCGGGCCTTCCGGGACGAGGGCGCCCGCGCGCTCGCCCTGGCCCTGCGTTACGGACACCCGCTCGCCTGCATCATGGTGGATCTCGACCACTTCAAGGCCGTCAACGACGGCTACGGGCATCCGGCCGGCGACCGCGTCCTCTCCGCGATGGCGTCCGCCTGCCGCAGGGAGCTGCGCACCTCCGACGCCTTCGGCCGGGTGGGCGGCGAGGAGTTCGCGGTGCTCCTGCCGCACACCGATCTCGCGTCGGCGATGATGGTCGCCGAGAAGCTGCGGGCCGCCATCGCGCAGCTTCGCGTGGCGACGCCGGCCGGCCCCCTCCGGGTCAGCGCCAGCTTCGGCGTGGCGGCCCTCGACGCCACGGTGACCGAACTCGACGGGCTGCTGCGGAACGCCGATGCCGCGCTCTACGCCGCCAAGGCGGGGGGGCGGGACCGCTGCGTCGCGCACGGGCCGTCGCGTGAACCAGCGCATGGCCCGGCGTCTGGGCGGCGCCCGGCGATCCGCACGCGCGTGCTCAAGGCGGGCTGGCTCTCCCTCGAAGGCGGGCGCACGCGCGTCGACTGCACCGTCCGCAGCCTGTCCGACGAGGGGGCGGGCCTGAAGGTGATGGACGCGGGCGTGATCCCCGAGACCTTCGAACTCGTCATTGAGGCCGATCACTTCTCCCGCCCCTGCCACGTCGTGCTGCGGGCGGACGGGCACCTCGACGTGGCGTTCCGCTGAGGGCCGCCCCGCGCGGCGACGGTGCCGCGTCCGCGCCTCCGGGCGCCTCAGCGGGTCTCGGCGGGTCTCGGCGGGGCTCAGCGGGGCTTAGCGGGTCTTGCCCACCGCGATGATCGCGCTTTCGGTGAGCGAGAAGACGATGCCGGCCGCGCGCAGGGCCGCCACCGCGCGCTGGCGGCTCGCGGGGCCGAGGGCGGGGGCGTCCTCCTCGAACCGGCGGATCGTCGAGAGCGAGAGGCCGCTGGCGCGCGACAGATCGGTCATCGACCAGTCGAGGAGGGCCCGGGCGGCCCGGATGTGCGGGCCTTCGATCCGCTGTTCCAGGCCGTGCCGGAGCGGTCCGGCGGCCCGCGCCGGGAGGTCGATGGGACCGACGTAGTTCGTCCAGTACGCGAGCGCGCCCTGCGCGTCGGAGGTCGGGATCATCACCATGCGGTATCGCACGGTCTCGCCGTTCGCGAGCCTCAGGGTCGGCGTCGTGTGGAGCAGGCTCTGCGTGAGGTAGAGTTCGCGGCCGTACTCCCTCCAGTGCCGACGCTCGCTCGGCAGGATCGGACGGGTCGGCTCCTCGATGAGTTCGTCCTCGGGAAGCCCCACGAGTTCCTGCCATTCCGGCGAGAAGGCGCGGAACGGGTAGATCGCCGTCGTCGAGGTGAAGGCCCGCACCCGGTCGAAGATCGCGCGGTCCTGGCGCCGCCGGACCGCCTGCGCCCGCGCCAGGACTTCCCGGTCGCTGACGTCGATGAGGATCCCCTGTGCCGAGAGCGGCCGGCCGGATGGCGAGACCCGGACCTCAGCGCGGCTCATTACGGTGCGGATCGTCGAATCCGGGCGCAGGATCCGGAAGCTCTGGTCGGGGAGGATGCCGAGCTGGTTCGACCCGAAGGGATTCATCGCGGGCGGACGGTCCGCCGGATGGATGAGGCTGTACAGGATCCGGTAATCGGCCGTGACGGCGTCGCGGCAGAGACCCAGGATGCCGTAGAGCCCGGGAGACCACACATGGCAATCGTCGGAGAAATGCCAGCTCCAGTGGCCCGTCAGCCCGAAGCCTTCGAGGAGGCGGAGTGTCTCGGGGGGAGAGAAGCGGGCGGGCATGCGCGTTCGAAGGAGATGGCTTCCGGGGGATGCGTCGATCTAGATCATTGACAGGGATCAGGATCTTACCTCGCCGCTCGGCCGGCGGCAATCCGCAGAATGCCGTGCTCCGGGGCCGTCGCCGGGGCCTGCGTGCCGCAGCGTTGCAATCCTGCGCCAAACCCGCGACCTTGCGGCCCCTCCCCCGATCCCGGCCCGGCCCAGCCTCGCCCGGGCGGCCCCTGCTCCACCCGGAAACCATGTCCGCGTTCAGCTTCATCCACGCCGCCGACCTGCATCTCGGCAGCCCGCTGAGCGGGCTCGCCCTGAAGGATCCGGACATCGCCCGGCGCTTCGCCTCGGCTGGGCGCCGGGCCTTCGAGGACCTCGTCAGCCAGGCGATCGAGCGGCGCGCCGCCTTCCTGATCGTGGCCGGCGACGTCTATGACGGCGACTGGTCGGACAACACCATCGGGCTGTTCTTCGCCCGCCAGGTCGCCCGCCTCGACCGGGTCGGCATCCCGGTCATCCTGGTGCGCGGCAACCACGATGCCGAGAGCGTCATCACCCGCTCCATCACCCTGCCGCCCTCCGTGCGCAGCTTCTCCGCCACGCGGGCCGAGACCCACCGCCTCGACGCGTTCAAGGTGGCGCTGCACGGGCGCAGCTTCCCCAACCGGGCCGTGGAGGAGAACTACGCCCTGACCTACCCGGCCGCCCTCCCCGGCTGGTTCAATATCGGCGTCCTGCACACCTCCTGTACGGGGCACGCGGCCCATGCCACCTACGCGCCCTGCTCGGTGGCGGATCTGGCGGGGCGCGGCTACGCCTACTGGGCGCTGGGCCATGTCCACGAATACGCCGAGCTCGCCCGCGATCCCTGGATCGTGTTCCCGGGCAACCTCCAGGGCCGCAGCATCCGCGAGTGCGGCCCCAAGGGCGCCGTCGCCGTGTCCGTCGCCGACGGCCGGGTGCGGAGCGTGGAGCGCCTGATCGTGGATCAGGCCCGCTTCCACCACCTGGAGGTCGATCTCTCCGAGGCTTCGACCGAGCGCGAGGCGGTGGCGGCCATCGAGGCGGCCCTGCGCCCGCTCGGAGACGCCGCCGCGGCGCGGCTCATGGCCGTGCGGGTGCGCCTGCACGGCGAGACGCCGGCCCATGACCGCCTCGCGGCCGACCGCGAGGGACTCACCGCCGAGATCCAGGCCGCCGCCCACCGGATCCACGAGGACATCTGGCTGGAGCGCCTGAAGATCGAGACCGCCCGCCCGCGTCGGCCCCGCACCGAGGCGCGACCCGACGCCTTCGCCGCTATCGACCCCGCCACGCTGCTGGCGGCCGTGGACCACGATCCCGAGTTTCGCGCCCGCGCCCGCGCGGCGCTCGCCGAGATCACCGCCAAGATGCCGGGTGCCTCGCTGCCGGGTTCTTCGCTACCAGGTTCTTCGCTGCCGGGCGGTCTGGCCGAGGACGACCTCGCCGCCGATCTCGATGCCCTCTGCGCGGAGGCCGAGGCGGTGATCCTCGGGCGCCTGACCGGCCGCACCTGCTGAGATCGTCCCTGTGTCGCCGGTTTTGCAGGAACCGGCGACCGCGTCCGCGAAACCCGCTCCGTAACCGCCCAAGGTCCCGATGCGTCTCCTCAGCCTCGATCTCGAACGCTACGGCCCCTTCACGGGCCGCACGGTGAGGTTCCGCGAGGGCGCGCGCCTGCACGTGGTGCTCGGGCCCAACGAGGCCGGCAAGAGCTCGGCGCTCAGCGCCGTCACCGACCTCCTGTTCGGCATCGAGACGCGCACCCGCTACGACTTCCTGCACGACATGCCGCAGATGCGGATCGGGGCGGAGATCCGCGCCGCCGACGGGCGCCGCCTCGCCTTCCGCCGGCGCAAGGGCACCCGGAACACCCTGGTCGACGCCGCCGACGGGGCCCTGCCCGAGGATGCGCTCGCGCCCTTCCTCGGCGGCCTGTCGCGCGACGTGTTCTGCCGCGCCTTCGGGCTCGATGCGCGCTCGCTCCGGGCGGGGGCGGCGGAGATGATGGACGCCGAGGGCGAGGTCGGCGCGAGCCTGTTCGCGGCGGCCTCGGGCCTGCGCGGCTACAGCGGCCTCCAGGCCGAGCTGGAGGCCGAGGCGGCCGAGGTGTTCACCCCGCGCGCCAGCCAGAAACGCACGTTCTACCAGGCGCTTGGCCGCTACGAGGAGGCCCGCAAGGCGATCCGCGCAGGCGAGCTGCGCGCCGGGGATTGGCGCGACCTCAACGGCGAGATCGAGGCGGCGGGCGCGCAGCTCGCCGAGATCAAGGCGGCGCGCGGGCGCATCGCCGCCGAGCAGGCGCGGCTCGCCCGGCTGCGCCGGGTCGGCCCCCTGCTCCAGGCCATCGACGGGATGGCCCAGCGCGCCGGGGCCGAGCCCGACCTCGTCGCCGTGCCGGACGCCTGGATCGACCGGCTCGGCGCGGGGCTGGCGGCCCTGCGGGCGACGGGGGAAGCCGCGGCCCGGACCGGGGCCGCCGCGCGCGAGGCGGCGCTGGCCCTCGAGGGGGTACCGGTGGACGAGGGCGTGCTCGCCCGGGCCGACGAGATCCTGGAGGCGTTCCGGGGCATCGACCGGTTCGACAAGGGCGGCATCGACCTGCCCCGCATCCGGGGCGAGGCCGACGGGTTCGGGCGCGAGCTGGCGCATCTTGCTGCACGCATCGGCCTGCCCGATGCGGAGATGTTGCGCGCCCGCCAGCCCTCCGATGCGGCCCGCACCCGCATCGAGGGTCTGATCCGCGCCGGGCGCGAGGACGCGGCCACCCTCGGCCGGCTGAGCCAGGACCGGGACGCCCGCCGGGCCGAGCAGGAGCGGCTCGCCGCCGCGATGGCGGGGGCGGGCGGGCTCGCCGACCCCGCCCCCCTGCGGGCCGACCTCAAGGCCTTCGCCACCCTCCGGCGCGACCTCGACCGGCGCGAGGACCTCGACGCCTCGGTGACGCGCGAGGCCCGCTCGATCGCCGCGCAGGCCGCCCGGCTGAGCCCGCCGGTGCCGGACCTCGCCGCCTACGCGGCCGGGCGCCCGCCCTCCGCCGAGGCGGTGGCGCGTTTCCGGCGCGACCTCGACGCGGAGGCGCGGGAGCGCGACCGGGCCGCCGACCGGCGCGCGGCGGCGGGGGCGGCGGTGGCCCAGCGCCGGGCCCGCCTGCGGGCCCGCGAGGGTGGACGGCCGATCCCGAGTCCGGCGGACCTGCGCGCGCTGCGCGCCGCCCGCGACGCCCTGCTCGCCGCCCTGCCCGGCGGCGCGCCCGACGCCTTCGCCCGCTTCGGCGCGGCCCTCGCCGCCGCCGACCGGGCCGCCGACGACCTCGTCAGCGATGCCGCCCGCGTCGCCGAGCAGGCGGCCGATGCCCGGAGCCTGGAGGCCGAGGAGGCCGAGGCGGCGGCCGCCGCCGAGGCGCTCGCCGCCTGCGAGGCCCGCCTGGCCGAAGGGGCAACGGCCTGGCGCGAGGCCTGGGCGCCCTGCGGGATCGTGCCCGCCGCCCCGGTCGAGATGGCCGCCTGGCTCGGCGAGGTCGAGACGCTCCTCGACGACGCCCAGGCCCTCGAGACCACGCGCCTGGAGGAGGCCCGCACCGCCGCCCGGGTGGAGGCCTGCCGGGCGCCGCTGGCCGACCTCAGCCGCCGGGCCGGGCTCCCCGAGCTCGCGGGCCTCGATGTCGGGCGGATGCTCGCCCGGGTGGAGGACCGGGTCGCCGAACTCGCCCTGCGCTGGGAGGCCGTGCGCGACGCCAAGACCCGCGCCGCCAGCGCCGCCGAGCAGATCGCCCGCACCGAGGCGGCCCTGGCCGAGGCGCGGGCGCGGGCCGCGTCCTGGCGCGAGGGTTGGGGGCCGGCGCTCGCCGGCCTCGGCCTGCCTCCGGAGGCCGGCCCCGACGAGGCCGAGGCGGCGCTCGCCGCCTGGCGGGCGGTACCGGCGGCCCTGGCCGAGCGCGACAACCGCCTCGGCCGGGTCAACGGCATCGTCCGGGACCTGGAGACTTACCGGGACGCGGTTGCGCGGCTGATCGGGGCGGTGGCGCCGGATCTGGCCGGCCTGCCGCCCACCGCCGCCATGAAGGCGGTCCACACCCGCCTGCAGAACGCCCTCAAGGGCGAGAGCCGGCGGGCGGAGCTGGCGCGCCAGCGCGCGGCGGCCGAGGCGGCGGGCGCGGCGGCGGCCCGGGCGGCGCAGGCGGCGCGGGCCGACCTCGCCGCCCTGCTGGCCGAGGGCCCGGCCCTGCCCCCGGACACCGACCCGGAGGCCCTGCATGCCCGCCTCACCGCCCGCCGGGCCTGGGAGGCGGAACTCGCCGAGCGCCGGGCCGAGCTGGCGCGGGCGGGCGACGGCCTGCCGGAGGCGGCGTTGCGGGCGGACCTCGCGGCGCTCAGCGGCGACGACATCGAGGCGCAGCTCGCCAACCTCGCGGCCGAGGCGGACGACCTCGACAGGAGCGGACAGCGCGCCTTCGCCGACCGCGACCGCCACGAGCGCCGCCGGGCCGAACTGGAGGGCGGCATCGGGGCCGAACTGGCCCTGGCCCAGCGCAAGGCGGCCGAGGCCGAGCTGCAGGCGCAGGGGCGGCACTGGGCGGTGCTGAAGCTCGCGGGCCTGATGCTCGGCACCGCCATCGGCCGCCACCGGGCCGGCCAGCAGGACCCCCTGCTGACCCGCTCCGGCGCCCTGTTCGGGGCCCTGACCGGGGGCGCCTTCGCGGGCCTCGCCCAGGATTACGACGCCGCCGACACCCCCCGCCTCGCCGGCCGCCGCGCCGGGGGCGAGCTCGTGCCCGTGGAGGGCCTGAGCGAGGGCACCCGCGACCAGCTCTACCTCGCCCTGCGGCTGGCCTACCTGGAGGATTACGCCACCCGCTCCGAGCCCGCTCCCTTCGTGGGCGACGACCTCTTCCTCACCTTCGACGACGCCCGCACCGCCCACGGCCTCGAAGCCCTGGCGGCGGTGGGCGACACGATCCAGCCCATCCTGTTCACCCACCACCGCCACGTGGCGGAGCTGGCCCGGGACCGGCTCGGGGATGCGGTGGACGTGCTCGACCTGTGAGGGGCGGGGCGGATCGCGGCCCGGAACCGGCCGCCGGGGAGCGGACCGTGTCGATCCGGGCGACGTCCCTCCCGCAGGGGCTCCCGCAGCCCCTCAGGTCACCCGCCAGCCCCGGTAGCCGACGAGCGGCGCGGCCCGCACGGTCCCGGCCTCGGCGGCGTCGCGCAGCCGGCTCCACCAGTGCAGCGGAATGCGGAAGTCGTGATGGGCGAGGGTGCGGTCGACGAGGCAGGCGACCTGCGCCTCGGTCTCCGGGGTGAGCGGCCGGCCGGCGAGCTCGTTCGGGGGCCGCGGATCGGCATCCCGCACCACCGACGCCCAGGGCGCCCCCCAGACCCAGCGGGCGAAGCGGTCGTTCGCGGGTCCGAAATGGGCGTCGATGCGCGCGAGCACGGCCGGATCGTCGCCCCGGAACGGCGTGGCGTCCCAGCCCCGGACCCAGGCCTCGCCGTCGATGAACCGGCCGATCTGGCGGGGATGGACCTGGGCCTGCCGGTGGACTCCGAGGCGGCGGAGGCGGCGGCTCGCCTCGACCGCGAGGGGACCGGGCGAGCGGTTCTCGACGCGGTCGCGCTCGTCGGCCCCGATCAGGTGGCCGATCCGCCCGGTGAGATCGGTCGCCGCGACGAAGCGCTCCACCAGGGAGCCCGCCGCGCGCCGGTCCCGCAGCGGAAGGGCCCGGATGCGGCCGTCGGCGGCCGCGATCCAGGGTTCGACCAGGGCGCGATAGTCGAAGCGGGCGGAGCGCCAGGATTGCCGCGCGAAGGCGCGGAACGGGCGCAGCTCGCGGATCATCTGGGCCCGGTGGCTGTAGAGGGAGTTGAGGTGCTCGGAGGGCGCCTTCACCACGACGGCGACCTCCATGGCGAAGCCGTGTCGGCTCAGGATCGCGCGCAACTGCTCCGGTACGCCGAAGCGCCGCTGCTGCTGGGCGAAATCCTCGTAGGACAGGATGACCGTGTCGGCCTGCGTCCCGGCGAGGGTGCGCGCGAGGGACTCGAGGCATTCCGCACGCTCGCGGGCGGGGCGGCGCCCGTCCAGGGTCTCGCCGAAAGCCTGGTGATTCGGATCGTCCCAGGTCACCGAGCGCGGCTTGATCTCCGGGTAGAGCACGCCGTGGCGGACGAGTTCGGGCCGCAGGTGGGTCAGGACGGTCTGCAGCGACGTCGAGCCGGTGCGCGGCATGCCGATATGGACGAGACAGCGTCGCATCGCCGGTCAGACCGCGGCCGGGGCCAGGATACCGGGGCGCGTGCCCGCGACGGGCGCCCGCCGCGCCGCCGCACCCCCGGGCCAGGCGCTGAGCCCCAGCAGCACGTCGACCAGCGGGCGCGCCGATTCCGCGATGCTGCGGTTCTCGGTGACGATGGTCAGGTCCGGGTTGCCCGGCGGCTCATAGGGCGCGGAGATCCCGGTGAAGTCGGGGATCTGACCCGTGCGGGCGCGCCGGTACAGGCCCTTCGGGTCGCGGGTCTCGCAGACCGGCAGGGGCGTACTCACGAAGACGTCCATGAAGGGGAGGTCCCCGGCGATGCGGCGGGCATTCGCGCGCTCGGCGCGCAGGGGCGAGATCAGCGAGACGAGGACGATCAGCCCGGCCTCGGCCATCAGGGCCGCCGCCTCGGCGGCCCGCCGCACGTTCTCGTCGCGATCCTTCGGGCTGAAGCCCAGGTCGCGGTTGAGCCCATTGCGCAGGGTGTCGCCATCGAGGACCACGGTGTGACGCCCGCGGGCGGTGAGGGTCCGGTCGACCGCATCGGCGATGCTCGATTTCCCCGATCCCGACAGACCCGTGAACCAGGCTATGACCGGCCGTTGCCGAAGCTGAATCCAGCGGGATTCGCGCGGCTGAAGGATGTGCGGCGTCAGGTTATTCGATGTCATCAATTTAACCCAGCGTATCACTGTCGACAGGTTATCGCGGCGCGTTCGAGAAATTCAACGATTTCACGGTTTCTGGATTTTTCTGGCCTCTGGTTACGTCAGAAGACAGTATTCGTTCTTTCCGATCCGCGCACGTGTTCGCGTTCGACCGGAGGATCGTTGACACCTCCTTTATGTGGGAAATTATCACACGTCAATCGTGCGGGTGGCTTTCGGAGGCTGGACTTCCCTCCGTCCAGGCGCGGCGGCGGGCCGTCGCCAGATCGCCCGGCCCAGCAGCAGCCCGAGCCGCCGGCAGAACAGCGCCACGCCGAGGCACCACATCACCCCTGCCAGCAGGGCGCTCGCCAGCTTCACGAGGCCGCTGACGAGGGCCAGGGCCCCGCGTCCGAGGAGTGCGAGGGTGGCGCGGGTGCGGGGGCCGAGGCGCTCGGCGAGGCGGACGGCGCGGGTGACGTCGGCCGGGTCGCGGGCGAGACCGAGCACCTGCATCACCCCGCGCTGGCCGGTGCGGCGGCCGAGCGCCACGGAATCGGCGGCCAGCCCGGTCAGGCGTGCCACCGCGCCGGGGCGCACCGCGAGGCCCGCGGCGGCGCGGGCGCCGGCGAGATCCAGGCGGGCGGAGGCCGTGACGGCGCGGGCCAGGGCCTCGCGGTCGAGGCCGGTGCGCAGGGTGCGGCCGAGGCTCACGGTCAGGGCGGGCGAGAGCCGGCCCCCGCGCCGGGCCGCCTTCAGCACGGTCATGCCGGCGCGCGCGCCCGCGCCCGCGCCCCCCGCCCAGGTGGCGGCGGTCAGCGGCAGGCCCACCAGCGCCATGCCGAGCACGAGGGCATCGTAGGGTTCGTTCCGGGCGTAGCGCCCGCCCTCGCGGAGAAGGTCGCGCACGTCCCCGATCCCCGTGACGTCGGCGGCGAGCGACCCGGCGAGGCCGGCCGTCCCCTCCGCCTCGCCCGAGACGGCGCCGTGCGCGAAGTCCCGTGCGGCGCGCGAGACCCGGTTTCCGGCAAGGGCCTCGACCCGGGCGCGGCGTGCCGGATCGATGGCGATGCCACGCGCCTCGGCCAGCGCCAGGAAACTCTGGGCCAGGTCCTCGTCCTCGGCCGCGAGGGCGGCGTCGAGCCCCGCGCTCAGACTCTCCGGCGTGGCCGCGCGCTCCAGGCGGATCTCGGCGAGCGTTCCGGGATCGTCGGCCGCGCCGAGGAGCCGGCCCGCCAGGATCGCCGGCGCGACGACGGGGGCGGCCGCCACCGCCAGGGTCGCGCCACCCGCGAGCAGGCCGATCCAGGCCACCAGACCGCGCATGCGCCCCACCCTCCGGGTTCTCGCGACGACGGGATGCGGCCCGCGCGTCCGGCTCAACGTTCCGGTCCACCGTAGCGCTGATGCAGGCGGCCGGCGAAGCGGTCGGCGAACTTCGCCGTCGCCACCGGCAGGGTGCGGCCGCGCAGCTGCGCCAGGATCAGCGCCATCGGGTCCAGATCGCGGGGGTCGATGGGGCGGGAGCACAGGCGCGGGTCGTCGGGGATGCCGCTCGGCACCTGCAGGCTGACCGCGTCCTCGCGCAGCACCAGGTTGCGCAGGAATTCGAGCGAACTCGATTCGATGACGGGCGCGAGCGGCGTGCCCCGCCGCGCCAGCGCCTCGTCGAGGTGGTGGCGGATGGCGAGCGAGCGGTCCGGCAGCGCCAGCGGATGCGCGAGGCAGTCGCGCAGGCGCACCGGCCCGGCTTCGGCGGCGAGCGGATGCCCCGCCCGCACCAGGGCGCACAGGGTCTGGCGGCAGGAGAACAGCACCTGCATCTCGGCGGAGGGCGGCGGCTGCAGCACCAGGGCGAGGTCCGCCTCGAACCGGGCCAGCGCGGCCACCGCCTCGGCGTGATCGCGCACCTGCACGGAGAAGGTGACCTGGGGGAACTGCGCCCGGTAGGCCTCCACCTCGTCCGGCACCACGTGGGTGACGAAGGCCTGGCTGCAGGCCAGCGCCACGTGGCCGCGCCGGACGCCCGAGAGGTCGGCGATCTGCGAGCGCACCCGCTCCAGGTCCGCGCGCTGGTCGCGGATGTGGCGCACCAGCAATTCCCCCGCCGCGTTGAGGCGCATCCCCTGCGCCACCCGCTCGAAGATCGGCGTGCCGAGCTCGTATTCCAGATCCTGGATCTGCCGGGTCAGCGCCGAGGGGGTGATGTTGAGCCGCTCCGCCGCCCGGCGGATCGCCCCGTGGCGGGCGACTTCCGCCACGTAGGTGAGGATGCGCAGATGCTTCATCGCGGGGCCCGGCCGGTGTCCCCTCCCTGTTGCCCCGAACGCAACGGCCCGGTCAAGAAACAGCACTCGTGCGCAACACCGCTGCTCCCTAGCATGGGCCTGAAATCCCGCCGGAGCCTGCCCATGATCCGCCGCCGTACCCTTCTCGCCGGCCTCGGCGCTGGTCTCCTGTCCGCGCCCCTCGGCATGGCGCGCCCGGCGCGCGCGCAGGGGACGACGGTGATCCGGATGGGCTCCCTGAAGCTGATCCACTCCATCGCGCCGCATTTCTACGAGCAGTTCACCCCGGCCGGCTACCGGGTCGAGGTCGTGCCCTTCGAGAGCCCCACCGAGTGCAAGAACGCGGTGGTGACGCAGTCGGTGGAGTTCGGCACCTTCGGCATCGCCGCCGGCACCCTCGGGGCGGCCGCCGGCGAGCCGCTGGTCATCATCGCCTCCACCTGCAATCGCGGCATGGCGATCATCGCCAAGAAGGATGCGGGCATCGCCACCCTGAAGGACCTGAAGGGCAAGCGCGTCGCCCTCTGGCCCGGCTCGACCCAGGAGGTCTTCGCCCTGGAGCGCCTCCGCCAGGAGGGGATGAGCGTCAAGGACATCACGCCGGTGCGGATCTCGTTCTCCGAGATGCACATCGCGCTGGCGCGCGGCGACATCGACGCCTACGTGGGCGCCGAGCCGGCCCCCGGCGTCAGCCTCGCCAGCGGCATCGGCAGCCTCGTGGAGTATCCCTACGGCACCGAGATGGGCGCCCTCAACATGGTGTTCGGCGCGCATGCCGAGACCATCGCGAAGAAGCCCGAGATCGTCCGCACCATGCTGGAGATCCACCGCAAGGCGACCGACTACGCGCAGGGCAACCGCGCGGCGATGATCGCCATGGCGGTGGCCAAGCTCGGGCAGAAGCGCGAGGCCCTGGAGCTCTCCGCCCCCAATGTCGAGCTGAAGTGGAAGCTCGGCGAGACCGAGATCGCCCAGGCCAAGGTCTATGCCGACCGCATGCTGGCCCTGAAGCAGATCAAGCGCCTGCCCGACTTCGCGACCTTCATCGACACCCGCTTCGTCGACGCCATGAGGGACGCGTGAGCGCCGCGCCGGCCGCCCTCGCGGCGGCGCCCGTGCCGGAGGCGGCGCCCCGCCCGCGCCTCGCGCTGCCGTGGATGCGCTTGCCTTGGGCGCGTCTGCCTTGGGGACGTTTGCGCGAGGCCGCCCTGGCGCTCGCCATCCCCGCCGGACTCGCCCTCGTCTGGCATCTCCTCACCACCGGGCGGCCCTACAGCCTGATCCCGCCGCCGGCCGAAGTCTGGACGGCGCTGGTCGACCTCGCGGTGGGGGGCATCAACGACGACGCCTTCAGCGCCACCCTGCTCACCCATCTCGGCGCCTCGCTGTCGCGGGTCTTCGGGGGCTTCGCCCTCGCGGTGCTGTGCGCCCTGCCGCTGGGCCTCCTCATCGGCCGGGTGCCGCTGATGCGCCAGCTCCTCGACCCGACCTTCCAGATCCTGCGCCCCGTGCCCGTCACCGCCTGGCTGCCGCTCGCCATGATCCTGTTCGGGCTCGGGCCGCGCTCGGCCTACTTCCTGGTCTTCCTCGGGGCGTTCTACCCGATCCTCGTCAACACCATCTTCGGGGTGCGCTCGGTGGAGCCGCGCCTGTTCGAGGCGGCCGCGATGCTCGGCTGCCGGGGCTCGGCCCAGTTCCTCCGGGTGGTGCTGCCCGCCGCCCTGCCGTCGATCTTCACGGGGCTGCGCCTCGGCCTCGGCTTCGCCTGGGTGGTGATCGTGGTCGGCGAGATGACCGGGGTGCAGACGGGGTTGGGGGCCATCATCATGGAGGCGCGCCAGCTCTCGCGCACCGAGATCGTGATCTGCGGCATGATCGTCATCGGGGTCGCCGGCTTCCTGTCGGACCGAATCGTGATGGCGCTGGGCCGCCGCCTCCTCGCCTGGAGTCCGTCTCATGGTTGACCGTGCCTATGGTTGACCCTGCCCATGCTTGAGGTGTTCCATGGCTGAGCCCACCCTGCCGATCCTCGACATCCGCGACGTCGGGAAAACCTTCGCGGTCCAGGGCAAGACCATCACGGCCCTGAAGGGCGCGAATCTGAGCGTGAAGCGCGGCGAGTTCATCTGCCTGCTCGGCGCCTCGGGCTGCGGCAAGTCCACCCTGCTGCGCATCGCGGCCGGTTTCGAGACCGCCTCGTCGGGGGAGGCGTGCATGTGGGGCAAGCCCATCGCGGGGCCGGACCCCTCGCGCGGCATGGTGTTCCAGGATTACGGCCTGTTCCCCTGGCTGAGCGTGCGCGACAACATCGGCTTCGGGCCGAAATCGCGCGGGCGCCCGGCGGCGGAGATCCGGGACACGGTGGCCCGCTACATCGACCTCGTGGGTCTGGGAGCCTTCGCGGACGCGCATCCGCACCAGCTCTCGGGGGGCATGAAGCAGCGCGTCGCCATCGCCCGGGTGCTCGCCAACGAGGCGGAGGTGGTGCTGATGGACGAGCCCTTCGGGGCGCTCGACGCCATGACCCGCGAGCGCCTGCAGGACGAGCTCCTCGACCTCTGGAGCCGCACCGGGCTCACCGTGCTGTTCGTCACCCACGCCATCGAGGAGGCGATCTTCCTCGCCGATCGCGTCGTGGTGATGTCGCCGAGCCCGGGGCGGATCGACGCCGTGCACGACATCGCCCTGCCCCGGCGCCGCGACGTCTCCAGCCCCGCCTTCAACGACATCCGCCGGATGCTCTCGGCCCAGCTCCACAGCCACCACGGCCGCGTGGCGGCGTGAGGGGAGGCGCGTAACACGGCGCTCAACCGTCGCCACGCGTCCACGAGTCCCGAAAGCGGGCCTTCCCCTCCCCGCAAGGGGGAGGAGAACCGGGCGGCGCCCGTGACGCGGGCTCGCATCCCTCCAGAACAGATCCCGCGAACCCCCATGACCGAACCGGACTTTTCCGATCCCCGCCGGCCCGAGCATCGCCTCGCCTACCGGGCCGCGATCGACCGGCCGCGCCTCGCCCTGCCGGGCGGCAAGCGCGTGGCGCTCTGGCCGGTGGTGAACGTCGAGCACTGGCTCATCGACAACCCGATGCCGCGCCAGGTCCTGGTGGCGCCCACCGGCGCGGCCCTGCTGCCGGATCTCGCCAACTGGGGCTGGCACGAATACGGGATGCGGGTCGGGTTCTGGCGCGTCCTCGCGGCGTTCGAGGCGCGCGGCATCCGCCCGACCCTGTCGATCAACGGCTCGGTCTGCGAGGCCTATCCCCGGGTGGCTGAGGCCGCGCACGCGGCCGGCTGGGAGTTCATGGGGCACGGCTTCCACCAGGTCCCGACCCAGCGCATCGCCGACGAGCCCGCCATGATCGCCCGCACCCTCGACGCGATCCGGGCGGTGACGGGGTCGAACCCGCGCGGCTGGCTCGGCCCCGGCCTCACCGAGACCCTCGACAGCCCGGACCACCTCGCCGCCGCCGGCCTCGACTATGTCGGCGACTGGGTGGTGGACGACCGGCCCTGCCGCATCGTCACCGCGACCCGCCCGCTCATCACCCTGCCCTACTCGGTGGAGCTGAACGACATCCCCCTCCTGGCGATCCAGCACCACCGCGCCGACGAGTTCGTGGACCGGGCGCTGGCCCAGCTCGAACGCCTCGCGGCGGAGGCGGCGGGCGACGGCCCGCTCGGGGGCGCCAAGGTGATGGGCTTCGCGATCCACCCCTACATCACCGGCGTGCCCCATCGCATCGGCCTGCTGGAGCGCCTCCTCGACGCGTGCCTCGCCCGCGACGACGTCTGGTTCGCGCAAGGGGGCGACCTCGTGGACTGGTACCGGGGCACCGGCGATGCGTCCTGAGGCGGATTGGCGGACCCTCGACCGCGCGGCCCTGAGCCGGGCCTACGACAACACCGGCGCGGTGGCCGACAGCGCCGCCCGCCTCGCCGACTGGGCCGCGCGCAGCGCCCGGCTCCGGGCGGCACCCGGCCACGCCCTCGACATCCCCTACGGCCCGGGCCCGCGCAACCGCATCGACCTGTTCGCCTGCGGCCGGCGGCACGCGCCGCTCCTGGCCTTCATCCACGGGGGCTACTGGCAGCGCAACGCCAAGGAGGGCTTCGCCTGCATGGCGGAGGGGCCGCTGGCCCTGGGGATGGACGTGGCGCTGATCGGCTACACCCTGGCGCCGGAAGCGTCGCTGACGCGGATCGCCGACGAAATCCGCGCGGCCCTCGGCACCCTGCGCGCCCGGGACGCGGTCGCCGGCCTCGCGCGCCGGCGCCTCGTCGTCTCCGGCTGGTCCGCCGGCGGCCACCTCGCCGCCCTGGCGCTCGCCTGGCCCGAGGTCGATGCGGCCCTCGCCGTCAGCGGGGTCTTCGACCTCGCGCCCATCGCCCGGACCACCCTCGACGACGCCCTGCGGCTGACCCCGGACGAGGTCGAGGCCCTGTCGCCGATCCGGACGATGACGGAGCGCGCCGCGCCCCTGGTCGTCGCCCACGGCGCGCGGGAGCTGCCGGAATTGCAGCGGCAATCCCGGGCCTACGCCGAGGCGCGGGCGCAGCGGGACCTGCCCACGCGGCTGCAGGCGATCGCCGGGGCGGACCATTTCTCGATCCTGGAGGCGCTGCGCGCGCCCGGCGGAACGCTGGCGCGGGCGGCCGCCGAACTGGCCGGGGCATGAAACTGTTTTCGCGCCGCCATCCTCGCCAAGGGTTCGTCCTCGGCAAGACCTCGTGCCAGCCAAGACGGCGTGCCCGGCAAGACGGCGTGCCCGGCAAGACATCATTCTCGCCGAGAACTCAGTTGCCATCGCGAAAGCATCAAAGGTTAAGCTGTCGACGGACCACATAAACAACATGTGATATGGAATTTTGTCAGCTTGGCCGGTTTATTCGCTTGGCAAGATCTGCAGGCGGTGTAACTCCTGTCCCCTGCTATCCTTGATCACCAGATCCCAGGGGCCGTCCACATCCTGCAACTCGCCGGTGCCGCGCAGTTCCTCGATCACGATCGCGGCCTGCTCGATGGCCTCAGCGAGGTCCGCCGCATCGGCACCCTCGGGGTCGGGCATCGTGATCCGGCCGTCGGTCAGGTCGAAATGGAAGCGCATGGAGGGAACCGCTTTCCGGAACACGGGACGGCGCACGTGTGAAGGATTCGATTCCAACGTGGTGCGACGTGATCCCATTCGCGCGCATGCCATCATGCGTCGGGCCAGTTTTCGCCGAACAGATTTTTCGCCAAAGGAGCGCCAGGATGCGGGAAGACAGGAAAGACGATGCCCGACGGGCACATGTGTCTGTCTCCCGCCCCCTTGCTGACCTCTCGGATCGTGGGCGTGCCGGCACGGAATAGCAATTCCCCCACAATGGGCCCTTGACGTCGGCCGTCAGTTGTTTCCCGATGCTTTTGTGCGCTGCGGCGTGAGCAATCGGGGTAGTCGGGAAGGAAGGTCGGATCGATGATGGAAGCCCAGGAACACCCCGCCGTTCAGGCGGCCTCGTTTCTCGCACAGAGACTTCCGATCCTGCGGGCCCATATCCGGACGATGGTCAGGCGCCTGAACGACGGGACGAAGCCCCGCGACTGACGGGGTTTTACGGGCGCGGTCCTCGGTTGCGGGGCAAAAGCCCGCTCGGGGCGCTCGTCCCCGCGCCGGCCCGCGCGTTCGCCCGGGGATCTCGCAAGCGCGAAGGCGGGTCCCGGATCCGGGATCGGGACATCCGGGCACATCGCCCGGATGTATTAGGACGGACGCGCGGAAGCGCCGGCGCGATCCCTGCGACAGGCGGTCACGAGGCCGGCGACGGGCGGCGCGATCCGTCGCCCCGCTCGCTCGGCGCTCCCGCCAGGCCCCAGCGCTCCCGCCAGGCCCCAGCGCTCCCGCCAAGCCTTAGCGCTCCCGCCAAGCCTTGGCGATCTGGTCCGACAGCGGCTTGATGAGGTAGCTCAGCACCGAGCGGTCGCCGAGCTGCACGAAGCTCTCCACCGGCATGCCGGGCACGAGGCGGGCGGTGCCGAGGCGCTGCTTCTGGTCCTCCGGCACCCGGATGCGGGCGACGTAGAAGCTCATGCCCGTCTTCGGGTCGGTGGTCACATCCGCCGAGACCCGGCTCACCACCCCGTCGATCTCCGGGGTGAGGCGCTGGTTGAAGGCGGGAAAGCGCAGGACCGCCGGCTGGTTGAGGCGGACGTTGTCGATGTCCTGCGGCTGGATCTTCACCTCCACCGCGAGCTGGTCGGCCTCGGGCACGATCAGCATCGCGGGTTCGGAGGGCGTCACCAGGCCGCCGATCGTGTGCACCGTCATCTGGTGCACGGTGCCCGATTGCGGAGCGCGCATCTCGATCCGCTTGAGCTGGTCCTCGGCCGCGACGCGCTTCTCCACGAGCTCCGACCACTTGCCGCGGATCTCGGCGAGATCCTTGCCGGTCTCGGTGCGCATGTCGCCGTCGATCTGCAGGATCTGCAGCTCGGTCTCGGCGATCTTGCCCCGGGCCGAGGCGATCGAGGCGGTGAGCTGGCCGCGCTCGCCGTCGAGGCGGGCGGCGTCCCGCTCCAACGCGTTGACGCGGGCGAGCGAGACGAGGTTCTTGGCGTAGAGCTCGCGCACGCCCGTGAGTTCGCCGGTGATGAAGCCGATCTCGCGCGCCTTGGCGGCGACCTGCTCGGTGAGCCCCTTGATCTCCTCGCGCAGCTGCTGGACGCGCTCGCGCAGCTGGGCCTTCTGGCCCTCGCGGCCCGCCACGCGGGAGGTGAACAGCCGGGTCTCGCCCTCGATCAGGAGGGCCACCGCCGGCTCGCTCGCCTGGCGGGCCAGGAGCTCGCGCGGGAAGGTGATGCGGGCCGCCCCGTCGCGCTCGGCCTCGTTGCGGGCGCGCCGCGCGGCCAGCTCGTCGAGGGCCTTCAGGACGATGTCGAGGCTGGACCGGACCTGGGTCTCGTCGAGGCGGATGAGCACGTCGCCGGCCTGGACCCGGGCGCCCTCGCGCACCAGCAGCTCGCCGACCACGCCGCCGGTGGGGTGCTGCACCTTCTTGACGTCGGACTCGACCACGAGCTGGCCCGGCGCGATCACCGCTCCGGAGATGTGGGTGAAGGTGGCCCAGCCGCCCACCCCCAGCACCAGCACCGCCCCGAAGGCGACGCTGAGGGCGAGGTGGCGGCGGATCGACCCCTGCGCCGTGGGGCGCGGGGCCATCAGGGCGGGCATGCCGTTCAAGGGGCTTACGGCGGTGGCCATCACGCGCTCTCCTGCAGGGAACCGGGTTGCGCGCCCCCGGCGCGGGTCTCGACGGGAACCGAGGCCGGGCGCAGCACGCGCTTCAGGACCTCGTCCTTGGGGCCGAAGGCCTGGGCGCGCCCGTCGGCCATCATCAGGATGAGGTCCACCGCCGCGAGGGCACTCGGACGGTGGGCGATGACCACGCAGATGCCGCCGCGCTGGCGCACCCCGAGGATCGCCTGCGTCAGGGCGTTCTCGCCCTCGGCGTCGAGGTTGGCGTTCGGCTCGTCGAGGATGACGAGGAACGGGTTGCCGTAGAGGGCGCGGGCGAGGCCGACGCGCTGGCGCTGGCCGGCGGACAGGCCCGCCCCGCCCTCGCCGATGCGGGTGTCGTAGCCCTCCGAGAGGCGCAGGATCAGGTCGTGGACCCCCGCCGAGCGGGCGGCGGCGATCACCGCCTCGGAGGGCGCGGTCGGATCGAAGCGGGCGATGTTCTCCGCCACGGTGCCGGCGAACAGCT